>NZ_NXIF01000037.1 GCF_002837275.1 Malaciobacter halophilus | reverse complement strand
TATTTGCATTATCTGCATTATTTCTTGTTATTGATGTTATCTCTTCTACTGCTGCTGCTGTTTGTTCTAGGCTTGCTGCTTGTTCATTTGCTTTTGCTGCTAGGTTATTCATTGAACTTTTCATTGTATTTGAGTTCCTTTCTAGCATCTGTCCATTTGACAAGTTTGTTTTTGCTGCTGTTGCTAATGCTTCTCCTAAAGCATTTACTCCTTTCATTACTGATAACATTCTTGCTTTTAGTGTTGGTGATATATCTATTTGTTTTGTGTAGTCATTACTTGAATATGATTCTAAAGTCTCTTGGATACTATGCATACACTCATCTAAAGAGTCAAGCATTTTATTTACAGTTTTTTTCAAAGTTGCAACCATTGGATTACTAGTTTCACTTTTAATCCTGCATTTAAAGATTCCTTGCTCTACTTTATCAGTAGTTAATACAATCTCTCCAATTACTTTAATATCATCTTTAATCTGCTTATCTGTAGATTTTATAAGTTTATTCCATCTATTAAACATGGCATCAATATCTCTATTTCCAGTAGATTCTATATACTTAAAGTCGTTCTGCTCATATTTAACAAAATTAACAAATTGCTCAAAATAATTATCTATTATTTTTAACTCTTTTTTTGATACAGAACCAAACATTAATGCACCTTTAATTAAAGTTTTTAATATTCTATCTATTATAAACTTAAACTTTATTGTTTTTTAATAGCCTCTATTTTGGCTGTTGCAATATATTTTGGTGTTTGTAAAGAGACTATGTCTTGAACCTTTAAAGTTTCTAAATCAACAATTTTTTCATCTTTACTTAATTGAACAAACCCTTTTTTATCTTTATTTTTTGGATTACTTAGTTCAAAAGAGTTTTTTAACATCTTTAAATTATTTTCAAATGAGTTTAAAATATTTGCAAAACTATTATCAAAACTCTGTTTTAACATCTTGATTTCGGCACTTATTAAATTAAATTTTGATTCAATAGAGTTTTGTTCGTACATTCTTTTTAAGTGTAGTAAATTTTGATGTTTAGTAAAAATAATATTTTTAAATCTATTCTCAAACTCTTGTTGTAAGTTATCCATATATATTCTATGCTCATTTATATCAGGAAGAGCAATTTCTATTGCATTTGATGGAGTTGCCGCCCTTACATCAGCAACAAAATCTGATATTAAAAAATCTACTTCATGCCCAACAGCTGAGATTATAGGAGTAGTTGCTTTAAAAATTGCATTTGCAACTATCTCTTCATTAAAAGCCCATAAATCTTCAATGCTTCCTCCACCTCTTCCTACAATCATAATATCACAAGCTAAACTATCTGCATAGTGTATTGAATTAACTATATCAGTTTTTGCTGTTTCTCCTTGAACTAAAGTAGGAACTAAAATAAATTCAACTAATGGCCATCTATTTGTTGCTACTTTTTTCATATCCTCAATTGCGGCACCTGTGGGTGAAGTTACAAGAGCAATCTTTTTAGGATATTTTGGTAAAGTTTTTTTTATTCTTGAATCAAAGTAACCTTTTTCTTGAAGCTTCTTTTTTAATTGTTCATAAGCTAAAGCTAAAGCTCCTTGACCTGATGGCTCAATTCTAGAACAAATCAATTGATAACTTCCCCTTGGTGTATAAACAGTAAGATTTCCTCTTATATTTATTTTTTGTCCAACTTCAAGTTTAAACTTTAAATATTTACTATTTCCTCTAAACATTACACAAGAGATTATTGATTTGTCATCTTTTATTGAAAAATATATATGACCTGAACTATGATAAGTTAGATTTGAAATTTCACCTTCTACATAAACTTCTAAAAAAGTAGTTTCTAAAAGGGATTTTATTTGTGTATTTAGTGATGTAACTGTTAGTGGTGCGTTCATTATTCCTCTTTACAAAAGGGCTTAACGCCCCTTTTTAAACTTTTCTAGCTATTATTAGTGTTGAGATATTCATTGAAAAAGCTTTTGTATAAATTGGCTCTAATCCAGCCTCTTTTAACTCTTTACAAAGATTATCTGTTGTTAAAAACTCATCAATTGAGTTTGGTAAGTATGTATAAGCCTCTTTATTTTTAGTAATCATTCCACCAAGAGTAGGTAAAATTTTATTCATATAAAAATCTGTCAAGTAATCAATAGGTGAATTTTTTTCATTTTTTGTAAATTCACTAATTACTACAAGTCCATTTGTTTTTAAAACCCTTGCAAATTCATAAAAAGCCTCTTGTCTTTGTACTACATTTCTAATACCATAAGAGATAGAAATAATATCCGTAGATTCACTTTCAAGTGGCATATTAGCAGCTCCTGCTTCTATAAATTCAACTTCAGGAAGCTTCTTTTTTGCTACGTCCATCATTCCAACACTAGGGTCAATTCCTACTATATTCTCAACTTCAATTCTATTTTGTTTGGCAATTTTTAACCAAAAATCAATCATATCTCCAGTTCCGCATGCAACATCAGCAATTTTTTCAATTCTATTTTTACCATAAAAATCAAATGCTAATTTACAAGCTTTATTTCTCCAACTTTTATCAATTCCCATACTAAGAACTCTATTTGCAATATCATATTTACCTGAAATGTCATTGAACATTGATACAATTTTTTCTTGTTTACCCATATATTTTCCTAAATTATAATAAAAATTTTCCTACAAATATTCCCAAAATAAAACCAATATTTATCATTATTAGTGATCTTAAAATATTGATTTTTGTATTCATTTTTGGTATTTGTGTTAATACTTGTTTTTGTTTTTCTAAAGACTTTTCTAAAGCAGTTGATGACTCTTTTAAAGTCTTTGTAGATGTATTTATATCTTTAAATGATTTTCTAAGTGCTAATTCAGAAAACTCAAGCCTTTCTACTATCTCTTTGGCTTGTTTAAAGCTCATTTCACTCATTTTTTAATTTCTATCCATCTATCTAAATCATGAAAGATTCTATTTAATACACCAAGCACATAATCTTTAGCTTCCGTTTGAATTCTTCTAAAAAATAGATATTTTCTAGCCCCTTCAACATCACCTAACTCTTTTGCTTTTATTGCTTTTGCAGCAAAATCTGTATTGTTGTAAGCCATTTCCCAAACTGTACTTCCTAAATATCTACTCATTGTGATAATTTTATCATTTTTTACAGGGAAATATTTTGGATTTTTAACAAAATCATATAGCGCTGAGTTACTTTCTAAATATTTATGTCCAAAAAAGTTAATAAATTGCTCTTCTATATAATCTGGCTCCATAGATATTGCTCTGTTTAAAGCAAATATCATATTTTGCTCTGGATTACTCTCTATTTTTTTAATCTTTTTCATAGTTGCAATTGCATTTTTACCGTCAAGCTCTCCATCTCCTAAAGGGATAATCCACTTAACATTACCAAAAGAACCAACTTTTTTAATCTCTTCTAATACTAAAGATGATGTTTTGTTTCCACCCACATCAACTATAATCTCATGATTGTCATCCATTAAAATAAGCTCATCTAAGTCTGATAACTTATTTGTTCTTAACATCTGTTTTTCAACTATCTCTGTTCTTGTAAAAGACCTACTATCATTATTTTCGTCATCTATTTCTATATATCTGATTTTTTTACCATGTTTTTTATAAAGGTATGGAGCAATAACTTGCATAGCAACAGTAGATTTTCCTACTCCACCTTTTGTTTGTGGAATTATAATCATCAATTAATCCTTTGGATTGCGTTTCATAAATTCGACAATTTTGCCATGAAACCTACAATATATTTCATTTAAAGAGATTTCATAGCCATAAAGCTTGACTATTTTATCGTAATTTTCATTAATTCCATATACTAACCATGTCTGTATATCATCATATGAATCAAATTCATAACCAAAACGACCAAGTAGTCTTGCTGTATATTTATCAACTACCATATACTCTTGTTTACAAGCATAACATAAAATTGCATCTTTTGTTTCTTGTCCAATTCCTTTTTGAGAAAGAAGCCAAGAGGAGTTGACTTTTTGTTTAAACTCTTCAAAAGTACCATATTCGTCAATTATATTTAAACACAATTGTTTTAATCTTTTTGATTTTTGATTTTTAAAACCACTTGGTGCAATTGCATTTGTCAATAAAACAATATCACTATTTGCTAAATTTTCTAAACTTAAATAGTCTAAAGATTTTAAATTTTTTAAAGATTTTTCTACATTAGTCCATTTTGTATTTTGTGTTAAAATCGAACCAACAACTATTTCAAATTCATCACTACTTGGCCACCAATATTTTGGTTCTTTTGCTATTAAATTTAAAGCTTTTAAGAACTCTAAAAGTTCATAAGAATTACTCAATGATTGCATCAGTTATTATTAACTCTTTTTTATTACAAAATTTTTTAATTTTAAAAGCATTAATTGCTTTTCCTTCTTCTATATCAATTACAAGCATTTGTAAAATTGATTTGCAAGACGTAGGTACTTGAAAGTGTCCACCAATTCCTGTTGTTGCTTTTTGAATAGGTACTTTACTATCCATACCTATTACATTATCTCTACAACCTGTTAATCCAATATCAGTTATATAAGCTGTCCCCTCTTCTATTTGCAAGTCATCTGTACTTACATGAGTATGAGTTCCACAAACAGCACTTACTTGTCCTTTTAACATTGTAAAAATAACTCTTTTTTCACTTGTGGCTTCTGCATGAAAATCAACAAAAATATTTTTAATATTTTGATTTTTTAAAGAAGTAACAACTCTTTTTGCCCAATTAAAAGGATTCTCAACAGTAGGCATTGCAAACTGTCCCATTAAGTTTATAATAGCAAGTTTTTCACTATTAACCTCAACAACTTTTACTCCAGTTCCTACTAAACCCTCAGGATAATTATCAGGTCTTAAAACAAAATCTGTTTCAAGAAGAGCTAACATATCTTTTTTCTTATCAAAAGAGTGATTACCTCCTGTAATAATATTAATCCCACTTTTTAATAATTCATCACAATTTTTTGTAGTAAGCCCAAACCCATGAGAAGCATTCTCCGCATTTGCTATTACATAATCAACTTTAAACTCTTCATTTATTTTTTTTAAATGCTCTTTGATTATTTTTCTACCAGGTCTTCCTACAATATCACCAATAAAAGCTATTCTCATAAAAAATTCTTCTCTTTTATATTTTTTAAAATTGTATTGTAATTAACATTTATATTGTATTAGCCCTAATATACAGCACTATGAAAACTTAAACATTAAATTAAGAAATAAAGTGTAAAATTTATATAAAGGCAGTTTATACAAAGTATAAATTAATGCAATTATTTATTAAAGGATTTTGATGAAGTCAAAGTTAAATAAACATGTTTTTTTTATTTCTTCTGGACTTATTGCAGCTTTAGCATTTTTTGCTTCAGTTTTTCCAAAAGTTGCAGATGGATTTTTTAAAAGCATGCAATCAGTAATTGTAGAAAATGGTAGTTGGTTTTATGTTTTAACAGTTGCTATTATTTTAATTACTGTTTTTTATCTTGCATTTTCTAAATATGGAGATATAAAACTAGGTCCTGACCACTCAACAGCAGACTACTCTTATATATCTTGGTTTGCTATGCTTTTCTCAGCTGGTATGGGTATTGGGTTAATGTTCTTTGGTGTTGCAGAACCTGTAATGCACTTTTTAAAGCCACCAGTAGGTGAAGGAAGTACAGTTGAAGCTGCAAGAGAAGCTTTAAAAATCACATTTTTTCACTGGGGTTTACATGCTTGGGCAATTTATGCAATTGTTGCAATTATTTTGGCATTTTTTAGTTATAGACATAATTTGCCTTTAACATTAAGGTCTGCTTTATATCCTATTATTGGAGATAAAATATATGGTCCAATTGGACATGCTGTTGATATTTTTGCAGTTATTGGTACACTTTTTGGTGTTGCTACTTCTTTAGGATATGGAGTTTTACAAGTAAATACAGGTCTAAACTATTTATGGGGTGTTCCTGTAAGTACAACTTCACAAGTGTTTTTAATTATAGGAGTTACTGTACTTGCAACTATTTCTGTTACAACAGGTTTAGATAAAGGAATTAAGAAATTATCTGAATTAAATATTATTTTAGCTTTTGCACTTCTTGGTTTTATCTTAGTTGTTGGTCCAACTATTTTCTTACTTCAAGCATATGTACAAAATATTGGAGCTTACGCTTCAAATTTATTAAATAGTACTTTTAATCTATTTGCTTATGAAAAAACTGATTGGCTTGGTGGTTGGACAATTCTTTATTGGGCTTGGTGGATTTCATGGTCACCATTTGTAGGTCTTTTTATTGCAAGAATTAGTAGAGGTAGAACAATCAGAGAGTTTACTCTTGGGGTTTTATTAGTTCCAACAGGTTTTACACTTATGTGGATGACATTCTTTGGTAACTCAGCTATTAATCTTATTCTTAACGAAGGATTTATAGCTCTTGGAGAAACAGTATCAAATGATGTTACAATTGCATTATTTGCTTTCTTGGAACACTTTAGTTTAAGTGGTATAACTTCATTTGTTGCTACGATTATGGTAATTGTTTTCTTTGTTACTTCATCTGACTCAGGTTCAATGGTTATTGATATGTTATGTTCAAATGGTAATAACAATACTCCAATTTGGCAAAGAGTTTATTGGGCTGTTGGAGAAGGAATAATTGCTTCAATTCTTATTTTAGCTGGAGGTTTAGCTGCACTTCAAACAATGACAATTGCCAGTGCTTTACCTTTTTCTATCGTACTATTAGTTGCATCTTATGGTTTAATAAAAGCTTTAAGAGTTGATATAGCAAAAAAAGAGAGTTTACAATACAATCCAGCTCCTTTTACAGCAACAACTTCAAGTAACAACTGGGATGCTAGATTAAGTAATATTATAAACTACCCTTCTAAAAATAATGTTAAAAGATTTATTCAAAAAGTTGCTAAGCCAGCACTTATTGATGTGGCACAAGAGCTTAAAAAACATGAATTAGATGTTGAAGTAGTTGAGAATGAAGAGAAAGGAAAAGTATCTTTAATTGTTACACTTGGAGAAGAAGGAAACTTTGGAGAGAATAAAAATTTTATTTATGAAATTAAAACCGTAGCAAGAGTAAAACCTAGTTTTGCACAAGATGAAAAAGATGAGTCAGAAAGAAGTGAAGAGGAGTTATATTATTGTGCTGTTATTCACTTAATTGAAGGTGGACAAGATTATGATATTATGGGATGGTCAAAAGATGGTATTAGAAATGATATAGTTGACCACTATCAAAAACATATGCACTTTATTCATCTACTTAGTTAGTAACTTAAGTTACTAACTAAGTACAGCTTTTAAACATACTTCAAAAACTGCATTAGAACCTTTATTGTAAGCTTTTATCTGTCCATTTTGTTGCTCAATAATTCTTTTAGAAATATTTAATCCAACACCTATTCCACTATGCTCTTTTGAAGAAACAAAAGGCTCAAATATTGTATCAATAATTGATTCATCAATACCACCTGCATTATCTTTAAACTCTACATAAATATGACTATTTTTTTCATAAATATCTATATTTAATGCTCTTTTTTCATAATCATCAATTTTTGCTAATTCATCTAAGGCATTATTTATAATAACTATCCAAACTTGCTCTACTCTTTGTTTTTGAACTTTTGAAAAGAATTCAAACTCTTTTTTATTTATAGAATCAATATTAAACTCTTTATTATTTAAATATATTCTTGATACTTGTTTAGAACGATTATATGCCATAGTAAGTGCAGTAATTAGTGTTGAATAGATATTAGTTACTTCTTTTATCTCTGATGAGCTTTGAGAAATCTCTCTCATTGACTCTACAATATTTGCAATTCTATTTAAGCCTTCATTTATTTTTTGACTATCTTCTAACATTCTATTTTTTATCTCACTATTGGGTAAATCTTGTATATCATACCCCATCATCTCAAAATTACCTTTAATATAAGTAAGTGGAGTATTAATTTCATGAGTAATACCAGCAGCTAAAGAACCAATTGAAGTAAGTTTAATATTTTTAATTTGCTCTTCTTGATGTATCTTATCTTTATACCTACTTTTTTGAACCTCTTGCTTGATTTTTTGCTCAAGATTTTGATTTAGCTCTTGTAGTTTTCTTTTATCTTCAAGTGAACTTACAACGACAACAAAACTCTTTTTATTTGGAAGTAAATTTAATGATAATTCAAGATGAATAAAGTGTCCATTTTTATGTATAAATATTTTTTCAATATTAGAGATAAAACCAATTTCATTTGCCTCTTTAAATATTTTAGCAAGGAGCTGTTTAGACTCTTTTTTTATAATATCAAAACAACTACTTTTTAAAAGTTCTTCATTTGAATATCCTAAAAGTTTTGTAAACATTGAATTAACTTTTTGAAAATTGCCTTTTAAATCAATAAGACCTATACCACTATTTGCATTTTCAAAAATGGCATTATATTGTAAAACTTGATTGTTCAAATCATCATACAAATACTCAATAAGTTTTTTATCTGTTATATTATTTCTAATAGAAGTATAACCTACAAGATTAGAATTAGAATCATATACAGGTTCAATATAAGACTCAACCCAATAAAAGCCACCATCTTTTTTCATACTTTTAAACTCTGCAATATAGCTCTTACCTTGCTTTAAATAACTCCAAACTTCTTCATACTTCTTATCACTCATATCTGGATGCATTAAAATTTTGTGATGATGCCCTAAGAGTTCTTCTTTTATAAAACCTGAAACTTCACAAAATGCTTTACTTACATCTAAAATAATTCCATCTTTATCAAGTTTTAAAAAAATTACATGTTTATTAATTATGTTTAAACTCTCTTGAAGTTCTTGTGAACTCTTTTTTATGCTCATATCTAAAGCTCTATTTTTTTGTTCAGTTTTTCTATTGAGTTTTGCAATGGGCTCTGCAAAAAGTAAAGAGAGTAAAAGAGTAATTCCTATTCCAACAATAAATATAGTATAAACATAGTTCTCAAAAGAGTTTAAAGAGTTCTTTTTTTCAAGTTCATTTATATTAAAAAGTAAAATTATATACTCTTTACTTGATAAATATACTCTTTTAGATACAAAACTATTAGAACTAACTGAGTTTTTTTCTAAAATATCTTGAAAATAAGTTTCATAATCTTTTTGTATAGTCATATTTGAATCAAAATATTTTGACCAACTAAGTTTTTTTTCTTCTTTTATTAAATAATATCCATCTTTATCAATTACAAAAAGCGAATCTTCATAAGAGTTTTGTATTTTGAAAAGTAAAGATTTTGCATCTAAAAGTACCATTAAAAAACCATTATCTACTCTTAATACGACTCTTAGTACATACTTCAAAGGTTTAACTATCTCACCTTTTTGTTTATATATATCAAAGCTTGAGTACCAAATTTGATTGTTTTTTAGTATCCTAATATCTTTAAAATAACTTCTACTTGTACTGTCTTGAAGGCTTTTAGACTCAATAATTTTTAATTTTTCATTTTTAAAATCAACCCTTGCTATCTCTTTTCCAGTTAAAGATAGATATTTCATACTTAAAATATCTTTATTTGATTCCATTATAAGTGAAAAAAGCCTAGTGATTTCATTATTGTTTTTTAGATTCTTACTTTTAATAATCTTATGTAAAGCCTTTAATTTTTCATTTATTTCATTTGTGTATTCATCAATTAAATTACTTTTATACGATAATATCTTTTCAATACTATCTCTTTGTTTTAAAATCAATTCTTTTTCGTAAAAATCTTTAAATAAGAAGATAAATAGTGCAAAAAGAATAGAAGAAAAAAGTACAAAAGCTAAAAATATTTTCATATAAAAAGGTATTTTCATAACTAGACTCTTTTGCTTTTTCTTCTATCTATTGAAACTAATTTTATAAAAAAGTTTGTTTCATATTCATTTACATCAAACCATATCTTTGCACCACTTTTTTCAATTAAAAGTTTTGCAACATAAAGACTCATATCTTCATTTTCCATATCACTTTTAATAATATCACTATTTATTAATTCTTGAATATCTTTAACTTTTGCACCTTTTAAATCATGGGTGATTTTAATAATAACTTCACTATTTTCTTCTAAAATTGATAATTTTATATTGTAAGTACAGCTTTGTTCAATACTATTCTTTTCTATGATACTTTTTAAGATATTTGAAACTATTTGCTTTATTTCATTGAAGTTACCAAAACAAAAAATATCTTTTTTAGTTTGCGAATATATTTTTACATTACTTAATGATTCATTTTTAACTGAAGATATTGACTCTTTTATAGCTTCATAAACATTATATTTATCTGATTTAGTATTTTTATTAAATAGACTTTTAAACTCATTTAATGTTATAGATAAACTTTTTAATTCATACTCAATTTTATCATGAACTGCTTTAAGTATTTGCTTATTTATACTCTTTTCATTTAATCGTGCATTTAAAAGTGCAAGTTGAATTGTAATCTTTGAAATAGGCTGTTTCCATTGATGAGAAACTATATCTAAAACTTTTCCCATTAATAAAACTTTTGTTTTATCTTCAAAGTTTTCATCTTTATACTTTAATTCAGTTAATTTATTTGATAAATCCTCTTTTAAAATAGTATTTATCTTCTCTAACTGTTTTGCATCTGTTATATTTACTCTAATTGAGCTATATCCAATTATTTTTTTATTTAAATTGTACCTTGGGAATATTGTTCCTTTTACCCAATATGAATTTCCATTTTTATCAATATTTTTTATTTCACCTTCCCATTTACCATCTCTTTTTAAATTATCCCACATATCTTGAAAAAATTTCTTAGAGATATCTGGATGCCTTAATATATTTATATTTTTGCCAACAAGCTCACTTTTTTTATATCCAGAAATATCACAAAATGCTTTTGTTACATAAGTAATAAAGCCATTTCTATTTGTTTCAGCCATTATTACATACTTATCAATTGCATTAATCAAATCATCGTATCTTTTATTTACAATACTTTTTTTATGCTTAGTATATAAATAGGCATATAAAGTCACAGCAAAAATTAAATAAAAAATAGCCATTAAAATAAAAATTTTATCAAATAAAGCAATAGCTTCTTCTACACTTTTTTCAACACTATTATAAGCAACAATATAACTAGTTACTTGTTTTGTTAAACTATTTCTTAAAGGTATAAAAACAAAAGGAACTGTTTTATTTTTATAAGTAAAAACAAACCCAAACTCTTCATTTTTTCTCATTTGTTTTTTAATTTCTAAATTCTTTTTTGATAAGGCATTAAATAAATCTTGTCTATATTTAAAAAGTTTAAAAATATTATTTTGTATTTGATACTCATCATTAAGTATAAAATCTTCAAATTTTTTTTGTTCACTTTTAAAAATATCTTTTTTAACTAACTCTTTTTTATATAGAAAAAATACCTTATAATCAAGACTTCTTTGAATAGAAGTGCTAATAAAATCAAAACTTATCCCAAGCTCTATGGTTGCTAAATGATTTAAATTCTCATCAAGTAAAGGCTTTAGAAACCTCAAAGAAGGATTTTGTGCATTTATTTGTATTCCATCTATCTCTTTAAGTGTTGAATTTACATAAATTAAACTATTTTTTGTATAGTTTTCATCTAAATCTTTAATTTTATTTCCTAATCTTAAAAAAGTTTTATTATTGGGAAGATAGAAGTTTATTTGATTTACTCCAAAAGATTTAAAATAGTAAAACTTATTTTCTAAATAAGCAAAAAGTTCTTGTTTTGCTTTAAAGCTATTATCTAAAGAGTTTTTAAAAATCTTTATAAGCTTTTTATCATATAAAAGATTATTAAAAAATATTAAATCAGAGATATTTTTACTTTGATTATATGCACTTTTATAATACTGTTTTACCCTGTTTATATCACTTTTTACAATAGAATCAATCTGCTTTTTTTTCAAACTATTTATAAAAGAGCCTGTTATAAGAACAAGTATAAAAAGAGTTAAAATATACTTTACAAACAGGCTTTTATCTATCATTTTATGACTTTAATACTTCAATAATTTTATTATCTAAAGCTTGTAAAGAATCAAAAGGTTTCATCACATAATTTGTAGCACCTTGTTTATGTGATTTTAAAACTTTATCAAGAGTTGAATAAGCAGTCATCATTACAACTTTTTGTTCTTCATTTATATTCATTATTTTTTCTAAAGCATCAAGTCCATTCATTTGAGGCATCATAATATCCAATAAAATCAAATCATATGATTCATTTTTTATAGAATCTAAAGCTATTACAGGATTTGAAAAAGTAGATACACTATATTTTCCACTTCTATTTAAAAATCTACTTAACATATTTAAAATCTCTGTTTCATCATCTATTATTGCAATTTTATAACTTTCTTTCATAATTAATTCCTTTAATTAAATAACTCTTTTGCTGCCTCTTTCATTACAGCCTCATTTTTTTCTTCTAAAATATTATCTAAATAATAAAATACTTGTTCACTAGCTTCTTCAACTAAAGCAATTTTATCTTCTATTAACTGCTTTGAACAAGCAATTGCATTTCCTGAACACTCTTTTGCTAAAAGATTTGCTTCATGGTGTACAATATGGTGATGTTTTTCTAAATATCGATAAGATGGAACAAAACTAAACTCTTGTCTTCCTAATCCATTATCATACCATTTACCTAATCTACAATTGTGATGGTCTACTGCTTTAAAGTTGTGGTCACTTCCAAAAATTAATTGATACAAATTATTTTTATAAATAACATGGTCTAGTTTTGCAAGATTGATAAATATCTTATTAGAGATACTCTCTACTTCATAAACTGACCTATTTGAATTTTTTTGGAAAGTTGTCATAAGTTTTTTTAAGACATCTACTCTATTTTTTGTTTGAACAACTACACTTGACACAACTTCTGAACTATCTTTGATTTTTTCCGTTTCAAGCTGAATAGAATCAACAACATCTTTAATTTGTGTTGCTGCATCAGCACTTCTTGTTGCTAGATTTCTAACTTCTTGAGCAACTACTGCAAAACCTTTTCCAGCTTCTCCTGCTGTTGCTGCTTCTACTGCTGCATTTAAACTTAAAATATTTGTTTGAAATGCTATTTCTTGAATAAGTGTAATAACTTGAGATATATCTTTACTTTTATCAACTAATGTAGTAACAACTTCATTTTCAATTTCAATTTGGTGTTTTAAATTATCAGTATCTTCGACAATCTCTTGTGTAAGATTTAGTCCTTCAGTAGAACCATTTGCAGTCTCTTTTGACTCTTTCATCATAGATTGTAACTCTTCAAGTAGTGATAAATAAGTTGTTTGTGTATCATTTAAAGAGTTAGTCATATTTTTATTATGTCTTTGAAGTAAGCCACCATCTTTATTATCATGAATTGATGTTCTTTTTAAAGAAACAATAATAAATCCATCAAAATTCTTTCTTACTATTTTAGCTTCACAATCATCCATGATTAATGTTTCGCTACCATTTTCAACAGCATTTAAAACTAAACTAAAATCTTTTATATTTACTTTTGCTAAATCATTTGCAAAATATAAATCTCTATTTTTATCAAAAACTACAAGCCCTTCTTCTTGAGAAGTTGCTGCTATTTGATGAAATAACTCTATTTCATACTCATACCTTTTACAATCTTGTTTTTGAATTTCACTTTCTTGTAGTTTGCTATTTAACTCTTCTATTAAAGAGTCTTTTGCATTTAACTTTGTTTTTAGATTTTTAACTTGGGAGTGTAAAGAGTCTATCTCTTCTTGAAGCCTTTTTTTAGAAAAAAACATTATTTATAACCTTCCTGTTTACTTATAATATAAAATATTATCCAAAAATGGGTAAATGAATTATAAAAATAATTCTCATTTATGTAAAAAGTAATTTTTTTATAATTTTTTGTTATAAATTATTTAAGCACTTCATGGCAGAAGAGAAAGCAAATTGAAAGTTATAACCTCCAAGTTCTCCTGTTACATCCAAGCATTCTCCTAAAAAATAAAGATTTTTTTGTTTTAAACTTTCCATTGAATTTACATCAATTTCATCAGTACAAACTCCACCTTTTGTAACTTCTGCTTTTGTATATCCAAAGTTCCCAGCAGGTGAGAATTCATAATTATGAATTACACTTAAAGCTTGTAACTCTTGCTTAGTTAAACTGCTACAAGGTTTATCAATTATATTTATTGAGTTTAAAAACTCTTGTACAAATCTTTTTGGCAGGGGTAATCTTGAGCTTATTAAGGCATTAGATTTTAAAAGATTTTTATAGTTTTGTTTTGGTAAAAAATCAAAAACTATCTTACCCTTTTTCCAATACAAAGAACTATTTAAAATAACAGGCCCAGAACAACCTTTATGTGCAAAAAGTAAAGAACCATAAAAACTTTTATTCTCAACTTTTGCTTTTACCATAATTGATAAACCACTTAATTTTTTAAACCAAAACTGTTCTTTTTGCACAGTAAATCCAACTAAAGCAGGGTCAAGTTTTGTTATATTGTGTCCAAATTTCTTTGCAATATCATAAGCAATAGAGCTTGCATTTAAAGAAGCATAAGATAAACCTCCACTTGCAACTACTACTTTTTTTGCTTTAATTTTGCTATTTGAAGTTTGTATGATAAAAATATCATCTTCATAAAAAAGGTCAATCACTTTTGTATTTAAGTATTTTTTGACATGTGTTGTAAGTTTCGTAAACATATCAATAACATCTTGAGAGCTTTTACAAAAATATGTTCCTTTTACAAGTTTTGGATTTACTTTTGGGAAAACACCATTTGAGTTTAAAAAATCAAGTAACTGATGATTTGTATAGTTTTTTAAAATCTCTTTTACAAACTCTTTATTAGCTAAATAGTTATCACAACTAACTAAATTATTTGTAATATTACATTTAGCGCCACCACTTATTTTTATTTTCTGAGCAATTTTATTGTTTGCTTCAATAATACAAACTTTTTTATTTTTTATGTGTGATGCTAGCATTAAACCACTAGCTCCAGCACCAATTATAGCTATTTCGTAGATGGTTCTTCCTTTTTACATCTAAATATATTAACACCATCATTATACTCATACTCTAATCTATATCCATTTGCTTTTAATATATTAAATACAATATATAAACCTAATCCAAATGAGTTACTATTATTTTCAACAGAACCAAAAAAAGGTTCATAGTATGATTTTAATTCATATTTTAATTTTTTACCTCTATTTTCAAAAATAATATCTTCACCAGAAGATTTAATTATTACTTTTTTATTATCTGAGTATTTAATTGCATTATCAATCAAATTTTTAACTGCTACTGAAAATAATTTATAGTTTACAAAAAGTTTTTTATTCTCATACTTTTGTTCTACATTTTCATCTTCAATCATCAAAATATCTATTGCATTATCAACAATATCATCAATATAATAGTGATTTTTTTCAATATTTTTACTTGAAGATATAAGCTCTTCTATTGATGCAAACTCATTTATTAAAGCTTCAAGTCTATTAAAAACTTCTCTTAGCTTATCTGCTGTTTGTTCACTATTTTCAATCTCTATTAAAAACTTTCCTTTAGTAATTGGTGTTTTTAATTCATGCATTATATTTCTAATAAATACATTTCTTGCCTCTTTTATACTTTTTAATTTAGTAGCACTATTTTTAAACTCTAAAGCAAGAAGAGAAACCTCATCTTTTCTACTTGTATCACAACATTCAAAGTCAAAATTCTCTTCACCTAAATTTTTAACCTTATCTTTTAAAATTTTAAGTGGCATTAATTTTCTTAAAGTAATCAAGTACATCAATACAATAGTTATTATAACAATACCAAAAACTAAAACTATATAAAGTTGTGTTAAATTTGGATGGGGTACATTATCTCGAATAAGTAAACTTTGACCTCTTTTTTTCATATAAATATAATTTATATCTTGTAGTCTAAGTACTCTAAAAATTGTTCTATTTCTAAGATTCTTCTTTTCTACAACAACTTCTGTTTTAGGATTATAAGTAATCTTATTAATCTCATTTCTTTTAGTAAACATGGTATAGTTTATCTCTTCTAAGGTCTTTAAAAAACTAGGGTCAACTCCACCTCTATGATGTTGTCTTACTACCATTTTTATAATTGGTATATATTTTTCAAGTAACTGTGACTCTTTATTTTGATAATTATGAGTCATTAAAATAGTAAAACTTGCAATTACTAAAATAACTGAAATTATAAAACTTACTGTAATTGTAAAAAATATCGATTCTCTTTTCATTGTAAAAACTTGTACCCCATTCCTCTTATAGTTTGTAAATGTGTTGGCTCTTTTGGATTATCTTCAATCTTTTGTCTAATTCTATTAATAATAACAGCTAAAGAACCAGAGTTTTCATAATCATGATTTAATAAATCTGAATTATCAAAAATCTCCTCTCTTGTAACAACAAAACCTTCCCTTTTTAAGAGTAAAGACAAGACTTCATACTCTGCTGCTGTTAATTTAATATATTGACCCTTTTTAGTTATTTCTCTTTTCTCAATATCTAATTTAAAAAGTTTTTTCTTATCCTCTTTTACATCTTCATTGTGTTGATTATATCTTCTAAGGATTGTTTTTATTCTAACTTCTAATTCTCTTGGGTCATATGGTTTAGGTAAGTAGTCATCAGCTCCTAATTGTAAAGCTGTAACTTTATCTGTAATATCACTTCTTGCACTTGAAATGATTATTGGAATATTATATTTATCTACTACTTCTTTACAAACATCAAGACCATCCATTCCAGGAAGTGTCAAGTCCAAAATCAGTAAATCGTATTTATGTATTCTTAAACTTGAAAGAGCCAAAAATGGCTCTTCAAAATTTGTAACTTCTATATTAAACTGCTTTAAATATTGTGTTAGAAGATCTGCTAATTGTATATCGTCTTCCACCATTGCAATTTTAATCAAAATTTATCCTTTGTATCTATTAGTTCTCAAATCCAATAATACTTTAAATTGCTCTTTTTGCTTGTCTGTTAAAACCTTATAAATATCTTCTATCATTTGAGCTTTTAATTTTATCATATTCTCTCTTTTAGAAGTAACTATTTTAATATATTTATCTTTATCAAAACTTGATTTTGTAAAAGCTTCATTTATAGTTTGTCTTTGAGCCCTTGCTTTTAACATAATATTTCTAATATCATTTCTTTGCTCAATTGTTAAATCTAATTGTCTTACTACTCTTAAAACACCCATTCCCATTGAGTTTCCATAACCTCTTTTCATCATCTTATTATTTTTATAATTATTCACACAATTATAGTTTCCACCCTTATAATTTTGTGCACAATTAAAGTTTTGACCTTTGAAATTTTGCATATTGCAATTGTTTTGCATTCCATTACCATATGCAAAAAGACCTGTTGCTAAAACCGAACTTGCTATTATACTTGTTAGAACTTTCATTCTATACTCCTTTTAAATTGTATATTGAAATTATAAGATAGTGTTTTTAACCACTTTTAAACTATAGCTTAACAAATTATTAATAGTTACAATTTAACAAAGAACTATTTTTTATAAAATTTTCTTATTATTAATATAATACATAATTAATTTATACTCTTTTTTTTGTTAAAATTGTTTAATTATTATTATTGGAGAAGATATGATTAGAAGAGATTTTATAAAATATTCTATGATTAGTGCTGCTGTATTAGGTTCAACTAATTTATACTCATCTATACAAGTAAGAACTAATAAAAATATCAAAACTACTGTTGCAATTTGTGGTGCAGGATTTGCTGGACTTAGTTGTGTAAAAAGATTAAAAGAACTAAAACCTAATTTAGATGTAACTGTAATAGAACAAAACTCAAGTTTTTCTTCATGCCCTTTTACCAATCAATGGTTAGCAAATGTAGCAAATATAAAATTTGAAGATTTAAATTTTAGTTACAATAATAGTATAAATAAATATAAATACAATTTTATAAATGCAAAAGTTATTGATATAAACAAAGATAAAAAAATAATTTTTACTTCAAATCAACAAATTAGCTATGATTATTTAATAATTGCTGCTGGAATTGATTACGATTATAAAAAAATCATTAAAGATATAAATAAAATAGAAGAGTGTAAACTAAAAGCACCAGCAGGTCTAAAAGCAGGTAAAGAGCATATTACTTTAAAAAATATGGTTCAAACTTTCAAGGGTGGGAATTTTATAATTTCTATTCCAAATGGCTCTTATAAATGTCCTCCCGCTCCTTATGAAAGAGCTTGCATGATAGCTACTTATTTTAAAACAAATAATATAAAAGGAAAAGTTATTGTTTTAGACCCTAGAGAAAAACCTGCGGCAAAACCCCATAAGTTTTTAAAAGCTTTTAATAAATATTATAAAAATTATATTGAATATTTACCCCACTCAAACTTTAAAGATATTGATTTTGAACAAAAGCAAATAACTTTTGAGATATTTGATAAATCTATTCTTGATTATAAAATAAAAAAACTACAATTTGAACAAGCAAATATTATCCCACCAAATAAAGCAAATGAACTAATTGAAATTGCAAAATTAGAAACACTTCATGGCTTTGCTAAACTAAAAGAGCCTACTTATCAATCAATTAGTTCAGATACTATTTATGTAATAGGAGATGCACAAGGACAATATCCTTTCCCAAAATCAGCCCAAATGGCAAACTCATGTGCTTATATTTTAGCAGAAGATTTAATATCAAGAATAGATAATAAAAAGTTTAATTATAAGACTAACTTACCAGGAAATGTTTGTTATTCAATGATTACAAAAACAAAAGCTGTTTCAATAACTCATGAATATAGTTATAAAAAAGATAAATTAAAAGTTAAAGCAGAAGTTTCAGATATAAACAAACAAACAGCACAAAGTGCTAGAGCTTGGTATTTTGGTTTAACCCAAGATATTTTAAAATAGAATTTATTCTTCAATTTTCATTATATAGCCTTGTCCAGAACAAGTCTGTATAATATCTTTATAACTTTTTGTTCTAATCTTTTTTATGCACATTCTTAAAGCTTCTATACTCATACTTTTCTCTTCCCAAACAAAATTTTCAATTGTTTCATAGCTTAAAATTCTATTTTGATTTGAAATAAAAAAATCAAATAACTTTTTTTCAGTCTTTGTAAACTTTATAATTTTATTTTCTTTATATAAAGACTTTGTTTCTTTATTATAATTATAACCATTTTTAAAAACTACTCTATTATGAATTAAATCTTTAGTTGCCATAAGTACAGCTGTTTGTAACTCTTTTAAGTTTATTGGTTTTCTTACAAAAAAATATATCTGTTTATCTAAACTATTTAGTAAATTTTCATCTGTATCATGTGCTGTTATAATTATTATTGGTATATGAGGAGCATGGATTTTAACTAGTTTTATCAATTCAAAACCTGTTAATTTTGGCATTGAAATATCTGTAATTATTATATCAGGTTTATTTTTTTCAAATTTATCAAATCCTTCTAAACCATTATTTGCAACTTCTACATTTTTACAAAAATAAGAAAATGAAGTATAAAGTTCATCTAAAGCATGCTTATCGTCTTCTACAATCAAGACTTTAATATTTGATAACTTTTTTAGTATTTTTAAACTAAGCATAATAATCTCTTTATATAATTTAATAAATTCTACTATAATTAAAATTAATTTTTATTACTTTTTATAAGCAAACAATAAATATTTACTCATATAATATAATAATTAAAAGGAGAAAAGATGAAATTTTTTGCACTAATAGTTATATTTAATCTAAGTTTATTTAGTTCAAATTTACAAATGCTTCAATTAAGTGGAGTAAAAACTAAAATTGATAATAAAATAGTTGTTATTGAACGAGAAGTTCCAAGTAAATGTGTAGAGTTTGGAATGGTTCCAGAACTTTTTTGGAGTAAAGATTTTGCAAGTAAAAAAGTTCCTAAAGAGTGTAAAAAGAGCTTTATTACTACAAAAGGAGTTGTTTTACCCATAAAATACAATGATAATATAAAAACTATTGCAGAGCTTGAAGTTTTAGATTTTATAAAAAATAAATTATTAAAAAACCCAAAAAAATATGCATTAGTTGATGTAAGAAGAGAGTCATGGTTCAAATTAGGAACTATTCCAACTGCAATAAATATTCCATTTGATGAATTGGAAAAAGATGAACTTTTTATGGATTTATTTAAAAATAGTATGAAAAAATTAAATGTAAAAAAAACAAAAAACTCTTATGATTTTACTAATGCAAAGAAAATAATAGTATTTTGTAATGGTGCTTGGTGTAAACAATCTTTTAAAGCTATTGATAATTTAATAAAAATTGGTTATCCAGAAAATAAGATTTTATGGTATAGAGGAGGAATACATAGTTGGAACTCTATGTCTTTTACTATATATAAACCAAAAAGTAATGATTAATCATTACTTTCTGAATTAATTATATATCCACATCCTGGAACACTTTGTATTAATTTTAAATAACTCTTTGCTCTTATTTTCTTTACACACATTCTTAAAGCTTCTATACTCATACTTTTTTCTTGCCAAACATAACTCTCAATAGTTGTAAAATCAACTACTTTATTTATATTTGACATAAGTAAATGTACCAACTCTTTTTCAGTTTTTGTAAGTTTTATTTGTTTATAACCATTATATAAAGTTTTTGAATTGCAATCATAATGAAACTCATCTTCTAATTTAATATTTGAATTATAAATATTTTTTGTTGCCATTAATAAAGCTGTTTGAAGCTCTTCAATTCTAATAGGTTTTCTTAAATAACTATATACACCTTGATTAATACTTTCTAACATATTTTCTGAACTATCATATGAAGTCATAATAATCACAGGTAGATGTGGACAAACTTCATGCAAAGCCTTTACCATATCAAGGCCACTCATCTCAGGCATATTTATATCTGCAATTACAACATCAGGCCTATTTTTTTCATACATTTCAAAGCCTTCCATTCCATTATTTGCCACATCAACTTTTTTACAATGAAAATTTAAAGATTGATGTATAACATGAGCTGTCATTTCATCATCTTCAACAATTAAAACATGAATATTTGCTAATTTTTTTAATACTTTTGTATCAAGCATTTTCATTTCCCTTTTGTGTTGGTAAAATTATTAAAAACTCCGTAGGTTCTTTGTAGTTTGTAACTAATAAATCACCTCTTAACTTGTTTTTTGCAATTAATTTTGAAAGATATAAACCTTTTCCTGTACCTTTTTCATCTTTTGTTGTAGCAAAAGATTGAAATAGTTTTTTCTCTATTTTTTTATTTATTCCACAACCATAATCTCTAAACTTTATATAGAATTTATTATCTAATAACTCTATATCAACTTCAATTACTTTAGAGTACTTTTTATCTTCAATAATTGCATCTTTAGCATTATGTATAAGATTTGCAACTATTTGTTGAAACTCATTTTTATAATTCAAGCAAGTCATATTATCTTTCATATCTTTAATAATATCTAATTTTATTCCAAGTGTTTTAAAATGTGGTGAAATTATATAAAAAACTTCATCAATTGCTTTATCAACTTCAAACTCTTGCCATTTTTTACTTGGTTTATAAAAGTTTCTAAAAGTTTCAATTGTATCAGCTAAATAGTGAATATTTGTAATACAGTGATTAAGATTCTCTTCAAACATATCATCTGTTAATTGGTTCATCTGCTTAAACTGTAATAAATTACCAACCATAATTGAAAGTGAATTTAAAGGTTGTCTCCATTGATGAGAAACTGCAGCAATCATCTCTCCTAAGTCTGCCATTTTTGCTTGCTGAAAGAGTATATCTTCTTGCTCTTTTTTATATATTTTCTCTTTCTCT
Source organism: Malaciobacter halophilus (assembly GCF_002837275.1). Lineage (GTDB taxonomy): Bacteria > Campylobacterota > Campylobacteria > Campylobacterales > Arcobacteraceae > Malaciobacter > Malaciobacter halophilus. The sequence goes on along the minus strand of NZ_NXIF01000037.1, from coordinate 12,692 downwards.
TTTGCTGTTACATCTTGTAAAAATATCATTAATCCTTGATAAACTTTATCACTACTAAATACTGGTAAAACCGTAATTTGAAAATAACAAATCTCTCCTTCTTCACATCTATGTTCAAAACTGCACTCTTGACTCTCTTTAAAGTGTTTAGCATGGGCGATTTTTTTATAAATTTTTGTATATACATTAAAATTAAAAGTTTTAAATATATTATTTGAAGCTTCTAAATAAGTATCTTCTATATCACTCTTACTTAGTTCTAAAAATTTTGTAAAAATTGAGTTGAAAAATAGAATTTTACTTTTTGAATCTGCTATTAAAACTCCTCTATCCCCGTATTCAATAAAGTGATTTAGTAAAGTTTCTGTTTTTTTTAATTTTTCATCACTTAAATTCTGTTTTTTTGTATATAAAATATTTAAGACTATAAATAAAACAAGGCTTAATCCATAAATAGTAAGATTAATTATTAGTTGTAAGTTTACTTTTTTATAAACGCTACTTTTGTCAAGTTGTGCAATAATAAACCAATTTGATTGGTCAATATGGTCATGGGAAAAGATATAATCATCTAACTCGTTATTTACAGTAGTACTCTTTCTTTTAGCTAACAAACCATAAGGAGAGTTTTTTAATTGCATATGTTCTCTTGGATGAAGTAATATCTTTCCATATCCATCTATTAAATAAGCAATTCCATCATAAGGTAAAGATATATCTAAAATCTCATTTCTAATATGATTTAATGGCAAAATTCCACATACTACTCCTTGTCTTTTCTTTTTTTCTAAAAAAGGAGTACAAATTGCAACAACAACTTTTTTAAATCCCACATCATAATATGGATCTGTAATTGTAGTTCTATTTCTATTTGTAGTTTTTATATACCAAGGTCTTCTAATTGTGTCATAATTTGTTGGTCTATTCCATTTTAGTCCTGATAAAATAACATCATCTTCATATCCTACATAAACATTTGCAAAGTTTGCAACTTCTTTACTTTGTAAAAGTAAATTCTCTATATATTCAGGATGTTCTTCGTGGTCAAGGCCTTTTATAAATGTTTTAATTACATTCATACTATCAATTTTTTGGTCTAACCACTTACTTATTCTTTTAGAAGCACTTTTAATAGTATTTGTTTGTTGATCTCTAATCATACCTTGCAAAATCTCTAAATTCACCATGTAATTACTTAATATGAGTCCAAAAAAAATCAGACTAAATACTAAAAAAAGTTTTATATTTTTAAAAAAAGGTTTTTTCATTATATATTCTTTATATTTTAAATTAAAAAAATTATATATCTTTTGTTTTTATATTAACCTGAATATTTTAGTTACTTTTTAGACCTATACCATCTATTATAATTACACTTGACAAAACTTACAAAGGAGTTCATTTTGAAAATTAGTAGAAGAGATTTTGTCAAAAGTGGTACTATAGTTGGTGGTGCTGCGATGATGGGAATGAAAACAAATTTATTCGCTAATGAAGAAGACATTCAGTGGGATGAAGAATGGGACGTAGTTGTTGCCGGTTCTGGTTTTGCTGGTTCAGCTGCTTTATGCCAAGCGATAGATTTAGGTGCAAAAACATTAATGATTGATAAGATGCCAGTTCTTGGAGGAAATTCAGCAATTAATGGTGGAGCTTTTTCAATTGTTGGGTCACCTCAACAAAAAGAGAGAGGAATTGAAGACTCTTATGAATTATATGTAAAAGATATCTTTAAGGCTGGACTTGGATTAAACCAAAGAGAGCTTGTTGAAGTTATCGCTAAAAACGGTTTTGAAGCTTATAAGTTCACTACTGAAAGAGGTGTATTTTATAGAAATAACTTAGGACACTTTGGTGGACACTCAGTTCCAAGAACTATTTGGCCAGCAATTAACTCAGGTGGAAAGATTACACTACCTTTACAAGCTTATGCAAAAAAGAATGGTGGAACTATTAGAACTAGAGTTATCTTAGATGATTTAATCTTTGATAAAAGTGGTAAAAAAGTTATTGGTATCAAAGTAAGAGAAAACTATAAATTTAGTTATGATCCAATGTCTAATGAAGAAGATAATAAGACTGGTACTACAAAATACTACAAAATTAAAGGTGGTGTTATTATGGCTACTGGTGGGTTTGCATATGATGTAAACTTTAGACAAAAAGTTGATCCTAAACTTACTCCTGATTTAGACTGTACTAATCATTATGGTGCAACTGGTTATGCCCTTAGAATGATGATGAAAAACAATATAAAAACAAGAGACTTAGGTTGGGTACAACTTGGACCTTGGGGGTCACCTGATGAAAAAGGATTTGGTATTTCTCCTGTGTTTGCTATCCCTGCGTTTGCTTACGGAGTTATGGTTGATGCACGAACTGGTAAAAGATTTGTAAATGAGTTAGCAGATAGAAAAATTAGAGCTGACGCTATTTTAAAAATCCATGAAAATCCAGATGGTTCATTAACTCACCCTGTTGTTTTCTGTGATAGCGTTGGAGCAACTGGTACAAGAAAAGAGAATGTTTACAGAGGTATTCATAAAAAAGTTATTAGAAAATTTGACACACTAAAAGAGTTAGCAGACTTTTATAAAATTCCATATGATGGATTAAAGAAAACTGTTGATGATTATAATAAATATGTTGAAAATGGAAAAGATGAGGAGATGAATAAACCTTTCTTTAAATTAAGAGGTAAAACTCCAAATATTTCTAAGCCTCCATATTATGCATTTAGAGCAATTCCAAAAGTTCACCACACAATGGGTGGAGTTGTTATTGATACTGAAGCTAGAGTATATGGAAAAGATGACAAAGCAATTGAAGGTTTATTTGCTGCTGGAGAAGCAGTTGGTGGACCACACGGTGCAAGTAGACTAGGAAGTTGTGCAGTTCCTGATTGTCTAGTATTTGGACGAATCGCTGCAAAAAGTGCTGTTAAGTTATTGAAACAAAGAGTTTAGGAGAAGATAATGAAAAAAATTTTAGTAATTGCAACTATTGCAGTATTCGCTTTTTTAGGTGTTATTGTTTCTGCAAACAGCACTGATTCTAATATTGCAGTAAAAACACAAATTGACAATGGTGAGTATTCTAAAAAGAATTATCCAATTAAAGCTCACCATGGAAAATTAAGATTTGACTGTGCAGACTGTCATGGCGATGGGCCAAAAGAGTCATACACAGAGTTAACAACAAAAGATTGTTTAGAATGCCATAAAGATTATAAAACATTGGCAGAGAGAACTGAGTACTTAGGTTATGATGATAATATTCATGCATCACCACACTATCCAAATATGGATTGTAACTTATGTCACTCATCACATAAAGAGTCACAAAACTATTGTGTAATGTGCCACTCTCAAGATTCTATGAAAAAATTATTAGTGCCATAAGGAGTGTGTGAAATGAATTTTGATTTCTTAAAAAGCAAAAAAGTTTTATTAACAGTAGCAGGTGCCAGTATTGTACTTGGTCTAATATTCACTTTTGGAGGACATGCTGCTATTAAAGCTACAAGTGATGATAAGTTCTGTGTATCTTGTCATAGCTGGATGGATCCAATGGTTGAATCATATTCTCATGATACACATGGTGGAAATAATCCTCATGGAATTAAAACTAAATGTGTATCTTGCCATCTACCACACGATAGTTTGGCAAATTACCTATTTAAAAAAGGAGTTAATGGAATAGTAGAAGTAACATCAGTAATAGTAAATGATCCAAAAGAGATGGATTGGCAAGCTCATAGAGAAAAAAGAGAATCATATGTTTTTGACAGTGGTTGTATGAGTTGTCACAGTAATATCGAAGAAACAGAGAGTCAAAGTGCAGCAGCTAGTAGAATGCACAATCTGTATACAAAATATAAAGATGCTGACAAAGACCCTTTAAGATGTGCTAGTTGCCACAAAAATGTGGGACATAAAAAGCTAAGTAAAATTTTATATGATAGAACTCACGAACCTGTTGGTGAATGGGAAGATGATATAAAATAGATTATAATAATAGATTAGAAAAAATCTAACAAAAACAAAAGGATATATAATGTCTAAATCAATGTTAATAAAAACAAGTTTAATTGCGTTTGGTATGATAAATGCATTTGCAGCACCAGTTGTTCTTGATGGGAAACACATGACAAGTGACAAAATTTTAGAAGTTGCTAAAGGTGAAGATATCAAGATTACTAGTGAGGCGATGAAAAGAGTACAAACTTCTCATAATGTATTAATTGAAGCAGCGGAGAATGGACATAAAATCTATGGACTAACAGTAGGTGTTGGTCTAAATAAAGATAAAAAAATGGTAAATGCTGAAGGTGAATTAAGCCAAGCAGTTATCAACGCATCAACAAAGTTTAATAAAGGATTAATTCATGCGCACTGTGGTGGTGTTGGAGAAGATATTCCTGTTAAAGAAGCAAGAGCAATCTTAGTTACTAGATTAAACAACATTTTAGTTGGTGGAACAGGTGTACAAACAAAAGTTGTGAATATGTACAAAACGTTTTTAAACAAAGACATTATCCCAGCTATGCCATCGCAAGGTTCGATGGGAGAAGCTGATATTACAATCTTAGGACACATTGGTCTTGCTATGATAGGTGAAGGCCATGTTTACTATAAAGGTAAAAAAATGCCTACAAAAGAGGCATTTGCTAAAGCTGGTGTTAAAAAGATCTCTTTATTTGGTAAAGATGCATTATCAATTATTAGTTCAAATGCTTATTCAGGAGCTTTAGCTGGATTAGCACTTGAAGAGATGAAACAATTAACTAAAGTTTCTAAATATGTTTATGCTTTAAGTTTAGAAGCATTAAATGGAAATATTGCTCCAATGCATACAGAAACTCAAAAATTAAGACCTTTCCCAGGTTATGTAGGTGCAGCTAAAAAAATTACTAAAATCTTAGAAGGTAGTTACCTTTGGGAAAAAGACTCTACTAGAGCATTACAAGATCCATTAAGTTATAGAGATGGAGCTTATATCTTAGGTACTTTAGATACTTCAATTAATAAATTAGATAACCTAATGAAAATCCAATGGAACTCATCTGATGATAATCCAGGTGTTGCAATTGGTGTTAAATCTGAATCAAATAGATACCAAGAGAAAAAAGTTTATGTAAATGGTGATGAGTATAAAGGAGCTGTTGTTCCAACTGCAAACTTTGAACCAATGCCATGGGTAGTTGAATTTGAAGCAAATGCTATTGTACTAGCACATAACTCTTTAGCATCAGCACAAAGATCAAATAAACTATTAAAACCTAAATTTACAAAATTATCAAGATTCTTAGGTACAAAAAACACTGTACATGCATTTGGTGCAATGCAAAAACCATTTGTATCTTTAGCAGCTAAGAACCAAGCTTTAGCTAACCCTATTTCACTTAACTACTTACCAGTAGCAGGAGATATTGAAGATATTGCAACTAATGCTCCTGAAGTATTAAAAAGAGTTAGAAAACAAATTGACAACTTATATCATATTTATGGTATGGAGTTATTAATTGCTTCTCAAGCGATTGATTTAAGATTACAAAAAAATCCTAATTTAAAACTATCGCCAGCAACAGAAAAAATGTATAAAGAGTTTAGAAAAGTTGTAGATTTCTTAGAGTATGACAGACCTTTAACTGATGACTTTAGAAATGCAGCTAAATTCTTAAAAGAGTACAAATAAGTTAACGAAGCAAGTTTTTTCATCATAGAATCCTAACTATGACAACGAATTTTTTAAGTTTACACTCCTTGATTTACAAAGGTCCTTTACAAAAGTAAAGGGCCTTTTTTTTTATTACTATTATTTCTATTTTCTTAAATATTGTAAAGTAGCAGCAATTATGTCATCATCATCTTTACTTGATGATTTAATACTTTGTTTAGTATCATCATTTTTTACAAAGGTAATATTCATTTCATATGAACTAATCTGTTTAATACCTTTTGATAAAGCATATATTTTAATTAAAATCAATTCTAAAAACTGTTTTGTAACCGTATCAGGTCTTCCAAATCTATCTTCCATCTCTTCTTCTATTGAATAAACCTCTTCTTTACTTGTAGCTTTACTTAATCTTCTATATAACTCTAGTCTTACTCTATCTTCACTAATATAATCATTTGAGATAAATGCACTAATTGCAAGCTTAATATCAACAGTTTTATTCTCTTCTTTTACTTCACCACTTAAAGTAGCTAATGCTTCTTCAAGCATTTTTAAATATAAACCATATCCAATTTGTTTAATGTGACCACTTTGTGCTTCACCAATTATATTTCCACCGCCTCTAATCTCTAAATCTTGATGGGCAAGAGCTGTTCCACTTCCCAAATAAGAGTTTGATTCTAAAGCAACAAGTCTTTTTATTGCATCTGAAGTTATTTGTTTTTTATCTTCTACAACGTAATAACAAAAACCTTCTTTATCACTTCGTCCAACTCTTCCTCTTAATTGATGTAAATCTGCAATACCAAATCTATCTGCTCCATCAATTATAATAGAGTTAGCATTTGGAAGATGAAGTCCTGACTCTACAATTGAAGTTGCTAATAATACATCAAACTCTTTATTTTCAAAAGCATCAATAATTTTTTCAGCTTCTGCAGGTTTAATTTTTGAGTGAATTATTTCAACTTTTATATTTGGAACTATCTCTTGTATATCTGCTTTTTTTGCCTCTATTGAAGCAATATTATTATGTACATAAAAAAGTTGTCCACCTCTTCTTTTTTCTCTTAATATAATCTCTTTAATTAACTTATGACTATACTCTTTTACATATGTTCTAACACCTAGTCTTTCATTTGGAGGAGTTAATAAACTACTCATTCCTTTTAATTTACTAAGTGCTAAATTTAAGGTTCTAGGAATTGGTGTTGCACTCATAGAAAAAATATGTACATCTTGTCTTAATGCTTTTAATTTCTCTTTTTGTTTTACTCCAAATTTATGCTCTTCATCAATAACTACTAAGGCTAAATCTTTTGTTTGAACACTAAGTAAAGAGTGAGTACCAATTACAAAATCTATTTCACCACTTACTAAACCTTTTTTTATATGATTTTTTTCTTTTGTTGTACTCTTTCCATCAAGTTTTGCCATAGTAATTCCAAAACTTTCAAATCTTTTTGAAATACTATGATAGTGTTGTGTTGCTAAAAGTGTTGTAGGACATACAAAAATAGCTTGATAACCATCTAAAACTGTTGCTAAAATAGCATTCATTGCTACTTCTGTTTTTCCAAATCCAACATCTCCTGAAAGTAATCTATCCATTACTTTTCCACTACTTAAATCTTCAAAAATCTCTTTTATACTTCTTTTTTGGTCTTTAGTATAATCAAAACCTGCACTTTGTTGAAACTCTTGTAATATCTGTTTATTAGTATCTATTTTTATTCCATTTATTAACTCTCTACTTGCTGCAACTTTTATAATATCATTTGCAATTGCAAAAAGTTTATCTTTTACTTTTTGTTTTAACTTTGCAAAACTACCACGTCCAAGTTTGTCAACAACAGCATAAGAGTTTCCATTAGCAACATATCTATCAATTAAATCAAGGTTTTCAACAGGTAAAAGTAATTTATCATCACCTGCGTACATTACAATAACAAAATCTCTTTTAGCTCCCATTACAGTAACAGGTTCAATTCCTTGATATTTACCAATACCATGTTTTTCATGAACTACAAAATCTCCTTCTTGAAGTTCATCAAGTACAAGCCTTACTCTTTTTTTTCTTCTTTTTTTTATCTCTTTATTTAAAGATATTACTATTTGTTCATCATTTACTACATTTATAATATATGGTTTAATGATATAATTAATAGAGCTATCACTTAAATCTAAATCAAAACTTTTAATCTTTGCTTCACTTGAAGAGATGATATTTACTTTTTTCCCCTCATGAAAACCAATAAACTCTTTTATATTAGCTACATCAATCTCTTTACATGTTTTAGATTGAGGAATTTGAGGAGTTTGTAAAAATTTCTCTTTTGCAACTCTTTTCTCTTCAAATACATAAACTTCTTCTAACTCATCTAAAGCTTCATAAGTTATATATGTATTCATACTTAAAGGAAGATACTCTCCTAAATCGTTTAAATACCAAAAACCTAAAGAGTGAATATCTTTTATAAAAGCATCAGATTCTACTTTTTGAACTTCATCATTTAATTCTTCAAAAGTTTGCTCATCTAAGGCTAAAAAAGCAGGAGAAATAGAAAAACTTTCAATCTCTTCTTTAAAAGATTTTTGATCTTCAATATCAAATTTTCTAATACTTTCAATTTCATCATCAAATAAAGAGATTCTATACCCAACTTCACTTCCAAGAGGACAAATATCTACAATATCACCTCTAATTGAAACCTCAGATTGACTTGTAACAATATCAACAAAATAGTATCCCCAATTATATAGCTTTGACTTAAATTCTTCAAGATTTAATGTATCTGCAAAACTTATAGTAAAGTTATCAAAGCATTTATCTTTTGGCATTGGAAATGATATAGTTCTAATAGGTGAGATTAATACCTTATTTTGTTTTTTATAATTATAAAAACCATTTAAAGCTTTTGTAATATCTTGTAACTCATCGCTAAAAGATAATAAATCATCTTTAAAATTTGCTCTAAAGTCAGCTAATACAAAAGGTTCATAACCAAAGTAAGAGACTATATCTGAAGCTATTTGTGCTTGTTTATCGTCATTAACAACTAATAATTGACAATCATTTTTTTTTGAAAAAAAGTCAAATATATTTTTCATATATTTACTTTACTGCTTCAAAATCATTTGTAGTTTTATCAAATTTATAAGCTTGCCATGGCATTTCACCAATTTGGAAAATCATTCCACAACTTTCAAAACCAGCTTTTAAAAGGCCTTTTCTAAAAATTTCTAAGATATAAGCTTTTGTAGAAAAAGTTGTAGATGAACTTCTTCCTGAGTATGCATATTTTTCACCTTCAACAATTTTAAAGCCCTCTTTGGTCACATGTTTTTCAAATACTTCTTGGTCTTGTAAACCTTTTAATTCTAGTACTACTAATACTTCTAATTCTTCTTTTTGTTCCATAATTCTATCCTACTAAAATAGTTGTTAGAAATCCAATTAATCCACCAAAAACTGCACCCCAAACAACTAGCCATCCAAGATGTTCTTTAATCATCTTTTGAACTATTTGTTTAACCATTTTTGGTGTTAATTCATCTAATCTTTTATTTACGATATCACTTACTTTTTTGTGTATATCATCACTTACATCTTTACTGCTTAAACTTGCATGTAAAGCCTCTTGAAAACTCTCATTTTCAGAAATGCTAATAATTGAACTTTGTAATTTTTGTACAAAAGGCTCTTTTAAAGGCTCTAAAGCTTGTTCTCCTCCGAACATACCTAGCATTCCACCAAAAGAAGAGTTCATTACTGCTTCTTTTAGAGATTCAAAAGCAGGAGTAAAATCAGTTTTTTGCAAAATCCCTGAAAGGTCAAAGTTTGACTTTTTACTTGAAACCTCATCTTCAAAAAATCTATTTAAATTCTCTTTTGTAAAAAACTCATTCATCATAAGTGAGTGAATTCCAGATTTAAACTCTTCAAATCTATTTTCAACCACACCACTTCCATATAAAAAAGGCACTTTTTCAAATAACATATGAACAGCAATTGCATTTGTAATTGCACCACTAAAAGCAAACAATCCTACCATTAAAAGTAATTCATTGTTTGTTAAATAACCAACTACAACTAACAAAAGTGCTAAAAAATTTGAAATAAAAGATTTACTCATTAATCCTTCCTTCTATTTTTTCGCGATTTTAACATAATTTTAATCAAAAAAAAGAAAGTAACCTTTTGTAACTTAGTTGTAACTGTGGTTTTATAAACTTTTACAAAGGATTATAATGGTTAATGTAGAAGAAGAAATTGTAAAAAAATTCCCAAAAATTAAACAAAAAGGTAACTTTTTAAGTAACTCTATTTTGAAAGTTGCAAAAAAAATTGTTCATGAAGAACATATAAATGAGTTTTTATCTAAAAACTCTCACTTAATTGGTTTTGAGTTTGTAGATGCAGTTTTAGACTATTTTGACTTTGATTATTCAGTTTCAAGTAATGACTTACAAAATATTCCACCCTCTGGAAAAGTTGTAATTATTGCAAATCATCCTTTAGGTGGCTTAGATGCTCTTTGTTTATTAAAACTTATTGGAAACATAAGACATGATGTAAAAATTGTAGCAAACGATTTCCTTGCAGGAATAGAGGCATTAAAGCCTCTTATGATTCCAATTGATAATTATAAAAAAAGACAATCAAAAAGTGATATTAAAGCAGTTTATGAAGCTTTAAATAAAGAAGAAGCCATTATAATTTTTCCAGCAGGAGAAGTAAGTCGAGCAAGTGCAAAAGGTATTAGTGACCCAACTTGGAGTAAAGGTTTTTTAAATTTTGCACAAAATGCAAATGCAGCAATTCTACCCATTTTTATAGATGGTAAAAACTCAAAAGTTTTTTATACTATGTCAGTTGTTAACAAAACATTTTCAACTCTTTTGCTTTCACATGAGATGTTTAAAAGTAAATCAAAAAATATAAATATAAAAATTGGTGAAATTATTCCAAATGAACATATAAAACCAAAAGGAATAAATAAAAAATTTTTAGTAAATATTTATAAAAAACATCTTTATTCTTTAAAAAAGAGAAAAAAGAAGTCTTTTTTTATTACACAAAAAGCTATTGCTCATCCTCAAAAAAAAGAGGATATTATTGAAGAGCTTAAAAGTGCAAAACTAATAGGTCAAACAAAAGATGGCAAAAAAATCTATTTGTATGATTATAATGATGATTCAACAGTTTTAAAAGAGCTAGGAAGATTAAGAGAACTTAGCTTTAGAAAAGTAGGCGAAGGAATAAATAAAAAACGCGATACGGATAAGTATGATATTTATTATAGACATATTATTTTATGGGATGAAAATGATTTAGAGATTGTTGGTTCATATCGAATTGCAGATGGAGATTTTATAAATAAAAATCTTGGAGTAAAAGGGTTTTATTCAAACTCACTTTTTAAATATCATAATGAATTTTCACTATATTTAAAAAATTCAATTGAACTTGGAAGAAGTTTTGTTCAACCAAAATATTGGGGAACTAGAGCATTAGACTACTTATGGTATGGTATAGGAGCTTATTTAAAACAAAATCCAAATATAAAATATATGTTTGGACCTGTTTCAATTTCAGGAAGCTTTCCTCAAGTTGCAAAAGATATGTTGATTTTTTATTATTCACACTATTTTGGAGTAGATAAAAATATTGTTGAAGCAAGACTTCCTTATCAATACTGTACAAATATTCAAGATATTAAAGAGATTTTTTTATTAAATGATAGAAAAAAAGATTTTAAAATTTTAAAATCCTCTTTAGGGAATATGGGAGTTGCTGTACCTACACTATTTAAACAGTATAGCGAAGTTTGTGAAGAAGGTGGAGTAAAATTCTTTGCTTTTAATGTTGACCCAGATTTTTCAGATTGTGTAGATGGTTTCATAGTTGTACAAATTGATAAATTAAAAGATTCTCAAAGAAAAAGATACATAAATAGCTAAATATCATTTTATTGTTATTTTTTGCAAGTATAATTACAATCCTTATGTGTGGAATATGAGAAATCATATTCGCTTTACAATGTAGAGTATTGATTTTTACTCTACATTGTCAAAGAAGATTAAAGATTAAATTTTTGTTTTTATTATAAACTTTGCTCCATTTTCATACTTATAATCTATTGTTCCAAATAGTTGATACTTTACAATTGAAGAAACAAGTTTTAATCCTAAAGTATCATTGTAAATATCATAAAAATCTTTTTTTAATCCTTTGCCATTATCCTTAATTATTATAATTAATTCACTATTTTTTCTATAAATATTCACTTCTAACTTGGGCTGTTTTAAAGTTTTAAAAGCATATTTATATGAGTTTGTTACTAACTCATTTATTATTAGTCCACAAGGCATTGCTTTTGTTATATTTAACTCTATTTTCTCTATTTTTAAAATAGATTCTACTTTTTTATTTATATCATAAGAGTTTGAGATTATTTGAACTAAATCATAAATATACTCATCAAGAAAAATTTTATCAATATTAGAGGATTCATATAATTTCCTATGCAAAAGCTCCATAGTAAAAACCCTTTCTTGAATATCAATTAGAACTTTTTTTGTTTTTTCATCTTTTACTTCTTCTTGTTGTAACTCAATCAATCCTATTGTTAGTGCAAGATTATTTTTTACTCTATGGTGTATCTCTTTTAATAATATATTTTTCTCTTCTAAAGAGTCTGATATTTTTTTAGTTTTTTGTTTAACTTTCTCATCTAATGTTTTTATACTATTTTCAAAAAAGTCTAGCATAGCATCAAATGCTTGACCTAGAATTCCAATATCATCATTTCCTTTTACATTACATCTTATATTTTTCTTACCTTCATTCACTAATATAGCAGTTTTTGTAACTTTATCAATATTTTTTAATACTCTTCTAATAAAAAATAGTATTATAAAAAAACTTATTCCCACAGCAATTAGAGTTTCAGTAAAAAGAAAAGTTATTCCTGCATTATTTTTATTTTCAATATCTTTTTTGTTTA
>NZ_NXIF01000036.1 GCF_002837275.1 Malaciobacter halophilus | reverse complement strand
AAGCTCAATAAGTCTAATAAGTTCTCTTGTTGTAAAGTTTTTTCCATTTCCATTTACATAATTAGAAAATTGTGTATTTGCATTATCTCCTTTAAAACCTAATAAATTTGCAAAATAACTATTAGAAGTAACAGAATTGTTAACACCAAAATTATGTAAAGACAATTTTATTTTTTTTGTAAAATCTTCATAGAATGGAATATATTTATTTAATCGGCTCATTTTAAAAGCCTTTCATACAAGTTATAATAGTTAATTTATCTTGTAATTGCTTTTCAATTATTTTATTTTCATCTCTTAAAAAACTTCTTTGTTTATCAGTTATAAATAAAGATGTAAGCTTTTCAGTATTTAAAGTTAATTGTTTTGAAAGTGTTTCAACCTGTTTACACAATTGTAATTTTGGTAAATTCTTTGACATTTTTACTACCTTTTTTAAGGCAAAACATACAAAAAGGCTTATATAATAGTGTTGCGAATACTAATTATATGTTTTATTTTGTATGTGATAACCTATTTCGAATTTTAGGATTAGGGTATTATATATTAAAATATTACATTTTGTCAAGTAAATATTACAAAATTTATGGAAAAGTATAAAATATGTTCAATTTTAATGAGATACTAGAAAGACTAAAAGAAACAACTGGAAAAAGTAAAAACAAAGAAATTGCAGAATTTTTAGAAACAAATGAAACGAATTTTAGTAGATGGGTAGGAAGAAATAAAATTCCATATGAACAATTAACTAATTTTTGCTACAAAAATGGATATGACTTAATGTATATCCTAACTGGTAAAAGTACAAATGAAGTAATAAACAATCAAAACAATAATGAAAACAGTAAAATATTTAATGTACAAGGTAATAACAACAATGTTCATATCCGTAGTTATAGAGATGAACAATTAAAAATATTAGAAGAATTAAAAAAACTACCTGAAAAAAGACAAAAATATTATTACCATATTATAAGTGCAGAAGTTTTGGAGTTTGAAGAATGAAAAAAATATTAACAATAAGTTTATTAATATCAAATTCTTTATTATTATCACAAAGCTTAGAAAATGCATTATTAGAAAATGATTTTAAAATATTAGAAGAAAAAAAAGAAATTAAATATTATGAATTAGAATTAAATAAAAATGCAATTTATAAATCTAACAGTACATCAAGCCAAAAAATAAATAAAATTACTGGAAGTAATATAAGAAATGGAAATATAAAAGAAGTAGCAGGAATAAACAAAATAAATAACTACTTTAGAAAGGGTTTAGTAAATTATAATACTTCAAAAAGAGAATATGAAAATAAAAGAGAAATATGGAATGATGAAGAAAGAATAATAAAATATTTAGATAAAAAATTATTTAATAAATACAAAAATAAAAAATTAAAATATTCATACAGTTTTGAATTAGACAAAAAAGGAAACTTAAAAGAATTAAATATAATTAAAAAAACTGGTTTTATGGATTTAGATGAAAATATAAAAAATGCAATTATACTAAGTTTAAAAGAATTTAATTATCCTACAAAAAAAACTTTTCACATAATATTTAAATAATTTAATTTTTTTTTAAGAATAATTAATTATAATTCTGTCCGTTGTTTGAGTGAACACATTTCTCATAACCCGAAGGTCAGTGGTTCAAATCCACTTTCCGCAACCAATCTTAAAATGTCAAGGTAGCTCAGCTGGCTAGAGCGCTGGTCTCATAAGCCGGAGGTCGAGAGTTCAAGTCTCTCTCTTGACACCACTTTTTCTACAATATACTTTTAAATAACTTTTTTGATTAATTACATAATTTTATTATAAATAAGTAAATATTAAATAACTATAAATTATTTTTTTAAAATAACTAAGTAAAAAAATATAATAAATGGTGTCATTTTTTAAGCTAAATTTAAAAATATTTTTATATAATTCCGCCATAAGTTTTTAAAATAAACTTATTACTTTTTGGTGCTGGTGTAGCTCAGTTGGCTAGAGCAGCTGATTTGTAATCAGCAGGTCGGGGGTTCAAATCCCTTCACCAGCTCCATATATATTGGGGTATCGCCAAGTGGTAAGGCAACGGTTTTTGGTACCGTCATTCGCAGGTTCGAATCCTGCTATCCCATCCACTAATACAGTAGTAAAATTATATATTTTTCTGCGATGGATGAGATAAAACTTCACTAAATTTTATACATATTTACATTATTTTACTTAAATTCAAACAATTATTCAATTAAGTTTTATCTCATCAATTTCATCTTAGGAACATTGTTCTCCTTTATAAATTGTAATCATTCAACAAACCTACAATAATAAATTTTGTTCCTTTGATGAAATATTATTTTTTGATACTATTTTAATACTCTCTTCTAGTAATATACAAATATAAAAATTCTATAAGGTAATAAAATGAAAACTAATATAAAAACAAAAAATGATATTGCTAAACAACTAGGAAATAATTTAGTTATTAGTACATATTCAAGTGATACAGAAATAAAACAGATTATAGAAAAAACAATACAGTATGTAAAAGCTATTCCAGAGGAACAAAAAGAAGAGATTATAACTTTAACATTAAGTTATATTAAAAAAAGAGTAGAAAAGAAGTTATTACACTTCCTTTAATCTATCTACTCAGTAGCTTCATGAATAGCCTCTTTTGTTTTATTATATGCTTTACTCGTACCTTTTTTTGTAGCATTCCATGCATCACTACTATCTTTTTTAATACCTTTCCAAGTAGCACATCCACTAAAAATAAAAATAAATAAAACCATTAATATAGATACTTTTTTCATCTTCTTTCCTTACTTATTTGGATTTTCAAAAAATATATAATTTGTTGAATAGTCACTAAACTCAAAATATACTTTTTTTTCGTCTGAATCAACTTTAAAATTAAGATTTTCATCTAAAATTCCATAACCATATCTATAAGGTCTGTGGAACTTATCTTCTGTTGCAACAGCTGTGGATAATTTATCAATTTTCATAAATCTTTTTACTAAATTATTACCTGAGTAAACTTCAAGTACACCATTTACTCCCGTCCAGTTTTGGAAATATCTATTAATTTTATTCTGTTTCTCTTCACAACCTGTAAAAAATATTAATAATATAAATATAGTAGCTGCTATTCTCAAGCTTGACTCCTTTTGTAGTTGTAAAGAAAAAAGAGGAGTCTCTTTTTTCTTTATTGTGGTAATGATTATATAGTAATTTCTTTAATATCAGCAATATTTCTAAATGCTTGATATACTAAACCAATTAAATTTTTTCTATTATTTTTTATGTCTTCATTTTCATGATTTACAAATACATTATCAAAAAAGTTATCTAGTTGTGGTTTTAAATCAAATAATGAATCTAACTCTAATTCATAATCATCATAATGTTTTGATACAACTACTTTATAAGCTTCAAATAACTCTTTTTCTTCTTTATCTTCTAGTAGTTCTTCTTTTACTTCTAAAACTTTATTTACATTAATATCTTTGATTATATTTGCAACTCTTTTAAATGTCGTAGAAATTTCTTTAAAGTTATCACTTTGTACTATTGGATTTAAAGCACACAGTTTTAAAGATATTTCATATATATCTTTTTCACCACTTCCTAAAACTGCTTTTAAAACAGAAGGATTTACATCAAAAATCTTAAATAATCTTTCATTAAAGAATTCTAAAAGTTGTGATTTATCTAAACCTTTATAATTACTTGATAAATCTGTTATAATTTTATCTATATTAATTGGTAGTTTATGCTCCATAGCAATTTTTACAATTCCAGCAGCTGCACGTCTAAGTCCAAAAGGGTCTTTTGAACCTGTTGGTATCTTACCAACACTAAATAGTCCCATTAAATTATCAAGTTTATAAGATAAAGCTACAATTGCAGAGAATTTATTTGATGGTAATTCAGAATCTTCTTTATCTGGTAAATATTGCTCTTTTAGTGCTGTATAAACTAATTTATCTTCATTTGCTAATTTTGCATAGTAGTATCCCATTAGTCCTTGAAGTTCTGTAAACTCATAAACCATTTCTGACATTAAATCTGCTTTTGAAAGCATAATAGCTTTTTGAAGTAACTCTTTATTTGTTTCATTAAGTGATTGGGCTAAATATTGAGCTATTTTTGCTTCTCTCTCACACTTTTCATACATAGAACCAAGACCTTCAACAAAAACTAAGTTTTTAAGTCCTTCATTACTTAATCCATTTGCTATATCATTTTTCCAAAAGAACATACCATCAGCTAATCTTGGTCTTAATACTTTTTCATTTCCTGCAATAATTGCACTAAAATCATCTGTTTTTGAGTTTGATACAACAATAAATTTATTTGTTAATTTTGAGTCTTTATAAACTGCAAAATATCTTTGATGTTCTTTCATTGAAGTTACAATTACCTCTTCTGGCAACTCTAAAAACTCTTCATCAAAATTTCCTATTAAAGCAGTTGGATACTCTGTAATAGCAACTACTTCATCTAAGAGTTCTTCATCAATATCAATTTTTATTTTATGTAAGTTTTCAATCTCTTTCATCTGTTCTAAGATTCTTTTTCTTCTCTCTTCAGGATATAAAATAACTCCATTTTTATCTAATTTGCAAAAGTAATCTCCTGCAAAGTCATAAGTAAATGGTTCATAAGAAACCATTCTATGTGCATATGAAAAATTTGAAGATTTAACTCCAAAAAGATTAGCATCAACAATCTTATTGTCTAAAAGAATACTTAAAGTTCTAATAGGTCTTATAAAACTATCCGTTCTACTTCCCCATCTCATAGATTTACCAAAGTTTAAAGAGTGGATAAACTCATTTACCATATCATTTAATAAAATCTCACTCTCTTTTCCCTCTACTTCTTGTTTGAAATATAATACAGGACCCTTACCTTTATCAATTTGTTCTAATTTCTCAACACTAATACCACACTTTTTTGCAAAACCAATTGCTGCATTAGTTGGTTTACCATCTTTATAAGCAATTTTAACTGGTGCACCAAACTGTTCAACAACACTATTTGGCTGAGAAACTGGAAACTCTCTATGCCATAAAACTAATCTTCTTGGTGTGTAAAAAAAATCAAAACCACATAATAATTTATTTTTTTCTAGTATATCACTCCACTTTTTTTCAATATTTGGTAATTCTTTTAAAAATGGAATCGCTGGTAATTCTTCAACACCAATTTCAATTAATAATGGTTTATTCATCTATTTTTTCCTTTTCTCTTTTTTTTTCCTCAAGTTTATTTTTATGTTTTTTTATTTGCTGTTTATTAAATCCTATGATAAACATTGCTAACATAAATACAAACAGTAATAAAACAATAATATCTAATATCTCTTTCACAGTAGTCCTATCTTTTTTTATATTTGTTTCTAAAAAGTAGCTATTTTATCCAAAGCTCACTTATTATTTAGTAAATCTATAAAAGAGCTATTTTGGTTTTTTTTAAAGCTTAAGAAGTCTTCTTTACTTATATGACACTTCTTACAATTTTTTAATTTCTTATGGGATTTATATTCTGAATTAATAAGTCTATTTTGAGAGTGACAAGAGAAACAATCTCCTCCACATTCAGACATTGAAGAAGGTAATTTATTATGACAAGTGATACAATCTTTTAATATTTTATGATGAGATTTATTAATACTTTTTTTAAGAATTTTGTGACAACTAATACAGTTGCCACTACAAGCATAACTTATTGTTAATAAAAAGCAAAATAGTAATAAAAAAACTCTAATCATTTAATAAATAACTATAAATCACTCCATCTATTTGCTCTTTTGCAATATCTTCAAACTCACTATTTGAATCAATAATAGCTAAAATTTTTGAATCAAACATATAATTATCTGCAGTATTTTGTATACTTCTTGCTAATTCTTTTTCGCATATAATATATTTTGCTTCTAATGCATTTGCATAAATAGCCTCTTTTAAATCTTTTATTATTACTGCATATGTAATATTATTTTTAAAACAGTAATCAAGCAAATTTTGTTCATATTGGAAAACTACCATCGTATTTGCTTTAGTTTTAGCTAATTGCTCAATATTTGTTATTACACTTAACGTTTCATATGGTATATTTTTATCCCCTAATAAAATCATTATTTTGCCTTATTATTTAAACATTCAGCTGAACAGAAATAGTTTCCATTGCTTAAAATTCCCTCTTTTTTCGAAACATACGTTCCACAACTTGGGCATTCAACCATAATATCTTCAATGTTCTCTTTTTTTTCATTATTCTTTTTTATTACGCCCTCTCTATCTTTTTTGAAAAATACAATATATACTAAAACTAGTACTACTACAATTGCTAATAACTTTAAAATCATTTTCTACCTTCATTTTTTTGTAAATATAAATAGTTTCTATCTTTTCTTTTTACTATTTTACAACTATCTAGTTTTGCTTGTTTTACTTCACTTTCAAGCATGCTTCCTTTATAAAAAAGAAAACTACAACTATTAGTTGAAATATTTTTTGTTAACTCTAGTAATAAACTTGTATTTGTAACTGCTCTTGATGTTACTAAATCAACTTTTATATCTTCTACTTCTTCAACTCTTTTACATATAACTTCAACATTTTGTAAGCCTAAACTATTTTTTACAAAGTTTAAAAATGCAACTCTTTTTACTCTTGGTTCAATCAAATAACATTTAACTTCAGGTCTTGCAATAGCAAGTAATAGTCCAGGATACCCTGCTCCTGTTCCTATATCTGCAAAACTATCAAATCTATTTATAAAAAGTATAGGATATACAGAATCAACAATATTTTCTATTATATCATTTTCATGTAAACTTCCACTAAGATTATGAACTTTACCCCATTTTTGTAATAAATTTAAGAAAGAATTACATCTTTCATAAAACTTTTTATCAAAATTGATATTTTCATTTTTTAATATTTTTTCTAAATTTTCATTCATTTTATAAAAGGTGCCCCATCTTATCTTTTTTTGTATCTAAATAGTGTTTATTGTATTTATTAACTCTTGTAATTGCAGGTATTCTTTCAATAATTTGAACACCTAAAGACTCTACATAATTGATTTTTTCAGGATTATTTGTAATAAGTTTTACTTTTTTAACGCTTAAATCTTCAAAAATATGTTTTATAACTTTATAATCTCTTTCATCTTCTTTGAAACCTAACTCTAAATTAGCTTCAATAGTATTTCTTCCTGCATCTTGTAAAGCATAAGCATTTACTTTATTTAGTAGCCCTATATTTCTTCCTTCCTGTCGATGATAAATTATTAAGCCACCCTCTTTTGATATAAACTTTAATGCTAATTCTAGCTGATTTTGACAATCACATTTTAAACTTCCTAATGTATCTCCTGTTAAACACTCTGAGTGTATCCTTACATATGGAGCTTCTAAATTTTCAAAATCTGTTGACATTATTGCTAAATGCTCTTGATTATTATCTTTGTAAGCTTTAATCTTAAATTTTCCATGTTTTGTAGGTAGGTTAGCAATATTTGATTGTTGTATATTCATTCGCCTTTAAACCTTATAGTGATAAAATAACCACGATTATAACAAATACCAAATTAAAATAGAAAAAATATACGTAACTTATTTAGATTCTTTTTTAATTTGATATAAATAAAGGTATAAAATGTTTAAAAGATTTAGAAGATTAAGAATTAATGAAAACTTAAGAAATCTGGTTCAAGAGAATACTCTTTCAAAAAATGATTTTATTTATCCATTATTTGTAAAAGAAGGTACAAATATTAAAACAGAAGTTGAATCAATGCCTGGTGTATTTCAAATGAGTATAGATGAAATAATAAAAGAGTGTGAATATATCTATTCAATTGGTTTAAAATCTATTATTCTTTTTGGTATTCCAGATGTAAAAGACTCTGTTGGAAGCGAATGTCTTTGTGATGAAAGTATTATAGCAAGAACAATAAAAGCGATTAAACAAAAACTTCCAGATATGTTTATTGCAACTGATTTATGTTTTTGTGAATATACAGACCATGGACATTGTGGAATTTTAGACCCTGTTACAAAAACAGTTGACAATGATAAAACTTTAGAGCTATCTGCACAACAAGCCTTAGTTCATGCAAAAGCAGGTGCTGATATGATTGCGCCTAGTGGTATGATGGATGGTATTATTGAAGTATTAAGAACAACTCTTGATGCAAATGGTTTTGAAAATCTACCAATCATGGCTTATTCTACAAAATTTGCAAGTGCTTATTATGGACCATTTAGAGATGTTGCTGAGTCAACTCCTTCTTTTGGAGATAGAAGAACATATCAAATGAATTCTGCAAACAGATTAGAAGCTCTTGAAGAATCACTTGAAGATGAAAGACAAGGAGCTGATATATTAATGGTTAAGCCAGCACTTGCTTTTATGGATATTATTAGAGATGTAAGAAATAGTTCAAATCTACCTTTATGTGCATATAATGTAAGTGGTGAATACGCAATGCTTAAAAATGCAGGTAATGCAGGTTTAGTAGATTATGAAAAAGTTATGATTGAAACACTAGTAGGTTTTAAAAGAGCTGGTGCAGATATTATTATAACTTATCATGCCAAAGAGGCTTGCGAATATTTAAATAAGAATTAAATATGCCTAAAAGTACTTATCAAGAAGCAATAGAAAATAGTAATATTGTATCAAAAACAGATATTGATGGAATAATTACTTTTGTTAATGATGAGTTTTGTAAAATATCTGGTTATTCAAAAGAGGAATTATTAGGGAAAAATCACAATATCGTAAGACACCCTGATATTCCTAGTGAACACTTTAAAAATCTTTGGGAAACAATAAAACATAACAAAAAAACCTACAAATCTACTGTTAAAAACCTTACAAAAGATGGAAGAAGTGTTTACTTAAATACTACAATTACACCTATTCTTGATAAAGATGGAAATATAAAAGAGTTTATTGCAATTCGTTATGATGTAACACAAGAAGTTGAACTAAAAAAAGATTTAGAAAAAAAAGATAAAGAGTTAAAACTTTTAAATAAAACTTTAGAAATGAGAGTTCAAGAACAAACAAAACAGTTAAAAGAGCTAAATCAAACTTTAGAGCAAAGAGTAAAAAGCGAAATAGAAAAAAATAAACAAAAACAAAAAATCCTTTTTTGGCAATCAAGAATGGCAAGTTTAGGACAGATGTTAGCAAATATAGCTCATCAATGGAGACAGCCTTTAACAGAATTAAATCTTGCACTATTTAATTTAAAAAAATCAGCAACTAAACAAGAGTTTGATGAACTTGAAAAGTATTACAAAGATAGCAAAGAGATTATTGCAAATATGTCTCAAACTATTGATGACTTTTCAAACTTTTTTAATCCTAATAAAGAAAAACAGAAGTTTAATTTAAAAAATTCAATTGATGAGAGTTTAAATATCACAAGAAAGCTTATCCAAAAAGAGAATATTCAAATACAAAAAGAGTATATAGATATTGAAGTTTTTGGAGTATCAAATGAATTTTCACAAGTTATTATTAATTTTTTACAAAACTCAGCACACGCATTTAACAAAAAAAATATAGAAAACAGAGTGATAAATATTAGTATCAAAGAAGTTGAAATTGAGTCGGCAAATTTTGCACAAGTTACTTTTTGTGATAATGCAAAGGGAGTTGATGAAAAGACTTTAGATAAGATTTTTGAACCATATTTTACAACAAAACATCAAAGTAATGGCACAGGACTAGGACTTTTTATGTCAAAATTAATTATTGAAAAAAGTTTAAATGGAACAATATTTGCTAAGAATAGTAACAAAGGTTTGCTATTTACAATTAATATTCCACTTTAAAATTATTTATAATTATTTCTGACACCATTTTGCTACCTTCATATAGTATAGTTATATTATATGAAGGAGGCTATAATGAAAACTACAGTTTTTTTAATCTTAACAAGTATATTTATTTTTTTAGGTTGTAGCCAAGATATTTCAAAATTAGCAAAAAATGATTGTATTAAAAAAGGCTATAAGTTTAAACAAGAAAAAGCTTTAAACTATAGAACAGGAAAATATGAAATAAGAACTATTTGTGAGAAAAAGTAAGGTTATAACCTTACTTTTTTAATTCAATAACTGTATCACTTAATTTTGCTATATCAAAAACAGATAACCTTAAAGTACGACTTACAATTTCTGTCATAGTTATATTATTTTCTATAACAATTTTTGCTGCTTTTTGAAAATCTTTTTCGTTTCTAATAACCCTAACCAAATCAACAACTAAAGCAGCAAGTAATGTTGACTTTTCAGTTTCGTTTTTCATTTGTGCATTCATAATAAACTACTCTCTAAGTTCATTAAGTCTTTTAAGTAAATACTCTAATTCTGCCCTCTTTTCTATTTTTTCATCAACTTTTTCTTCTAAAAAATCCACTACATTTTGATGAAGTTTTAATTTATTTAATCTATTAATATTTGTAATACCACCAGGATTTAGAACATTTACTTCTAATATTTTATCACCAATCATATCTAACCCAACAAAATACAAACCATCTGCTAACAACTTAGTACCTATTTTTCTACATACTTTCTTTTGACTATCAGTAAGTTCATATTTATGTGCCGTTCCACCAGCTTGTATATTTGCTCTTATTTCTCCTTGTGCTGGTTTTCTATTATATGCTCCAATAAATTTTCCATTTAACATTAGAACTCTAACATCACCATTTTCTGCACCTTTTATGTACTCTTGAAGAATAACATATTTATCTCCTGATTTATCTACATAAAAATCTAAAAGTGAGTTTATATTTGATTTTGCATTTTTTTCTAATACAATTACACCTTTTCCTCCAGAACCATCTAATGGTTTTAAAATTAGTTTCTCATCAGGAGAATCTTCAATAATTTTATTAATATATTTTTTACTTCCTGATACATGAGTTACTGGCAAAAAACTATTATTTGGGTCGTGAAAAGTTGTTGTATATAATTTATTATTTGCTTTTCTTATTCCATCTACATCATTTATAATAACTGTTTCATCTTTTATTGCATCTAAAAAATTTAGCACCAATGGATTAATAGGTGGGTCTTTTCTTAACATTATGCAATCAAAAGCATGAAGAGATGTTAACTTTTTTTCAAAATCAACTTTTTTATAAAAAGATACAATATTATCAGGAATCTTATCCATCTCTTTTATTGTTTGAATAAAACCATGAACAATATTATTTCTTACAGTTAAATTATTTGTATAAAGCACTGAAACTTTATGTCCTCTTTTAATACACTCTTTAATAATCAATATTGTAGAACTTTTTAAAGGTTCAATATTATCCCAGTGTTCAATAATAAAACCTACGTGCATTTTATCCTCTTTGTGTGAAATCAATAATAGTATTATAGTCTATTTTTTAAAACTATTCTATAAAATTTTTCTATTTAGTTATAAAGTACCATAAATTGAGCTTTATTTCAAGTTATTTTATGCCTATAAGTTTTTGTTATTTTTTACTTTTATCTCATTTTTAAAAAAAAATTCTATAATTTTGTTTTAATTACCAATTAAATTAGGAGATATCTGTGTCAGAAAACATATTAAAAGAGTTTAAAGTTCTACTTGTAGAAGATGAACCAAATATTGCAAAACTTTTAAAAGATGCAATAGGAGATTATTTTTTTAGCTTTACACTTGCAAAAGATGGAGAAGAAGGACTAGAAAAAGTAAAATCAATAAAGCCAGATATTGTAATTACAGATATTATGATGCCAAAACTCGATGGTTTAGCAATGACTAAGAAAATTAAAGAGTTTGATGAGAATATTCCTGTTATAGTACTTAGTGCTTTTTCAGAAAAAGAAAAGCTACTAAATGCAATTGATATAGGGATTACAAAATATTTTATTAAACCATTTGATCCAGATGAAGTATTAACATATCTTGAAACTTTAGCAATAAAATTAGATAAAAAAAGAGTTGTAAGACTATCTGATGAATTATATTTTGATAAGAATAAATTTAATCTTTTTGATAAAGAAGATAAAATTGTAAGTTTAACAAAAAGAGAAAAAGATTTTTTATATTTACTAATTAAAAATCATCCCAATATAGTTTCAATTGAAAAAATTAAAGATACTTTATGGGAAAAAGAAGAAGCAACAGATGAGAGATTAAGAACATTTATTAAAAGATTTAGAGCAAAAACTTCTAAAACTTTAATAAAAAATATTTCAGGTCAAGGATATTTAATTTCTCCAAACAATATTTAATTTATCACTTATTAAATCTTTGTTTATATATTTTTTAGACTCACTTAAATTTCCAAAGTTTGGAACATCTAAAAAATTTTGGATATAAAGGCTATTATTGTAGCCTTTGTCTATTAAAACATCAATTATTTCATTTATATCATTTTCATCTAGTAAATCTTCATGTAAAGTCACTCTAGTTTCAAAATCAAAATTTGTTTTGATTAAATACTCTAAACTAGCTATAAACTTTTCATACTGTTTTGTTTTAGTTATATCTTCAAACTTATTTTTAGGTGCTTTAAAATCCAATGCAATATAATCAATATACCCATTGTCTATTAAAGTTTTTAAAAGTTTTTGATTTGTTCCATTTGTATCAAGTTTAATTTTAAATCCCATTGATTTAATTTGTTTACAAATTGGCTCAAGATTATGCATAGTAGCTTCACCACCACTTAAAACAACAGCATCTAAAAGCCCTACTCTTTTCTCTAAAAAACTAAATAATTCTTTAATCTCATAATTTCCTTCTTTAGATAAAACAATATCACTATTATAACAGTATTGACATCTCATATTGCATGATATAAACCATACAATACAAGATAAATTGTCTTTATAATCTAAAGTTGTAAACCGAGTAATATCATATATTATTTTTTTCGATAAATTTAACTCTTTGTTTATGCTCACCTTTTTTTCCTATATTAAAACTTTCTACTGGTCTGTGATAACCCATTACTCTTGTGTAAACAACACACTTTGTTCTTTTATCCTCTAAATGTTTTGGTATTCTGTAACTTTCCATTCTTCTAACTCCTTTTTTAAAATTTCTTCATCACATTTTGGACAATACTCAAATTCTCCACTTATATATCCATGTGTTGGACATACAGAGAAAACTGGAGTAACTGTTATATAAGGTAACTTGTAGTTTGATATTACATTTTTAATCAACTTTCTACAAGCTTCCGCTGAACTTACTCTTTCTCTCATATATAAGTGAAGTACTGTTCCACCTGTATATTTGCATTGTAACTCATCTTGTAAATCTAATGCTTCAAAAATATCATCTGTAAAATCTGCTGGTAATTGAGAAGAGTTTGTATAATAAATATTTTTATCAAACCCTGCTTGAACAATATCTTTAAATCTCTTTTTATCTTCTTTTGCAAATCTATATGTTGTACCTTCAGCTGGTGTAGCTTCTAAATTATATAAATTTCCTGTTTGTTCTTGAAACTCTACCATTCTTTCTCTCATATGGTCTAAAATTTCATGGGCAAACTGCATACCAGTTTGAGATGAAATATCCTCTTTTAAATCAAAAAAGTTTTTAATCATTTCATTTACACCATTAATCCCAATAGTAGAAAAATGGTTATTAAAATGATGTAAATATCTTTTAGTATAAGGGAAAAGTCCTCTATCATATAGTGTTTGTATAAACTCTCTTTTCTTTTCTAATGTAGATTTTGCAAGTTGCATCAACTCATCTAATCTTTCATAAAGTCCCTCTTTGTCATTTTTATAAACATACCCTAATCTTGCCATATTTATAGTAACTACACCTATACTTCCAGTCATTTCAGCACTACCAAAAAGACCTCCACCTCTTTTAAGAAGTTCTCTTAAGTCTAATTGCAATCTACAACACATACTTCTTACATGCCCAGGTTTATAAGCTTTTTCATTTGGAACCAAATTTCCATTTTCATCTCTTATGTATTGGCTACCAATAAAATTTTGAAAATATGAACTTCCAATTTTGGCACTATTTTCAAATAATATATCAGTATTTTCACCATACCAATCAAAATCTTCAGTAATATTTACCGTTGGAATTGGGAAGGTAAAAGGTTGTCCTGTTTTATCACCTTCTGTCATAACTTCATAATATGCTTTATTTATCATATTCATCTGTTTTTGGAAATCTTTATATGTTAACTCTTCAAAGCTTGTATAACCTTTTTGTTTAATTGCTTCATACAAGTCTTCATCATAAAAATCTTTTAAAAGGTGTACTTGCTTCTTTGTTGGAATTTGATCTTTTAAATCTTCAGGTACAGTCCAATCAATAGTTACATTTGTAAAAGGACTTTGTCCCCATCTTGCAGGAACATTCAAATTATAAATAAAACTTCTAATATTTTTTTTAACTTCTGAAAAAGATAGCTTATCTTTAAATACATAAGGTGCTAAATATGTATCAAAAGAAGAAAATGCTTGTGCACCAGCCCACTCACTTTGTAGTATTCCTAAAAAGTTTGCCATTTGTCCTAAAGCTTCTCTAAAATGGTTTGGGGCATTACTCTCAACTCTACCTCTTACACCATTAAAACCTTCATCTAATAATACTCTTAAACTCCAACCCGCGCAATATCCACTTAAGCAATCTAAGTCATGAATATGATAATCGGCATTTCTATGGGCGTACCCCTCTTCTTTTGAGTAAATTTTATCTAGCCAATAGTTTGCAATTACTTTTCCTGCACTATTATTAATTAAACCCGCATGAGAATACCCTGTATTAGAGTTTGCATTAATTCTCCAATCAGTTTTATTAATATACTCTTGAATAGTTTGAGTACAGTTGATATAAGTTGTATCTTTATCTAGCCCTAAAACATGCTCTCTTTGCATTTTATGCATATGTCTATAAAGCATAAAAGATTTCATTACTTCAAAATATCTAGCTTTGTAAAGTTCTTTTTCTATTGAGTCTTGAATATCTTCTACTGCAATCACTCTTTTTTGCTCTAAAAGTTCTAATACATTAAAAAAAATTGTTTTATCATATTTTGTATTTACACTTTTAAATGCTTTTTTGATTGCATCTTCAATTTTAAAACTATGAAACTCTTTGGTTGTTCCATCTCTTTTTAATACTTCTTTTATCATTTTCATTCCTTTTTAATATGTGGAATTTTAAGACAGTATCTCTTAAATAGCAATAACATCAAAAGTCACTAAAGTGTTATTTCACGGGCTTTGTAGCGTTTTATTCATACTTTGAAAGAGTTTTTTTTAAAAAAAAATTTTTCTAAAAAGTTAATTAAGAAACAAATAAACACAACTTATATATAATATTTGCTTTACATTATAAAGGTAAATAATATGAGACATTTTTTAACATTAGCAGATTATACAAAAGATGAGATTTTAGAGATTCTAAATCTTGCAAAAGAGATAAAAACAGAAACAAAAAATAGAGTTTTTAAAGAGTATATGCCAAAACAAACACTTGGAATGATTTTTGAAAAAAGTAGTACAAGAACAAGAGTTAGTTTTGAAACTGGTATCTATCAATTAGGTGGAGTAGGACTATTTTTATCATCTAATGATATTCAATTAGGTAGAGGCGAACCTATGAGTGATACAAGTAGAGTTATTTCAAGAATGGTTGATATGGTTATGATTAGAACATTTGAACAATCTAAACTAGAAGAGTTTGCAAAATACTCAAAAGTTCCCGTAATCAATGGATTAACAAATGAATTTCACCCAGTTCAATTGATGGCTGATTATATGACTATACAAGAAGCAGGCTTAGATAAAGACTTAGTTGTTGCGTATATTGGTGATGGTAATAACATGGCTCATTCATGGTTAAATATGGCTGCAAAATTAGGGTTTGAATTAAGAATTGCAACACCAAAGGGTTATGAAGTAGATAATACAATTTTAGAAAATGCTTTAAATGAAGCTAAAAACTCAGGTGCAAAAATAGTTATTTCAAATAATCCAAAAGAAGCAGTAGAAGGTTCAACTGTTGTTACAACTGATACTTGGGTATCAATGGGACAAGAAGATGAAAAAGAGAAAAGAGTAAAAGATTTTGATGGTTATATTGTAGATAATGAGATGATGAAATTAGCCCATGAAAATGCAATATTCCTTCACTGTTTACCTGCATATAGAGGTTATGAAGTAAGCGAAGATGTTATAGAAGGACCACAAAGTCTAATTTTCCAAGAAGCAGAAAACAGACTACATGCACAAAAAGGTGTAATGGTTTGGCTAGATAAACAAAGAGATAAATAGTATGATAGATTTTAAAAAATTTGAAAAATATTCAAGACCTGGACCACGATATACTTCATATCCAACGGCTCCAGAATTTAGTGAAGAGTTTACTCACAAAGATTTAATAGAGTTTTACAAAAATCAAGATGATAATAGAAACTTATCTTTATATATACATCTTCCTTTTTGTAGAAGTGCCTGTTATTTTTGTGGATGTAATGTAATTTTTACATCTAAAGAGGACAAAAAAGTAAGATATTTACAATATTTAAAAAAAGAGCTTGAAATATTAAAAAAACATTTAAATACTTCAAGAGTTGTAACGCAAATGCACTTTGGAGGAGGAACTCCAACGTTTTTTTCTCCTGAACAGTTAAGAGAAGTTATTTCTATGTTGAAACAAACTTTTGTAAACTTTAGTGATGATGCTGAAATATCTTGTGAAGTTGATCCAAGATTTTTTACAAAAGAGCACATGGATGCATTAAAAGAAGGTGGATTTAATAGATTAAGTTTTGGAGTTCAAGATATTGACCCACAAGTACAAAAAACTATTCATAGAATTCAACCTTATGAAACAACACAAAATGTGATGCAAATAGCTAGAGATGCAGGGATTAAATCTATTAATATTGATTTAATTTATGGACTTCCTCATCAAACTGCTAAATCATTTCATAATACAATAGAACAAGTAATAAAGTTAAATCCAGATAGATTAGCAGTATTTAACTATGCTCACGTACCTTGGCTTATGAAAACTATGAGAAAATTTGATGAATCAACATTTGCACCTGCAAGTGAAAAATTAGTTATTTTAAAAGATACAATTGATTTTTTTACAACAAATGGCTATAAAATGGTAGGAATGGATCACTTTGCAAAACCAGAAGATGAGCTATTTAAAGCTATTGAAAAAGGTGAACTTCATAGAAATTTTCAAGGTTATACAACTAAAGGTGGTGCAGATTTAATAGGAATTGGTCTTACATCAATTGGAAATGGTGTAGATTATTATGCACAAAACTACAAAGATTTAAAATCTTATGAAACAGCTTTAGATGAAGGAATTTTACCTACATTTAAAGGGTATAAATTAAGCAAAGATGATGAAATTAGACAATTTGTAATTATGGAACTTATGAGTAATTTTTCATTAAATATTCCAAGAGTTGAGAAAAAATTTGATATTAATTTTAAAGAGTATTTTAAACATGACTTGCCACAACTTAATGAATTTATTGAAGCTGAACTTTTATGTATTAATGATGAAAAAATTCAAGTTTCTCCTACTGGAACAATGCTAATAAGAAATATCTGTATGCCATTTGATGCATATCTTAAAAAGGTTCCTGAAAATAAAAGAAGATTTTCTAAGACTATTTAGTCTTAGAAATCTACTTTATTAAAGCTTTTTTCTTTACTACAATTCATCAAATATTAACTAATATTTTAGTATATTAACTTCTTTTATGAAATAATAATTTTTTTAAATAATAAAAGGTTTATAAAAAGTGAATAATAAATTTGATTATACAACAATAAGTGATGATTGCGTAAAGTGTGGTAAATGTAAACCTGTATGTACTATTTTCAATATAAATCAAGATGAGACGACAAGTCCAAGGGGTTTTATTGATTTATTAGGTGCTTACAAAAGAGATGAACTTGAACTTGATAAAAATGCAAAAGACATTTTTGAAAGCTGTTTTTTATGTACTAACTGCGTAGAAGCCTGTCCAAATGATCTTCCTACTGATATGATTATAGAACAAGTAAGAAGTGATATTGCAAAAAAATATGGACTTGCATGGTATAAGAAACTATTCTTTTTTCTTCTAAGACATAGAAGAACTATGGATTTTCTATCGAAACTTGGATGGATGTTTCAAACATGTGCACTTAAGCTTGATGAAAAAAAACAGTCTGCACTTCCAAGATTTTCTTTGCCAATAGTTAAAAAAGATAGAGCCTTACCTTTTGCAGATAGTAAAAGTTTTCTAAAAAAGTATCCAGAAAATATCTATGCAAAAAATAAAAAAGAGGAAGAAGGCAAAAAAAATAGAGTTGCAATCTTTATTGGGTGCATGAGTAACTATACTTATACAAATACAGGAGATTCACTTGTAAAAATATTACAAAAGCTTGATTTAGATATTTTTATACCTAAAAAACAGCTTTGTTGTGGTGCACCTGCTTATTTTACTGGTGATTTTGATACTGTTGATTATTTAGTAAAAAAGAACATTGAATACTTTGAAACTTGGATTGATGATGTTGATGCAATTGTTATTCCAGAAGCAACATGTAGTGCAATGATAAACCAAGATTGGGAACACTATTTGCATAATCAACCTCAATGGAAAGAAAGAGCTAGTAAAATTGCTAAAAAAGTATATATGGCTACAAAATGGCTAGAAAATAATACTAA
Source organism: Malaciobacter halophilus (assembly GCF_002837275.1). Lineage (GTDB taxonomy): Bacteria > Campylobacterota > Campylobacteria > Campylobacterales > Arcobacteraceae > Malaciobacter > Malaciobacter halophilus. Next base: position 28,657 of record NZ_NXIF01000036.1, on the reverse strand, counting down.
GTTAAATGAATTACTACAAAACTCTAATAAAAAATTTGAAAAAACTATTACATATCATGATCCATGCCATGCTAAAAAGATGCAAGGAGTATGGAAAGAACCAAGAAATTTACTCTCTAATAATTATGTAATAAAAGAGATGAGTGACCCAAATAGATGTTGTGGTTTTGGTGGGGTAACTATGCAAACAGAAAAATATGAGTTTGCAAAAGCTGCTGGATTGCCAAAAGCTGCAATGATTAAACAAACACAAGCACAAGTAGTAAGTGCTGAATGCTCAGCATGTAGAATGCAACTTACAAATGCTTTACATCAAGGTAAAGTTAATGAAGTTGAATTTAAAAATCCTATTGAATTAATTGCAGAGGCATTAGATTAAAGTATGCAGTATTGGCAAAATATATATTCAACTTTTGACCCTGTTGCTTTTAATATAGGACAAATTGCAGTACATTGGTATGGAATAATGTATGCTTTAGCTTTAATAAGTGCAATAATAGTAGCAAAATGGTTTATTAAACATGATAAAATACCTATTAAACAAGATACATTTGATTCATATATTTGGTGGGCAGAAATTGGTGTGATATTAGGTGCAAGACTTGGATATATAATCTTTTATGACCCAAATACTATATATTATTTAACACATCCTTGGCAAATATTTAATCCATTTGTAAATGGAGAGTTTACAGGAATTGCAGGAATGAGTTACCACGGAGCTGTTATTGGATTTATTTTAGCTTCATATCTATTTTGTAAAAAAAACAAAGTATCATTTTTCTTCTTAGCAGATATTGCTGTTATTGGTGTTTCAGCTGGATATATATTTGGAAGAATTGGAAACTTTTTTAATCAAGAATTAGTAGGAAGAGTTACAGATGTTCCTTGGGGAATATATGTAAATGGTGTATTAAGGCATCCATCTCAACTTTATGAAGCAATACTAGAGGGTCTTTTAATTTTTATTATTTTAGTTATTATTAGAAAATATAAATCCTTTGATGGACAATTAGCTTTATTATATGGAGTTTTATACTCTGTGGCAAGAATAGTAGCAGAAATATTTAGACAGCCAGATATACAGCTAGGATTCTTATATGATGATTGGTTAACAATGGGAATGCTTCAATCATCATTTTTTGCATTATTATCAATTTTTATTTATATAAAAATAAAAAAAAGCAAAGCTACTTCTTAGCTTCTGCTTTTTTCTTATCATCTTCATAAGATTTAATTACATCATTTAAATCATCAATCTTATGTCTATACTCTTCAATGTATTCTTGATATACTTTTATTGATTCTTGAGCTTTAGCTAACTTCTCTTTTAAACTTTCATTTAGTTTTTTAAATCTTTCATATCTTTCATAACTTATTCTAGTTGTAGTTCTCATTTTTGAAAGTTTTTCTAAAAAGTCCTCATGGTCTTTTTCTGCTTTTTTATAAGAATCACTTAATTTATGCTCTAAATTTAAAATTCTTCCTTTATCATCATTAATTCTAGAACGAAGAACTTTAATCTCTTTTTGAAGTTCACTTACAAAAGATGTAATACTTCTCTCTTTTGCATCTAATGCTTCTTTTAGCATATCTTGATACTTATTTTCTAAATCTTGTTCATATTTTACTTTTTGTGATTTTTGTTGAAGAATATATCTTTTTAATGTTTGTTTTTCTTCTTCATCTTCTGTAACTAAAAATCTACTAGCTACATATTTTTTTATTTCTCCACTCTCGTCGAAAATAGGAAAAATTGTTGATTTCACATAATATGAACTACCATCTTTTGCTCTATTTTTAATCTTTCCTTTCCAAACTTCACCAGATTTAATAGTATCCCAAAGAGTCTCAAAAATTTTTGATGAATTATCAGGGTGTCTTACTATATTGTGAGGTTGTCCTATTAACTCATCTTTTGTATATCCTGAAACCTCACAAAATATATCATTTGCATAAGTAATAACACCTTCTACATCTGTTTCACTTACTAAGTTTTCTTTGTCTAATATATCTTTATATACTTCTAATTCTCTTTTTTGAATATTTACTAATCTTTTATTGTAATTCTCTTCAATTATTTGATTTAATATTTTAATTGTAGTGATATTTTTAATTGGTTTTAGTATATAATTTGATATTTTTAAACAAATAACTTTTTCTAAAGTTTGTGTATTTGAGTTTTGTGTTGTTAAAACAATTGGAATATCTAATGAAATTTCTCTAATCTTTGTAAGTAATTCTAAGCCTTGAGTATCATCTAAATCTAAGTCAGTTAATATTATATCAATCTTATTTGTTTTATCTGTATAAAGTTCTAATGCTTCATCTTTATTTGAAGCAGTTAAAACTTCTTTAAAATATGTTTTAAAAAATTCTGCTACTTCTTCTAATACTTCTTTATTATTTTCAATAAATAGAAGTGTACTCTCTTTTAATAACTCCAACTCTAATGAGTCATCAGTTTTCTTCTCTGTACCCATATTCGATTGCTAGTTCATCAATTTTATTTTTTAGAAGGTCTAATCTCCATCCATGTCTATTTGCAAACTCTTCTATCTCTTTTTCTCTTTGTTCAGGATTACAGAAGACAAAAATTCTTTTTAAAAAAGGTTTTGGTACTTGTATTGAAATAAGTTGAAAATAGTTCTCTTTACAACTTCTTGAGCAAAAAGCTTTGCTCATAGCAATCTTTTTCTTACAAAATGGGCAGTGTGACATCAATTTCCTTTAACTATTAGTTTATAAAATTTTGCATTTGTTACATCTTGAAGAAATTTTGGATCTATATCGTGAAGAGCGATAATTTCAACTTCTTTATCATCCATTATCCAGCCTTTTCCAGTATCAATAATTTTTTCATCCTGGAAAAGTTTAATTAGTTCTTCCTTAGAAAGTATTTTTTCTTCCATATGTTTAGCTCAAAATTACTTTTGATTCTCCTCCAAAACATAACCTTTATTTGAATGATTTTTAATTATTTCATAGTAAGTTTTTTGTCTAATTTTATTTACAATGTTTCTCATTGTATAAATAGACATATTTTTACCTTTCCATACTACATCTTTAATAGTATCGTAATCAACAATTTCACCACGTTTTTCAATTAGAAGTTTTATAAACGATTTTTCAAGTCTAGTAAAGTCAATTAGCACGCCACCAGGTCTAAAAAATTGGTCTCTATACTCATCAAAATAGATTCCATTTTGAAACTCAATTTTATCGCCTCTTTTTGTTTGGTTCAAACACATAATAATTGCAAGTTTTACATCTTTCACTCTTAATGGTTTAGACATAAAAGTATATGCGCTACAGTTTATTGCAGTTACAATATCATCATTATTCTCTTCATCAGAAATAATAATTTTAGGTAAGCTTGTAGCTTTATTTGAAATCTCTGCACAGATTTGCGCAAAACTATAATCTTTTACATTAGTATCAATTATAACCAAATCAAAACTATTAGAAGTAGCTAAATCAATAGCTTCTTTAGAACCTCTAACTAGTTTTAGCTCTTTAAAATAATCATCAAATTCATTTTCGATTGTTATTTTAACATTGTCATCATTACTAATTACAAGCAGCTTTGCATTGTAAAGTTTTCTTATATTTTTTTCATTTTTTAACATCTTTTACTCTTTGATATTAATTTTTGTTTAAAATAATAGCAAATTTTATTACATTTGTCAAAGAAAAATTATTTATAAATAAATAAAATTTACATTTTCTCTATTATTTTAACTCTTGCCAACTTTTTCCTATATTTTTTGACACTTTCAAAGGAATTTTTAGTTCAACAATGTTCTCCATAATTTCAACTAAGTCCTCACCTATTTCTTCTATTTTTTCATTTTTTATTTCAAAAATTAGTTCATCATGTATTTGTAAAAGCATTTTTATGTCATCATTATTTTTATACTTTTGCCATATTTTAAGCATAGATAGCTTAATTAAGTCTGCTGCACTTCCTTGAAATTTAGTATTTACACCTTCTCTTAAAAAGGCTGCCTTTTGCATACCGTTTGCACTATCAAAATCAAAAACTCTTCTTCTTTTCAATAAAGTTTCCACATAGCCCGTTTCTAATATAGAATCTTCAATTGATTTTAAATAATCTTTTACACTTTTAAAAGCTTGAAAGTATGACTCAATATAACTTTTTGCTTCTTTTGTTTTTATACCTAAAGTATCTGCAAGTTTTCTACTTCCCATACCATAAATTAATCCAAAGTTAATTGATTTTGCAATTGCCCTTTTTGAGCTTGCTTCTTCTTTGCCAAATATTTTAATTGCTGTTTGATTATGAATATCTAAATTATTATTAAATGCTTCAAGCAAAGCTTCATCTTCACTAAAATGAGCAAGTAGTCTTAATTCTATTTGTGAATAATCAATACCAACTAAACTAAAACCTTCTTTTGGAATAAAAGCACTTCTTATTAATGCACCAGCTTCACTTTTAACTGGTATATTCTGAAGATTTGGATTTTTACTACTTAATCTTCCTGTTGCCGTGCCTGTTTGTAAAAATGAAGTATATATCCTTCTATTATTTCTTTGTTTAGCTAGGTTTAAAAGTGGCTCAATATAAGTTGATTGCAATTTATGTGATTCTCTGTAATCTAAAAGTAATGGAATTATTTTATGTTCCTTATAGAGTTTTTGTAAAACCATTTCATTTGTACTATAACCACTTTTAGTCTTCTTAGAAGCTGTTAAGCCAAGTTTATCAAAAAGAACTTCACCTAACTGTTTAGGAGAGTTAATATTAAATTCGCACTGTGCAAGCTCATAAATTGAGTTAGTTAACTCTTGTAAATGTTTAAGACTTTTTTCTTTTAATTCTTCTAAAATAGAAATATCTATTTTTATTCCATTCTCTTGCATATAAGCTAATACTTTTGTAAATTCAAACTCTAATGTTTGTCCTAATTCAAAAAGATAATTCAAGTTTAAAGAGTTAAAAGTCTGTTTTAGTTTATTAAATAGTTTTAAAGTAATAACAGCATCTTCACTTGCATATATGCAAGCTTTTTCAACTTCAACACTAGAAAAGTTTTCACCTTTTTTTACTAAATCTTTAAAAGCTACCATTGTATGATTAAAATACTCTTTTGCTTTTGCATCAAGTCCTAGTTTTGAACTTGGATTTAAAAGCCAAGACATAATCATTGTATCTGCGTATAAATTCATCTGTAAATCAAAATTAACTTTTATTATTTCATAATCATATTTAAAGTTTTGAGCAACTAAGTTAAACTCATTTAATTTAATTAAAGCCTCTTTTGCATCTTCTAAACTTATTTGTTCACAAACACCTAAATAGAAGTGTCCTATTGGTACATAGTAACCTTTATTTTCTTCAAAACTAAATGAGAAACCAACTATTTTTGCATCTTTTGTATCTAAATCAGTAGTTTCCGTATCAAAAGCTACAATAGAATCTTTTTTAATAGAGTTTAATACATCAAATAATTTTTCTTTTGTATTAAGAAGTACTGAATCAAATAAAAGCTTCTCTTCTTTTTGAGGAATTTTTGTTTTATAGTTTAAACCATCTTTATTTACTCTATCAATAATTCTATTTAAATCATATTCAACTAAAGTATCTGCAATTTTTAAAATTGGGTTTTCTTTTGGAAGAGTAAATTTGTCTATTTCATCAAGTACATGACAATCTACTTTTAAAGTAACGAGCTCTTTTGAAATAAAAGCCATCTCTTTACTTGCTTCTAATAGGTTTTTCCATCTTGTTTTTTCAATATTTTCTAAATTCTCATAAATATTTTCAATTGTATTATATTGACTAACTAATGCTTGTGCAGTTTTTGCACCTACACCTTTAACTCCAGGTACATTATCTGCACTATCACCTAATAGTGCTTGATAATCAGTAAACTGCTTTGGAGAAACTCCATATTTTTCAAGACATTTATCTTCATTTATTACTGTTTTTTTTATTGGGTCAAATAAATAGATTGTATCATCATCAATTAATTGATATAAATCTTTATCATGACTTACTATTCTTACTTCCAAATCTTTTGTTTTTGCATCATGGGCAATAGAAGCTATAATATCATCTGCTTCAAAACCTACTCTTGAAGCTGTTTGAAAGCCCATTTTTTCAATCCAATCAATCGCAACAGGAAGTTGTTTTAAAAGATCTTCTGGAACATCTGGTCTGTGAGCTTTATATTCACTATAAATCTCATTTCTAAAAGTATCACCCTTTGAATCTAAAGCAAATACTAAATAATCAGTATGAAAATCTTTTCCTATGTTTGCAATAAAATTCATAAATCCTGTTAATAATCCAGTTGGAAAACCTTGTTTTGATTTTAAAGGAGGAAGTGCATAATAACTTCTAAATAAAAACCCGAATGTATCTATAACTGTTATTGTTTTCTTCATATTACCTACTTATAAATTTTTAAAGTTTTTATAATATAATATCAATACTAAAAATAAGGTTTTATATGTCAGAAGAGTACGATATTACTAAGCTTAAAAGAAGTAATGATGAACTAAAAGAGATAATAAATAATTCTTGGGATGGAATAGGAATTATTGATTTTAGTGGAAAATTTATATATTTTAATAATGCTTTTGTCCCAATCTTAGGATATAAAAAAGAGGAATTAAAAGATAAAAATTTCATTAGCTTTATACAAGAAGATTATAAAAGAGCATTTATTGAGCTAATGAAAAAAAATTTAAAAAATAGATACGAATCAGATATAAATATTGTATGTATTAGAAAAGATAAACAAAAAGTCTATTTAAAAATTACTCTATCAACTATGTTAAATAAAAAACTTTTTGTAATTAATACTAAAGATATTACAAAAGAGATTTCAGATGACCAAATTTTAGATAGTTATGTTGCTTCAAATCACGTAAATATTGATGGACTTATAACACACACTAGTTTAGCTTTTCAAACATTAAGTGGATACAAAGAAGAGGAGCTTTTAAATAAGCACCATACAATAATTAAATCAGCAGATGAAGATGATAGAATCTTTAGTGAAATTTTAACTTCAATTAAAAATTCTAAAGAGTGGAATGGAAGAATAAAAGCAAAAAGAAAAAATGGTACAATATTTTGGATTGATACAAAAGTAAAACCAACATATAACAAATATGGTGATATTACTGGTTACACTTCATTAATGTTTGATATAACAAATGAGATAAATCTTGATGTTGAAACAAAATCTTTACAAAAAGAGGTAGTACAAAAAGACAATATATTAGTTCAGCAATCAAAATTAGCAATAATGACAGAAACACTACAAATGTTATCCCATGAATGGCGACAACCACTAAATATTATCTCAATTAGAGCCCAAAAACTAGAACTTGATATCTCTCTTGGTTTAAATAATAGTGATGCATTTGCTCAAACTTTAAAGGAGATAAAAGATGATGCTCAAAAACTATCTGATACAATCGAAGAGTTTCAAAGTTTTATTCAAGTAAAAAGTGAAAAAGAAGAAGTTATTGCAAAAGATGTAGTTTTAAAAGCAATAGAGATATTTAAAAAAGACCCGGAATCAAAAGATATTGATTTTATAAAAGATGTAACAGATATACCAGTATTTAACACATATAAAAATGAATTAACTACAATTTTAGTAAATATATTAGTAAATGCAAAAGAGGCTATATTTAGAAATAAGATTAAAAATGGTGTAATAAAACTTACATGTTACTGTTTAAATAATACTATATATTTTGAAATAAGTGATAATGCAGGAGGCATAAAAGATGATATTATTGATAAAATCTTTGAGCCATATTTCTCCACAAAAGAGTCTAAACATGGTGTTGGACTTGGACTATATACATGTAAAATTATTACAGAAATGCACTTAATGGGAAAAATAAGTGTAAAAAATCACAATAGCGGTGCTACTTTTAAAATAGCACTACCAATATAAAGGAAAAAAATGATTATAATTCCAGCAAGATTAAACTCAAGTAGATTTGAAAATAAAATTTTAGTAGATATATTAGGTCTTCCAATGGTGATAAAAACAGCTGTGCAAGTTAGTGCACTAGATAATGTAGTAATTGCTACTGATTCACTAGAAGTACTTGATTTGGCAAAAACACATGGGTTTGAAGCTGTGTTAACTTCAAATAGTCATCAAAGTGGAACAGATAGAATAAATGAAGCAGTTAATAAACTTAATTTACCAGAAGATGAAATAGTTGTAAATGTTCAAGCAGATGAACCTTTTATTGAGCCAGAAGTTGTAAAAGCAGTAATAAATAGAGTAAAAGAAGTAAAACAAAACAATGAAGATACAATGATTGTAAGCTGTTATAAAAAAATTAGTTCAAATTTAGCAGATGACCCTAATCATGTGAAAGTAGTCTTAGATGAGAATAGTAATGCTATATACTTTTCAAGAGCAAAAATTCCATATCATAGAGATCATTATGAAAACTCAAATTACAATGGTCATTTAGGAATTTATGGTTTTACTAAAAAAAGCTTAAATAAATTTTGTTCTTTAAACTCTTCAAAATTAGAAAAAATAGAAAAGCTAGAACAATTAAGAGCAATTGACAGTGGGTATAATATTTCTATGGTAGAAGTTGAATCTAGGTCATTTGGAATTGACACTCAAGAAGACTTGGAAAATGCTCTTAAAATCTTCAAAAAATAACAATATTGATGCATTAAGTGCCATATTTTATAGATAATATAACTTTAAAGAGTATTTTTATATAATAACTGTAATTTTAAAGTATAAGGTACTTAATGCACTTTGATGTTTTAATAGCAGATAGTGAAATTATTGAAGATAAAAAACTAAGAAATAAAACTACAAAAGAATTATCAAATTTAAATCTACATTTTACGCTTGATGAGCAAGAAATTTTATCTAAAAAAATGGATTTAAATCTGCTTATTATTAATATAGATTTAAATAACTCTATAAAGATTGCAAAAGAGTGTTTAAATAATGATATTGATGTAATATTTATAATACAAAATACACAAAATCTTGATGTAGCTTATAGTATTGAAGTATTTGATTTTATATATAAACCACTATTTTTTAATAAATTAATATTTAAAATAAATCATTATGTAAAAATTAGAGAAAAAGAGAAAGAGCTTATAAAACAAAAAGAGTTCTCTTCAATTATTTTAAATAATATTGCAACTCCAATTTTTTTGACAAATAAGGATAGTTTTCTTTTTGCCAATAAAAATTTCTTTAAAGTTATGGGAATACAAACTCTTGATGAGTTAAATAAAAAGTATAAAAAAGTAGCTAATCTTTTTGAAAAAAAGCAAGGTTATCTTTTTGAAGATAAAAATTGCAATTGGCTTGAACAGCTAAATAAACAAAATGAATCAAAAGTATTAATAAAAACAAAAACAAAAGAGAAGATATATAAGATTCAAGCAAACTATTTAAAACAAGATAAAAATTATTTGATTTTTTTAGATGATATCACCCATGAAATAGAGTATAAAAATGAACTAATAAATCTTTTATATACAGATAATTTGACAAAGAAACCAAATAGAGCAAAATTAATTGATGAACTACAACATGAAAAAATAGATATAAATTCACTTGCAATTATTGATATTAACTCTTTTAAGGAGATAAATGATTTTTTTGGTAATAAAGTAGGAGATTGGGTATTAAAACAAGTATCTTTTTTAATTGATGAGGTAATTAAAGATTTTAAAAAAATTAGACTGTACAAGTTTCCTTCAGATACATACTGTATTACAGGAGAGAATATTACTAAAAATGACTTTTTGATGGCTATTAAAAATATTATTGATAAGATATATAAAGAAGTTTTTTCATATGAACAATATGAAATTGATACAAGAGTAAAAGCAGGCATATCTTTTTCTACTAAAAACAACAAACTAATCACTGCAGATTTGGCTTTACAAGCTGCAAAAAAAGACAATAAAGATTATCTAGTGTTTTATGACCAGCTAGACAATTTACAAGAGTATGAAAACAATATGAAATGGACTAAAAAACTGAAAAATGCTCTTACAAATGACCAGATAATTGTATATTATCAGCCTTTAATTAATAATAAAACAATGCAAATTGACAAATATGAGTGTTTAGTTAGAATGATTGATGAAGACAAAGTAATCTCTCCTTTCTTTTTCTTAGATATTTCAAAGAAATCTAATCAATACACAAAAATAACAAAAATTGTTTTAGATAAAGCATTTAAAAAGTTTGATAAACTTGATTATGAGTTTTCAATAAATATCTCATATGAAGATATTGAAGACCCAAAATTTATTGAATATGTAAGAAAAAAATTAAAAAAGTATAATGTAAAAAACAAAGTAGTTTTTGAAATTTTAGAAGATGAAAGTGTAAAAAATTACGATATACTTATAAAGTTTATTGATGAAATAAAAAATCTTGGGTGTAAAGTTGCTATTGATGATTTTGGTTCAGGATATTCAAATTTTGAACATATTTTAAAAATGAATGTTGATTATTTAAAAATTGATGCTTCAATTATTAAAAATGTAGTAGTTGATAAAAACTCTTATAAGATAACAAAAACAATAATAGAGTTTGCAAAGAATTTAGGATTAAAAACTATTGCAGAGTATGTAGAAAATGAGGATATTTTCAATACAGTAAAAGATTTAGGAGCAGATTATTCACAAGGATACTACTTTTCTGCACCAAAAGAAACACCACAAATAAACAACTCAACTAAGGCTAAAAATGAATAAAGAGATACTACAAAATATAAAAGTTTTATACGTTGAAGATGAAAATGATGTAAGAGAGTTTACTGGAAAAACAATAAAAGCAATTGTAAAAGAGATAATTGTTGCAAAAGATGGAAAAGAAGGATTAGAAAAGTTTGAGCAAAATCAAGATATTGATTTAATTGTAACTGATATAAATATGCCTAAGATGGGTGGTCTTGAAATGTGTGCAGAGATAAAACAAAAAAGTCCAGAGATTCCTATTGTAATTACAAGTGCACATAATGATCCTAATTTTTTAAAAAAAGCTATTGATGTAGGTGTTAGTGCATATGCTATGAAACCTATTGATTTATACCAATTAATTGAAAGTATGATAAAAGCTGTTGAACCAATCTTTTTAAGACGTCAATTAGAAGAGGTAAATCTATCTTTAGAAGAAAAAGTTGAAGAAGGTATTCAAAAAATAAAATCAATTTTGGATGCCCAAGATAATATAGTATTTGTTAGTAGCTCAAATATAATAACAAATGTAAATAAGAAATTTTTAGAGTTTTTTAAAACAAACAGTTTAGAAGAGTTTTTAAAACAACATTCATGTGTATCAAAACTATTTAAAAAAGAAAGAGGTTTTTTTAGTCTTGAAACTTTAGAGGGCAAAGATATAACTTGGATTGAATATTTACAAAACTTAAATGAAGTTGATAGAGTTGTTAAAATAGCTAATAATAAAGATATAGATAGAGTTTTTACAGTAAATATTGATGATTATGAACACAATGGAGAACACTTTGTAATATCCTTAACTGATATTACTGAATTAAAAGAGAAATCAAATCTTTTAGAGTATCAAGCAAGTCATGATTTATTAACTGGACTTTTTAATAGACAAAAATTTCATGAAATCTTTGGAAAAGAGATAAGAAGAGATAAAAGATATGAAAATGATTTATCTTTAATACTTTTTGACATTGATTTTTTTAAAAACTTTAATGATGAGTTTGGTCATAATATTGGAGATGAAGTACTTAAGTTTATTGCAAATATTGTTACAAAAAGTGTAAGAGAGCATGATACCGTTGTTAGATGGGGAGGAGAAGAGTTTTTAGTTTTACTTCCTGAAACAAATATTCAAGGAGCTATTAAAGTTGCAGAAAAGATAAGACTTGCAATAGAAGATTTTAAATCTGATGAAATTCCTAAATCAATTACTGCAAGTTTTGGAGTAACAACTCTTCATGAAGGTGATAATGAAGAAGAGTTTATAAAAAAAGCTGATATGGCTTTATACAAAGCAAAAAAAGAGGGAAGAAATAGAGTTATTTCTTACACTGCTTAGAAGTTAAAATCTTCTCCTAAGTAGTGTTCTCTAACACTCCCATCACTTTTTATCTCTTCGCTTTTTCCAGAAGCTAATAAACTTCCACTTTTCATTACATATGCTCTATGACAAATTTGTAAAGTCTCTCTTACATTATGGTCTGTAATTAAAACCCCTATTCCTCTTAAAGTTAATTGATGAATTATCTCTTGAATATCTTTTACAGCAATAGGATCAACTCCAGCAAAAGGTTCATCAAGAAGTAAAAATTTAGGTTTTGATACTAAAGCTCGTGCTATTTCTGTTCTTCTTCTTTCACCACCTGATAAAGAGATACCTTTTCTTTTTCTAATTGGTTCAATATTAAAAACCTCAAGAAGCTCTTCTACTCTTCTGTGTTGTTCATCTTTATTGTCAGTTACAACTTCAGCTGCTAAAAAAAGATTATCTTCTACACTTAAATCTTTGAAAATTGATGACTCTTGAGGTAAATAACCTATTCCTTTTAATGCTCTTTGATGTAAAGGAAGATTTGTAATATTTATATCATCAAAAAAAACTTCTCCACTTGTTGGTTTAACTAACCCACATACTGTATAAAATGTAGTAGTTTTACCAGCTCCATTAGGACCTAATAGACCTACAATCTCTCCACTTCTTATATTTAAAGAGATTCCATGTAAAATTTGAGTCTTTTTTATTTTTTTTGTTATATCTTTTATCTCTAGCTTATGCATGAATTATATATTGCCTTTTATTTTCTGTTTTTTCAATTTCAATAGTAATTACGTTAAAACCATATGAAAGAAGTAGCTCTTCTAATCTTTTATCACCCCACTCTACAAAGTGCACGCCTTTTTTTTCAAACTCTTCTAAAAGTCCTAAAGAGATAAACTCTTCTAAGCCTTTATTATAAACATCATAATGATATATATTATTTGAGTAAACAGTTTGAATAGAAAAAGTAGGTGAAGTTACTAAATCTTCACTTGATTTATTTTTTACAAAATTTTTAACTAAAGTTGTTTTACCACTTGCTAAATCACCTCTTAGTAAAACAACACAATCACCTTTTTGTTTTATTTTTTCTTCTAACAAAGTTATAAGTTTATCTATTTGTTCTAAGTTTAATTCTAATCTTTCTTGCAAACTACTTTTCCTTATGCTAAAGCATTTGAAACTTTTATTAATTGCTCAAGTTTTTGTTTTGCCTTACCACTTTCAATAGTACTTCTTGCTATTTCAATTCCCTCTTTCATATCTCTAGCTTTATCATCTACAATCAAAGCTGCTGCTGCATTTATTAATGTAATATCTAATCTTGAATCTTTTATTTCATTGCATAAGATACCTCTAGTAATAACTGCATTTTCTTTAGCATCACCTCCAATAATAGACTCTTTTGGTGAAAGATTAAATCCTAGTTCTTGAGGGTCAATTATAAATTCACTAATTTTTCCATTTTCTAAAAAATTAGCAAATGTAATGTCAGAAATTGATATTTCATCCATTCCATCATTAGAACTAACTACCATAGCTTTTTTTGATTCTAAAACATTTAATGCTTCTGTAATCTTTCCTATTAACTCTTTTGGGAAAACTCCTAATAAATGTTTTTTTACAAAAGCAGGATTAGATAAAGGACCTATTAAATTAAAAATTGTTCTATGATTAATAGATTTTCTAATTGGAGTAACATATTTCATGGCAGGATGATGATTAGCTGCATGCATAAAAACAAAACCTGTTTCCTCAAACATTTGAGCACTTTTTTCTAAACTAAGGTCTAAATTAAACCCTAATGCTTCTAGCATATCTGAACTTCCTGATTTACTTGTAACACTTCTATTTCCATGTTTTGCCACATAAGAACCACTTGCAGATAAAAGCATAGATACTGTACTTGAAATATTAAAACTATAACTTTTATCTCCACCTGTTCCTACAATATCAATAGCTTCTTGGCACATTTGTTTATCAGCAGGTAAAGCAATTAAATGCTCTCTCATTGCACTTACTGCTCCTGAGATTTCTTCAACTGTTTCTCCCCTTTCATACAGTTCAACTAAATACTCTCTTACTTCTTCATGACTTAGCCTATTTTCAAAAATATCATCAAACTTCAATTTTGCCTTATTAAACATATCTACCCTTCTTCACTTATTTTTTCTACATACTCTTCCATTTTTGATTTTGGAGTTGATTTTGTAGTAGGAATTTGTAAAACTTTAAATTTATCACTTCTTTCAAGATATTTTATTTCAATAATATCTCCAACTTTTATCTCTTTAGCTTTTTTAGCAACTGTATTATTTACAAATACTACTTTGTGAGCTAGCATATCTTCTGCAACAGCTCTTCTTTTTGTTATATTAACTGCATTTAAAAATTTATCACATCTCATAATAGGGATTATAGCTAATTTTAGATAAAATACATCCAAATTAATATTTATATTTTTGGAGACGATATGAGCACAAAAGAAGTAAAAAAAGTTGTTTTAGCTTACAGTGGAGGATTAGATACTTCAATTATTTTAAAATGGCTTCAAGACGAATATAATGCAGAAGTTATCACTTTTACTGCTGATTTAGGGCAAGGTGAAGAAGTTGAGCCAGCAAGACAAAAAGCTTTAGATATGGGAATTAAACCAGAAAATATTTTTATTTTAGATATAAAAGAAGAGTTTGTTAAAGATTATGTATTCCCTATGTTTAGAGCTAATGCAATTTATGAAGGAGAGTATCTATTAGGTACTTCTATTGCTAGACCACTTATTTCTAAAAAACAGATTGAAATTGCTGAAAAAACAGGTGCTGATGCAGTTGCACATGGTGCTACTGGAAAAGGGAATGACCAAGTTAGATTTGAACTTGGATACTTAGGTCTTAACCCAGAAATTACAGTAATTGCTCCTTGGAGAGAATGGGATTTAAACTCAAGAGAAAAACTTTTAGTATATGCTAAAAAGCATGGAATTAATATCGATAAAAAACATGTTGATGAAAATGGAAATCCTGCTGTAAGTCCTTATTCAATGGATGCAAACCTTCTACATATTTCTTATGAAGGCTTAGCATTAGAAGATCCATCAAAAGAGCCTGATAAATCTATGTGGCTATGGACTAATTCATTAGAAGATGCACCAAATACACCAGAATATATTACAATTTCATATAAAAATGGTGACCCAATTGCCATAAATGGTGAGCAAATGTCTCCAGCAACAATTTTAAAAACTTTAAATGAGTATGGAAACAAACATGGTATTGGAAGAATAGATATAGTTGAAAATAGATATGTGGGAATGAAAGCAAGAGGTTGTTATGAAACTCCAGGTGGAACAATCATGCTAAAAGCCCATAGAGCTATTGAATCTATTACTTTAGATAGAGAAGCTGCTCATTTAAAAGATGAACTAATGCCAAAATATGCAAAACTAATCTATAATGGATACTGGTTCTCAAAAGAAAGAGAAATGCTTCAAGCAGCAATTGATGATACTCAAAAAAATGTACAAGGTACAGTAAAATTAAAACTTTATAAAGGAAATGTAATTGTAGCAGGAAGAGAATCAGAAAAATCACTATTCTCTGAAGCTCACTCTACTTTCGAAGAAGATGAAGTATATAATCAAAAAGATGCAGAAGGATTTATTAAATTAAATGCATTAAGATTTATTATTGCTGGACAAACTCAAAACAAATAGTAAAAAGCAGATATTTCTGCTTTTTACACACTTTTAAATACTAAACAATCTAAATATAATTTTGTAGTTAAATTGTAACTATTCTTTATTAGAATACTTCTTATCTTAAAAATAAGAAGTAAACATGCACTATTTTAATGATTTAAAAACAATAGTAGATATAAACTCTTATACAAAAAATAAACAAGGTGTTGATAATGTAACAACACAAATGCAAATATGGCTTGAAGAGTTAGGCTTTACTACAAAACTTTTCAAAAAAGAACATATTGGAAACCATGCACTTTTTACAAGTTATAAAAAAAGTGGAATTAAAATCTTACTTTTAGGACATAATGATACTGTATTTCCTCCAAATAGTTTTGAAGGCTTTAAAGAGGATACAAAGTGGGTATATGGTCCAGGTGTTTGCGATATGAAAGGTGGGAATATTGTTGCTTTACAAGCACTTAGAAATATATATAAACAAAATAAACAAATATTTAATATTGATTTCTTTTTAGTAAGTGATGAAGAGTCAGGAAGTGATGACTCTAAAGAGATTAGCAAAGAGATTGCAAAAGATTATGATATATGTTTTGATTTTGAAGCTGCTGGGAAAAACTTAGAAGTTGTAACAGCTAGAAAAGGTGTTGGAACTTTTACTATAACTTGCAAAGGAAAAGCTTCACATGCAGGTACATCGTATGATAAAGGAATTGATGCAAATCTTGAAGCCTCATATAAACTACAAAAACTTGTAAATTTAACTAATTTAAACTCAGGAACAACAGTTAATGTTGGGAAAATTGAAGGTGGAATTGGAGCAAATACAATATCACCCAAAGCTACACTTTTATTAGAGATTCGTTTTAAAACCACTGATGAAAAAAATAGATTACTAAAAGAACTTAAAATAATTACAAATACCTCATATGTAAAAGGAACAAAATCTAAACTTGAAGGTCAAATTCAAAGAGAAGTGATGCAAGAGAATAAAAAGCAATATGAACTTATTAAGGAATTAGAAAAAATATGTGATGAAAATATTTATACAGAACAAAGAGGTGGGGTAAGTGATGCTAACATTTTTTCAGCTTGCAATGTAATAACACTAGATGGATTTGGACCATATGGCTTATATGACCATACTAATAAAGAAAAAGCATTAAAATCTAGCTTTGAAAAAAGAATTAAATTGATGACAAAAATACTAATGCATTATCAAAATATGGAGAGTAAAAATGGCAAAACGTAAAATTGGTATGTGGTTATACCAAAATGGTGGTGGAGATGTAATCCAAAAAAAGATGATTGAAAAACTAAAGCAAAGAGATATAGATGTAGTTACAAATATAAATCTTCGAAATGCTATTGCTAAAAATGGTCATATTTTATATAAAGACTTGAAATTGGATAAACTTGATCTATTTTTTTCTTATAATGCAGGAGAACAAACACAATATCAAATGTATTTATATAAAGCATTAAATAAAGTAATGCCTATGATAAATAATTTTGATGCTTTTGAATTAACAGAAGATAAATTTCAAACCTCTTTTTTATTAAGAAACAATAATATCCCCACAGCTGATTATAAATTATGTCATAGAAATGATACACACCATTTACAAGCAATTATGAAAAAATGGTCAAAAATGGTATATAAACCAACTGATGGCTGGGGAGGGGTTGGGCTTACCAAAATAGAGAATGAAGAAGCTTTAAATATGCTACTTCCATTTTTAAATCAAATAAATGTTAGATATTTCTATGTGGAAAAATTTATTAATTATGATAATACTGATTATAGAGTTGACATTGTAAATAATGAGTTTGTTGGATGTTATGGTAGAAAAGCAAGTAAAAAAGATTGGAGAACAAATGTTACTAGTGGAGGAACAGTTTTTAAAAGAGAACCAAATGAACAAATAATAGATTTAGCAAAAAAAGCTGCAAAAATAACAAACCTTGAAATAGCTGGAGTTGATATTATTTATGATAAAAAAAAGAAAGAGTATCTTGTTTTAGAAGTAAATGGAATCCCAGCTTTTGCAACGCCAGAACAAGAAAAAATCGGCATTGATTACAATGACAAAAAGATAGATATGATAGTTGAATTAATTGATAAAAAAACATTTAAAAAGAGAGGTTATTAGATGAAAAAGTTACCAAAACTAGGATTTATATATCTTGATTATGTATTAAGATTTTTTGACCATTCAAACTTTAAAGGATGGCCAAATAAAATTGAAGAAGTTGTTTATCATTGGAAAAATGATAAGCAAAGATTTATAAAAGAAGTCAAAAGAAAAAAAATAGATATTTTAATTGGTAATATACCTGCAACTGCATATGATACTTTTGTAGAGATTTCAAAAGAGCTACCACATGTTAGATTTGTACCATCTTTGCAATCACAGTTTTCAAACAAATCAAAACAGAACGTTACTCTATTTTGTAAAAAACATAAACTTAATATTCCTAAAACAAAAATATTTTATGATACAAAAAAAGCAAATAAATACTTACAGAAAAAAGCAAAATATCCTCAAATAATAAAAAGAAGCTATGGTCCATCTAATTATGGAGGATATTATGTACATAAAGTAGATAATTATAAAGAAACAAAAAAGCTACTAGATGAGAAAAAATATATCCCAATTTATACTCAAGATGCAATTAAATTGAAAGATAATGGAGATATTAGGGTTATGTTAATTGGACATAAACCAGTTTGCGCTTTTTGGAGATATGCAAAAAAAGATGAATGGATTACAAATACTTCACAAGGAGGCTCAATGTCTTACAATAACATTCCTATGAATGCTTTAGAATTAGCAGTTCAGTCAAGTAAAGCAGCAAAAGCTGAATATTGGGCTTGTGATATTGCTATTTGTAAAAATACAGGCAAAGCTTATATTTTAGAGTGTGCTACTGCATTTGCAGCTTTTCCTTATATAAGAGATTGGATAGGACAATATTTAATGTGGGATTTTTCAAAAGGTAAATTTAAAATGCCACATATTCCAATTTATTCATGGCAAGAACTAGGTAAAATTGATTCAAGTTTACTTAGAACATTAAGACATATTGGTTTTTCTAAATATAAACCTAGTTTTGATGGAGAGTGGTATTTAAATGATTTAGATATTGGTTTTGATATGCAAGAAGTAAGTAAAAGTAAAGATAGTGATTTTCCTGAACCAATAAAAATAAAAACTTTACAAAAAAATTTTGATAAACAAAAAAAATCAGATGATTTTGATTTAAAAAAATTAAATTTAAATAATGCTTCTTTAACAGATATAATGACTTTATATGCAATGCAAGAGGAGCTTGCAGTAGAAATACATGATTATATACAAGAAAATATAATTACAGACTCAACTGATTTATTAGAACTTGAATCAGTTGATGAACAGATGCTTAAATGTTGGGATAAAAGTTTAGATGATATGAGAGTTGATATAAATTGTGTAGAAGAACATGAACTAATTAAAATAAAAGGTATAGGTAAAAAACTTGCAAAACTTATAATTAAACATAAAAAAAAGTTAAAAGGTTTTAACTCTATTGAAGAGCTTGAAGAGATTGAAGGAATTGGCAAAAATAAAATTAAGCAGCTAAAATCAAGATTTAAAATAGGAGTTTAAATGAAAAAACTCTATAGAACATATGAAGAGTCTACTCAGATTTTTAAAAAGTTACAAGTAAAATTTCCCAATAATTTTAAACTTGAATCAATTGGTAAAACTTGGGAACAAAGAGATATTTATTTAATTACTTTATCATCTAATATAAAAGAAGCAGATTTAAAACCTGCTCTTTTTTATACAGGAACAATTCATGCACGAGAATGGATTGGTCATGAATTAAGTATAGAGTTTGCAATTTATATATTAAACAATATAAGTATTGACCCTACTTTAGAAGCCTTTTTTAAAAGAGCAACTGTTTATATGGTTCCTTGTGCAAATCCTGATGGTTTTGTTTATTCCCAAAAACATTTTAGTTTCTGGAGAAAAAACAGAAGAGTAAATGCAGATGGAACTTTTGGAGTCGATTTGAATAGAAACTTTAGTGTAGGATTTACAAAATCAACACTAAGCTCTTCAAATGTTTATTCTGGACCTGAACCATTTAGTGAACCAGAAACAAAAGCTTTAAGAAATTTTGTACAAACACATTTAAATATTACAATTGCATTAGATTATCATAGTCAAGGAAATGTATTTTTCCCTGCTCATGATTTTAAACATGAAGATAATATTGACACAACTGATTTAAATACACTTTGTGCAAATATGGCAGATAAAATAAAAAAAATATCAAATAGAGAGTATGGAATTCATCAAGGTAAACCTCCTGCAAAACTAATCGGAGGAAGTGGAAGAGAGTTTTACTATTCAAAAGGTATTTTAGCTACTGTTGTAGAAGTAGGAACTAGAAATATAAGTGACTATTTAGATGATATGAATGAACATATAAGAGAGCATATTCCAGCACTTATTGAAGCAATAAAAGAAGTTCCAAATTATAATAAAAATAATTCAGTTAAAAGAGTTGAAAATTTTGAAGTTGAAAGTATTGGTTCCAATCATGTAAAGTTAAAATGGGATGCAAAAACATCAAAAGATATTTTTTTTGAAATTTATAGAAGTAAAAGAGATAAACTTTATTGTAAAGAGACAAACCTTATTGGTAGAACTCAAGCGTTAGAGTTTACAGATATTAATCTTCAATCAAATACAAATTACTATTTTAACATAAGAGCTGTAAATAAAAAAAAGAGATTAAAATCACCATTTGCTCCACAAATAAAAATAAGAACTGATGTTGAATATGATGAGTACTCAAGAACTTATTATGCTAATGCAACTCAAACAGGATATGTTGCTGAAAACATAAACAATAATCATAAACATTTTGGTATAAACTCTTTATTTGTTGGAGTTGATGAAAATAAAGGAGTTTCCTACTCTATAATTAGTATTGATTTAAAAACAATTCCTAATAATGCAGTTATTAAATCTGCTTGCTTAAATCTATATCCTATAAATAGAGTTTCAACTACAATTGAAAAGTATGGAGAATGGAATATTGCAATTATAGAACAAGATAGTATAAAAGATTTAACTGATTTTGATGAAGTTCATAATGCAAAAGTTATAAGTTATATAGGAAGGCCTACAAAAAGTGACCAATTAACTCAAGGTATATGGAGAAAATGGGAGCTTTCTGGGATAGAATCTTTAATACTTACTTCACAAATAAAAAAGCAAAAAGTTGTTTTTAGACTAGAAGGTCCAAAAGAGTTAAAAGTTGGTAGAAAATCTCAAATGATGCAATGGGATATTGGATATGGAAAATTTGGCTTTGGGTTAACATATAGACCAAGATTAGAGTTAACTTATACTATTGAACCAACAGTAACAACTTTATATGCAAAATCTATACATACTATAAGTAAAAATAGTATTTTAGAAAATGAAATTAGTTCTGGATTTGATGATAATGGTAAAAAAATATATAGTATTTTGGAGTTTAACTTATCCTCTTTACCTTCATATGAAAATACTATAATTACTAATGCTTATGTGGAATTAAACTCTACAAAAATCTATTTAAAAGAGGATATTAGATTTCATTTAGAGTTTATACAAAATAGTATTTCAAAAAACTACAAAGATTTTGAAAATAGAAAAATAATCCAAAATATAGGTTATGATATAAGTGCTAATGAACTTAAAAATAATCAAACTCAATATTTTGTTTTTGACTCTTTTGCAAAAATAGAATTAAATGAAAAATTAAAAGATAGTAGTAATATTCTTTTTGCTTTAAAACCTACTACATCGAAAAAATCTTTAAGAAATAGAAAAATAAGTTGGGAAACAAAAGATAGCAAGCTTGGTGCAAAACTTATAATAGAGTATATTTCTAAAAGAAGATTTGCATTACCACAAGTAACAAATGCTAGTTATGAATTAGAAAATGGGAAGATTAGAATCTCTTGGCAAAATCCAAATGATGAAGAGTTAGTAGGAGTAAAAGTAATTAAAAATCCTTTTAGAAAGCCTTTAAGTTCACAAGATGGCCAAAAACTTTATGCAGGAAAAGACAACTATACATATGATGATTTTGGTTCTAAAGAGAAAAATAAATATTTTGCTATATTTACTTATGATGATGTTCCAAACTACTCTAAACCCGTTATTTTAGAGTATAAATCCAAAATTTAATATTTGCATTTTCCATTTTTTGAGGATATAATATTTTACTTTTTAAATGAAGGAGAGAGGAATGATTTTAAAATTTAAAGAGTTTTATCCCCAAATAGATAAAAGTGCATGGGTTGCACCAAGCGCTGATTTAATAGGAGATATTAAAGTTGATGAGGATTCATCTATATGGTTTGGATGTGTTCTAAGAGCAGATGTAAATAAAATCAGAATAGGTAAAAGAACTAATGTTCAAGACTTATCAATGATTCACACAGATACAAACACTCAAACAATTATTGGAAATGATGTTACAATCGGACATAAAGTTATGCTACATGGTTGTACTATTGAAGATAATTGCTTAATTGGTATGAGTGCTACTATCTTAGATAATGCAGTAATTGGTGAGGGTTCAATAGTAGGAGCAAATGCTTTAGTAACTCAAGGTAAAAAATTCCCACCAAAAAGTTTAATCTTGGGAAGTCCAGCAAAAGTTGTCAAGGAACTTACACAAGAGGATGTAGATGGTCTTATAAAACATGCAGGGCATTATGTAGATTACAAAAATGATTATAGTTAATTAAGATAGAAGATTTTATCTTCTATCTAACATTTGTATAATCTCACTAAAAAGAGTAAGCTTTGTTTTATACTCTTTATCCTCTTTTTCTAACTCTTTTAACTCTAAAGGCTCAGGTGTTGAATTAAACATTTTTGCTAATTGTTCAATTTCTCTATTTCTTTGAGATAACTCTTTTATATAGTAAGTTGATAAGTAAGATTTTTCTACTTCTTTTAACAAAGTATCTATTTTAAAAGGTTTTAAGATATAGTGATTTACACCATAATCAACAGAGTCTAATAAATACTGTTTATCCGAATAAGCAGTAGTAATCAAACAAGCAATTTTTGGATTAATATTTTTAATAAGTTTTATCATCTCAATACCATCTATATATGGCATATTTATATCAGTGATAACAATATCAATCTCTTTTTTATGTTTTTTAAACTTTTTTAAACCATCCTTGCCATCAACAGCAACAAAAGTTTTTTTAAAAAGTGGTTCAAAACAACTTAAAAGATTCTCCCTAATTACAGGGTCATCTTCAACATAAAGAACAGTTAACTCTTCTATAAAGTTAATATTGAAACTATTATTGTCTAGCTTTTTCATAATAATCTCCTCTATAAGAAGATTATACTTATAAAAAGTATTACAAAAGTGTTATTTTATTCAAAATATTTTATATTTATTTTATATCCAAATCCATAAACATTTTCTATATCTAATTCAGGAACTTTTTTTCTTAATCTTGAAACAATATTTTTAAGATTTGTTATATCTGCAGTTGATTCATAATCCCCTTGCCATAAGATAGAAATAATCTCTTCAACAGGATGAGTTTTTTCAATAGTTTTTAAAAGTAATTCAACTAATAAAAACTCTTTTTTTGTTAATTTAATTGCTTGTTTATTTCTTAATAACTGTTTAGTTTCTTTGTCCCAAATTAATGTATTATTTAATACTATTTTTGCTTGTTTTTGACTATTTTGTAATTGTTTATGTAGATGTATCTCTTTAGTAATATTAAAAATAACTGTAATAAATTCATCATAATCTAAAGGTTTTACTAAAAAGTGTGAAATACCTATATTAACAAACTCTAAAAGATATTTTGTATCGCTATATGCAGATAATACTATAATTTTTTGGTCAGGATTTTCTTTGTATAGTAGTTTTGTAAGCTCTAATCCATCAATTTTAGGCATCTTAATATCACTTAATACTATATCATAATGCTTTTCATTTATGTTAAAATACTCTTTATACTTTTGTAATCCCTCTTCTCCATCACTTGCTATATCTACACAAGTAAAAATCTCTTTTAAAAGTTCTGTTGTCTCTTTTTTAATAGATTCATCATCTTCAACAAAAAGTATAGAGATATCTTGACAATACTCTTCAAGTAATACATAGTCAATCATAAACTCTCCCACATTAATAGTAAATAAGAATAAAAATTATACAATATAATAACTAGTTATAACTTTAAATTAAATATGGAAATTAAATGCAAAAAGATACAAATAATAATATAGATACTATTTTAAACTCCACTATTGAAGGAATTTTACTTATTAAAAAAGGATTTATTGTAAATGCAAATGATGCATTAGTTCAAATTTTAGAATACAATTCAAAGGATGAGCTAATTGGAAACCTAGCAACAGGAGTACTTATTCCCTCAACAACACAAAAATTTTTAGAGTTTAATAAACACCTATTTCAAGAAGTAACTTTAGTTTCAAATAGTGGTGATTTAATTCCTGCGATAATAAAAATAAGTGATATTGAATTAAGTAAGAAAAGTTATAAAATTGTCTCTATTATTGATTTAAGAGAGATAAAACAGAATGAAAATCTACTTTTTAGACAATCTAAACTTGCAAGTTTAGGAGAGATGATATCTATGATTGCACATCAATGGAGACAACCTTTAAATTCAGTTGCTTCAATTATGGCAAAGCTTAAATTTAAATCTAAAAAAAATAATGCAATAAAAAGTGAAGATTTAGCAAATGAGATAAAAAGTATTCAAAACTATTTAAAATATATGTCAAAAACTATTGATGATTTTGCAAATTTCTTTAAAGATGATAAACAAAAAGAGTATATTGATATTGTTAAAACTACACAAAGTGCAAAAAAACTTATTGAGCCTAGCTTAAAAGCTGCAAATATACAAATAAATATACATGAAATACAGATACAAAAAATATATACATATAAAAATGAATATATTCAAATTTTATTAAATCTACTAAATAACAGTATTGATGCAATCATAGAAAAGAACATAAAAAATGGAAAAATTGATATTAATTTTATAAAAAGTGAAAACTATCTAAGAATAAAAATAAGTGATAATGCAGGTGGTATTCCTAAAGATATTATAAATAGAGTATTTGAGCCATACTTTTCAACAAAACATGATAAGAATGGAACAGGTTTGGGACTATATATGTGTAAGGTGATTTTAGAAAAACATTTTAATGGAACAATAGATGTAAAACAGATAAAAAATGGAGTATGTTTTAGTATGGATATAAAAATATAGAGAAAATCTCTATATTTTATAATTTTTCATATACTTCTTTTAATTTGCCATACAACTCTTCAAAACTTACATTTTCCATAGAATCAAGAATATCTACCATAATAACATTATCCTCTTTTCCATCCCATATTTTTTTATAAGTTCCTTCTTTATATCCATTGTCTTGTCTAAATTTATTTAAACAGTTTTTACCAATATATAATTTTTGTAACCAAGTAAAAGATAAACCAGATATTTTACAACATCTAAAGAATTGATCAATAAATCTTTCAATTCCACTAAATGAAGGCATATTATTTGTTTGAATTGCTAAAGATATATAAGATAACTTTTCTGCTTCTTTAACCATAGCTTTTACATCAATATCTTCATTTGCTTCATAAATACAATGTGTATTTACAAGTGATACTGCTTTTGGTACATTTGTCTCTTGTAAAATATACGACATTAAAAAATGCCAAATATCAACTAATTCTACATGAATATTATTCATATCAGGTGCTGAGTTAATATTTTTCCAATGTTTCCAAGGAGTTGAGTCTATTAACTCCGCTACTTCCATATGAATACATCTAAGCCAATTTATCTCTTTATCAAACTTATTAACTCCAAGTTCCCAGTTTTTACCATTTGTTGAATCATTTAACTCTTTTTGTAATAAAAACATCTCTTCTAATTTATGAGGGAAAGAAGAAGCCTCTTCTAAAAGTGTAGCTAAAGGTAAACACTCTTCCACTAAATTATCTAATGTACTATTATTTGGTAAAGACTTTTCACCTTTTAAAAGATGAATTATAAGTGAAATTGTATAAGGAACTTCATCATTCTCTTCCCATGCTAAAACATCTTTTGGTGTAACACCAATATATTTTGCAAAATCTTCAATTGTTAAAAAACCTAATGATTTTGTAACTATTTTTAAATCTTCATATAACAATTTATCTCTCCTAATTTATTGGTAATTCTATTTTAAATACTGCACCCTTATCTGAGTTAGAAACACTCAATCTTCCACAGCTGTGCTGTTCAATAATTGTTCTACTCATATAAAGTCCTAATCCAGTACCATTTTTATTTGTTTTTGTTGAAAAATATGGTTCAAATACTCTATTTATAATATTTTCAGGAATTCCTCCTGCATTATCTTCTATTTCAATTACTGCAAATGCATCATTTTTATAGTATTTAATATTTAGCTCTCTTTTTGTACCATCATTTTTTTCAACCATAACATCTCTTGCATTTTTAATAATATTTATTAAAACTTGCACTACTTCATTTATATGTACTTTTACAACACAGTTATCAATTGCTTGTTTATTTAATTTTATAGTATCAACTTTTAACATATAAGTTAAAAAATCAATTGCTTTTTCTATTAATTTACTTAAAGTAATCTCTTCTTTTTCTTTATCAGGCTTAAAAAAATCTCTAAAATCATCAATTGTTTTTGACATATATTCAAGCTGTGTGCCAATATCATCAACAACTTGATTAAGTATCTCATCACTTATCTCACCTTCAATCATCTTCATTAAAGGAAGTTTCTGAATTAAAATAGATACTGCTTGAAGTGGTTGTCTCCATTGATGAGCAATCATTGAAATCATTTCACCCATTGCAGCTGACTTTGATTGTTCCACTAAAATATTTTGCTGTTCTTCAACCTCTTTTTTTGATGTTATGTCTTGTCTTATTGCATAAAAGCCAGTAATTTCACCCTTCTCATTAAAACTAGGTTCAATTGTTGCATATACCCAATAAGCTTCTTTATTCTTTTTTTGATTTTTTATTTCCCCTTGCCAAATTTTGCCATTTAAAATTGTACTCCATAAATTTTCAAAAATATATGGTTTTGTATCAGGGTGTCTTACAATATTATGAGGTTTACCAATAAGCTCTTCTCTTGTAAATCCTGAAATATCACAAAAAGCATCTGATACTTCTGTAATAATTCCTTTTTTATTTGTTTTTGACATAATTATATATTTATTTGCAATTGCAACACTTTTACTTAATTTTGTCTCAACATCTTTTACACTTTTAGAGTATTTACTTAAAACTCCTGCAAAATTTTCTTCAAAAATGAAGCTTATTTCAGCCTCAGTCTCATAGGAATTAATTTTTAAATCATAAAAATATCTAATTAATGCATTTTTAAAGCCTGAACATAATATAAAAAGCTCATCACTAGTAATATTATTTACTTTCAAGTAATCTAACAATTCATCTATTACAGGGCATTCTCCAATCTTTTTCTGATTATTTATAACATCAATATAGTAATCAATAACACCATTTGCATACAAAGTTATAAACATTTTTTTATCTAACTTATGATTTTCAAGAATTGTATTAATTCTACTGCTTGATAACCAATATTTTATAATAGTTTTTTTATTTTGTTTTAATTGATTAGCATAATTAATTAATGTCATTGTTACCCTATTTTTAATGATTGTAGGATATTTTACTATTAATTATCTTTGTTTTGGATTATAAAAAGCACAAGCTTTGCCACTACTATTTTTCACAACAATTGAAGGAATTATTTGAGATTTAAAGCCATAAGCTTTACAACCATGGGGACGATTTTTTTCCCATGTAACATAGTAGTATTGACACCTTTGACACACAATTTTTTCATTCATAAATTAATTATAACCAAAGAAAAATTATTTTCATATTATATTAAGAATAATTTAAATACAATTGGGAAATAACACTTTATTGGGGAACATATAATGTTTAAAAATATACATACAAAATATAAAATACTTGTAAATATGATTTTAACACAAGTAGCGTTTGCGATTATCAGTATTACAGCGATAGTGTCAGCTTCTGATATTGTTGCTATTTTAGCCATAAACGTTCTTTTTGGTATTGTAGTAGCTTATACAAATTTTGCTGCAATGAAAAGAATTGTTGGAGGAATTGATAGATTAAAAGAGTATCTTGATGATTTTATGCAATATGCCTTTATGAAATCAAATAAAATAAGAAAAGCAGAATATATTAAAAAAGACGAGATTGGTGAAATCTTAGAGAGTTTTAATGAATATTTTGATTCTTTTGATAAAATAAGAAAAGATGATATGAGAGTATTAGGTGAAATTGTACTTGTAATGAATAAAGTGGAACAAGGTATTTTTAGATGTAGAGTTAACTCCAATACAGAAAATCCTATGATTATGACTCTAAAAAAGACAATAAATAAAATGCTTGATACGCAAGAAGAGAATATGAAAAACTTAGAAAATACTTTAGAATCATACTCAAGTAATGACTACACAAAACAAATAGATATATCACCAACACTAAAAGCAAGAATGTTATCAGTAATGAAAGGAGTAAATGCTTTAGGAGAAGCACTAGCAACAGCAGCAAAAACAAACTTGTCAAATGGACAGATGCTAGAAGGGAACTCAAATACAATGAAAAGTTCAATGAATAACCTAGCAGCAAAAGCAAATGAACAAGCAGCAAGCCTAGAACAAACAGCAGCAGCAGTAGAAGAGATAACATCAATAACAAGAAATAATGCAGATAATGCAAATA
>NZ_NXIF01000035.1 GCF_002837275.1 Malaciobacter halophilus | reverse complement strand
AGCCTATGCAGGAAAAGAGAATCCAAATGGGAAGAGGTTTGAAGGGATAATAAGATTTGTAACGCCAGTATATAAAGATGATAAAAAAGTAGGATATGTAAGTTTAGCATTAGACCATGAACATATAATGCAGTTTACGGATACAGTAAATCCAACAGGAAAGAATCCTTTACAAGATATAGCAGATGCAAGTGTAGGGAATTATGCATTTATGTGGGATTATGAAGGCAAAAATATATCTCATCCAAGAGACTATTTTATCTTAGGTTATGATGAAAATACAGGAAAAAAATCAATGCCATGGCTAAGTTTGGATGTTGCAAAGAAGTATTATGCTTCAAATAAAGAAATAAATGAGTTTTTAAAAGACTATCCAACATTTGAAAAACAAACTTTAAAGAAGAAACCAAATATAAAACAACTTACTAAAGATGGTAATGTTGGCTTAGATTGTAGATATTTGAATTTTGCTCCACAATGTCAAGGTTGGATGCAAGTTACTAAAAATGGAGGTTATGGCTCTTTTATAATATATTGGAGTAAGGTTTGGAAACTAACAACAGCTGCAACTATTCCATACTATACAGGTAAATATGCAAATAGTAAAAGAGGTTTTGGTTTTGTAACAATTGGTGCAAATGTAAACGAGTTTCATGCTGCTGCTGATGAAACAAAAAGAAATGTAAGAAAAATACTTTATGAACAAACTGATATTATGAAAGAGATTGTTGATGAAAATGAGTTTGCAATCAAATCTTTTATCAAGTCTTTAATAAATGAGCTAACAATAGTAACCTTTGTAATGGTAATTCTTGTAATATTTGTAGCAATTTGGATGTCAAATTATATCACTTCAAAAATAGAAAAACTTTTAATAGGAACAAAAAAGTTTGCTAAAAATGAGTTTGATTATAGAATAGAAGAAACATCTACTGATGAGATAGGAAAGCTTGAAAAATCTTTTAATAATATGGCTTCTAAGATAAAAACTTTAATATATGAACAAAAAGAGTTAAATGAACATTTAGAAGAAAAAGTTCAAGAAAAAACAAAAGAATTAATAGTTATTAATGAGGAGCTTGAAAATAGAATAAAGCAAGAAGTTTCTAAAAATAGACAAAAAGATATGCATCTAGTTCAACAAAGTAAGATGGCTAATATTGGAGAGATGGTATCTATGATTATTCATCAATGGAAACAGCCATTAAATGCAATTAGCATGATTACTTCTGGAATTGAATTAAGATTAAAGTTAAAACAAAATAGTGATGAAGATTTGAAAAAAGATAGTGAATCTATTAAAAAACAAATATCATTAATGTCTAATACTATGAATGATTTTAGAGATTTTTTTAAACAAAAAGATAAAGCTATTTATAGTGTTGATATAACTATACATAAAACTATAAATCTTATACATGATATTTATAAATCTCTTGGAGTTACAATAAAATATGAAATTTCTAATAATAATTTAAAAACTATTGGTTATGAAAATGAACTTATACAAGTTTTACTTAATATTTTAAATAATGCAAGGGATATAATAAAAGAGAAAAATTGCGAAATTAAAAGAATAGATATAGATGTTGATGCTATGGGTGATGATATAATTATTGAGATAAAAGATTATGCAGGTGGAATAAATAAAGCAGTTATTGATAAAATTTTTGAACCATATTTTACAACAAAATCAGATGATAAAGGTACAGGACTTGGACTTTATATGTGTAAATCAATTTTGAATAAAATAAATGCAGAAATTGGTGTACAAAATTTTACTGCAACCATAGATAATAAAGAGTTTAGGGGTGCAAATTTTAGAATAATTATACAAAACTATAAGAATGAACACTAATTAAGACTCTTTTTTAGTTATATTGTTACAATATTTAAAAACTTTTAAGAAGGATTATAATGGCAAAAGCAAAAGAGCATCATTTTGATATTTCAGCAAAGCTTGATATGCAAGAGATGAAAAATGCAGTTATTCAAGCACAAAAAGAGGTTGATAATAGATATGATTTTAAAGGTTTAAAAAAAGAAATAGATTTAAATCAAAGTGCAAAAACTTTGACTTTAGTTAGTGCAAGTGATAATAAAGTTGATGCAATGAAAGATATACTAATTTCAAAAATGAATAAAAGAGATATTTCTATAAACTCACTTGAAGAGTTAAAAGCAGAAGATGCAAGTGGAGGAAATAGAAAATTTACATATAAAATTATAGATACAATAGAAAAAGATGAAGCTAAAACTATTCAAACAGAGATAAAAAAATTGAAATTAAAAGTAACTGCTGTAAATCAAGGAGAAGAGATAAGAGTAAGTGGTAAAAATATTGATGATTTACAAACAGTTATGAGACACTTAAAATCTTTAGAACTAAAAGCACCTTTAGTATTTGATAATTTTAGATAGTAGAAAAAGCTTTTTTTCTACTTTTATATATAAACTTTATCATTAAATTAACCTTTCCGTGGTATTATATGTGCTTATTTTTTTAAAGTAGAGAAAAATGGAACTTCTAATTATAAAAGCAGTAACTGCTGTAATAATCGTAATAACACTTTCTATAATAGCAGAGAAAGTAAGTGCGAAACTATCTGGAATCTTATCAGGACTTCCTTTAGGAACAATGATTGTTTTAATATTTTTTGCAATAGAGTATGGAGTTGATTACTCTGTTCGAGCATCTTTGTATAATATTCATGGATTGCTTGCTTTATTATCTTTTATAATAGGGTACTATATAAGTACCTTTTATAAAAGAAAATTTGATATTTTTGTAAGTATAATCGTATCTTTTGTTTTTTATTTAGTAGCTGCGTTTATTCTTGCTCATGTACCTATTCATGTTATTTTTACACCAATTGCAGTAATTACAATTATTACTTTAACAACTATATATTTTGCAAAAATACCTGATAATGCAAAGAAAATAAATACAAAAATAACACTAAAAGATTTACTTGTAAGAACAGTTTTAACAGTTGTTATTTTTTTACTTGTTACATCAATACCTAAAATCGCACCTGTAAATATAGCAGGTATTTTTTCAGCATTTCCAAGTATGATGTTTCCTTTACTTTTAATAGTTCACTTTAATCATAGTAGTAATCAAGCAAGAACAATACTTAAAAATACTCCTTCTGGATTAAGTAGTATTGTTATTTTTTGTGTGACTGTACACTTTACATATCCTATGCTTGGAGTATTTTTAGGTACTCTTGTATCGTTTATAACTTGTGTAGTTTATATAGTAATACAATTAAAACTACTTGATTATTTTGGTGTTAATGTTAATGCAAAACAAAAAAAGGGTGCTTTTAAAAACTCTTAAAACATTTTTTGATGTATGAAGTAAACTCTAAAAAGAGTTTACTTTTATATTTATTTTTATGATAAATCATATAAAGTTCTCTATTAAATTTTAGGTTTTTTGTTTTTATTTCAAAAAGTTGTTTTTTTTCTAACTCTTTTTTTACTGCTAGTTTTGAAATACATGTAAGTGTATCTTTATGTTGAAGTAGTATGTTTTTTATCTCTTCAAAGTTTGATATTTCCATTGTGATTTTAAACTCATCAAGATATTTTAATTTACTTAAAAAAACTTCCCTTGTACCAGAACCTTTCTCTCTTAAAATCCATTTTTTACTATATAATTGGTCTATATAATACTCTTTTTTTGAAAGAGCTTCATCACTTGTTACTATTATTAAAGAATCACTAGCAATTCTTTCTTTGATGATATTTGAATCATCAAACTCTTTTTCAATAAAACCTAAATCAATAGTCGAATCTAAAACTTCATCAATTATCTCTTTTGTATTTTGAGAATATTTTGTAATACTTACTTCATGATTTGATATAAAATCATAAATATATGAAGATAAGTTAATACTATTAAAGGTTTTACTTGAAGCAATTTTTAGTTCACCCATTAGTAAATTATTACAAAAATTATCTTTTAAGTTTTTTAGTTCCAAATAAGGCTTTATAGCCTTGCTTTTAAAATATCTTCCTCTTTCATTTAAGACTAATTTTTTTCCTACTCTATCAAAAAGCTTTTCATCTACTTTTTTTTCTAAACTATTTAAAGATATAGAAATTGCAGATTGAGTTAAATTAATTTGCCTTGCAAGATTTGAAATATGGGAGTTTTCACAAAGCTTAAAAAAAATATCCAACTCTTTTAAAGTAAACATATATATTCCTTATTAAAAATATTTATGATTATAACAAAAATAATTAATTTTACAAATTAAAATATAAATTATATACTTTCACAAATATAAAGGAAAATTATAATGAATAAGAGTATAACAAATAAAAATTTTTACTTAGGATTGTGTTTTTTAGCACTTCTTACAGCTTTAGCAAAATATATTTCAACTTTACAAATAATTGAGAATTTGAGATTTTCTTTTTTAATTGTTTCAATATTAATTGGAATGATTTTTACAAATGTATTTAATTTAAAAATTAGTTCAAAATTTGAAAGTTCATTCTCTTTTGCTACTAAAACATTGCTTCGTACTGCAATTGTTTTTTATGGGTTTAGACTTACTTTTACACAAATACAAGATGTTGGACTTCAAGCAATTATTGTTGCAATAATAGTGGTTTTTTCAACTTTTATTTTAGGATATTTTATTGGAGTAAAGATATTAAAATTAGATAAAGAAATAACAATCTTAACAAGTGCAGGAAGTGCTATTTGTGGAGCAGCAGCAGTTTTAGCAACAGAAGCAGTATTAAAAAATAAAGCTTACAAAAGTTCAATTGCCGTTTCAACAGTAGTACTTTTTGGAACAGTTGCAATGTTTATTTACCCTTATTTATATAGTATTGAGTTTATAGATTTCTTACCAAAAAGCATGGCTATGTACATAGGAGGAACTTTACATGAAGTTGCTCATGTAGTTGGTGCAGCAAATAGTATTTCAAATGAAATCATTGCAAAAGATGCTGTTATTGTTAAGATGATAAGAGTGATGTTAATTGCTCCTTTTTTAATTATTTTAATGTTTTTTTTAGCAAAAACAGCAACTTCAAAAGAGAAAACAAAGATAACAATTCCTTGGTTTGCAATATTTTTTATTTTAGTTGCATTATTTAATTCATTTAATTTTATTGATGCAACAATTGTAGATAAAATAAATAGTATTGATACTTTTTGTTTAGCAATGGCTATGATGGCATTGGGAATAAATACAGATTTTAAGTCATTTTTTAAAGTTGGATTAAAACCTATTGTTTTAGCTTCTATACTATTTATTTGGTTGAGTGTAGGAGGATATTTTATAATAAACTTTGTAATAAGATTTTAATACACATATTATAAACAAAATTTGTATAAAATAGATTTTATAAAGGAAGTACAATGAAGGTTTTATTATTAGAAGATGATAGTGCTTTAAGTGATTTATTAAGTTTTCATCTTGAAGATAAAGGTTATGAAGTTGAACTAAAAACAAATGGTCAAGATGCTTTGGAGTATCTAATTGATAATAGAGTAGATTTTGCATTATTAGATATTAATACTCCTGGTATAACAGGATTAGAAGTATTAAAAACATTAAGAGAAGATTATAAAGATAATACTCCAATTATTGTATTAACTGCATATCAAGATAGTAAACACTTAAAAGAGTCTTTTGAAAATGGTGTTGATGATTATATTAAAAAACCATTTGATTTAGAAGAGCTTGACCAAAGAATAATGAAACTATGTAAAATATTTTTAATTGAACACAATGAAGAGATAATATTAAGTGAAAATATAAGTTTTTATCCAAACTCTTGTGAACTTAAAATCAACAATAAGATAAAAAAACTTGCTTTAAAAGAGAGAGATATTTTAAGATATTTTTATTGTCATAAAAACAGAGTAATTTCAAGTGAAGAATTACTTCAAAATGTTTGGGCATATGAAGAGATGCCAACAGATGCAACTATTAGAGTATATATAAAGAATTTAAGAGAATTATTGGGAAAAGATAGAATAAAAACAATTAGAGCAATAGGATATAAGTTTGAATAAAAATGAAAAAAAAGCCTTAATAAGTTTTTTATCTATTTATGTAGGTTCTGTAATTATTTTACTTGGGCTACTGTTATATTTTTATTACAAAAATGAATTAAAATCAGTTGCGGAACACTGTAATATGCAAATGTCAAATGCTGCAAATGAGATAAAAGCGCATATATTAAATTCTTATATGAATAAAAAAGAGTTAACACCTATTAAGTTAAAACAAAAAGATATACAATATGCACTTTTTGATAAAAATAAAAATCTTATTTTTTCAAATATGTACAAAAAGCAAGAACTAACACTAAAAAAAGATTTATATGAAACTCA
Organism: Malaciobacter halophilus; assembly: GCF_002837275.1. GTDB lineage: Bacteria > Campylobacterota > Campylobacteria > Campylobacterales > Arcobacteraceae > Malaciobacter > Malaciobacter halophilus. The sequence goes on along the minus strand of NZ_NXIF01000035.1, from coordinate 13,192 downwards.
AGAATATACATATTATGTAACTAATTTAGATGAAAAAAATATTCCTATTGCATATATTGCTGTGCAAACTTGTACGGGAGTACAAGACAAGGATAGATTAAAACTTATTATGGGATTGATTTTAATATTTAGTGCTTTATTTGTAGGTTTTGTAGCTTATTTATTAGCAAAGCTTCTTTTAAAACCTGTAAGAGAGAAAGTAGAGTCTATGGATAAGTTTATAAAAGATTCTGCCCATGAATTAAATACACCTGTTTCAGTTTTAATGACTTCTGTTTCTATGTTAAAAAAAGGTAAAAATCCTGAAAAGATGATGAAGTATATTGTAAGTAGTTCAAAACAGATTTCTCAACTTTATAATGACATACACTTTTCAACTTTTGAAAAAGATGATTTTAGTATGGAAGAAGAGTTTTGTTTAAGTCAATTAGTAAGTCATAGTGTTGAATATTTTAATGATATTTCTATTACAAAAAATATTACTATAAATGCTCAAGTAGAGCCTTGCAAAATAAGAGTTGATAAAAATAAGATGCAAAGAGTAGTAAATAATCTTCTTTCAAATGCAATAAAATATAGCCATAATAATTCAAAAATTATTGTTACTTTAAAAGATGCAGTTTTAACAGTACAAGATTTTGGTATAGGAATAAGTAAAAAAGAGCAAGAAGAGATATTTAAAAGATATAAAAGAGGAGTGAAAAATAGTGAAGGTGGTTTTGGAATAGGACTTGATATAGTAAAAAGAATAGCAAAAGAGTATGAGTTAAACTTATCTTTAAAGTCTATTGAAAATAAAGGTTCAACTTTTAAAATAGACTTTAAAAATGTACTAGTAAAGATGAATTAAAAGCATAGCTTTTAATTGGCTAGTATTACTTCTATCAATTTTTAAATCACTTCTTATTTTATGCTCATTTAAAGCACCTTCTAAAGTTTGAAGGATATGCCAAAATCTTTCATTAAAAGGAGTGTCTATTTCTTTAATTTCTCTTTTTAGAATAATTTCAACAATAGTTTCAATACAATGAAAATAGAAAATTTTATTTTTCGCTCTTTGGATTTTGTAATCTCTCATAATTTCAAGGTTATTTATAAAAGTCTCTTTTTCTATTTGTGTTAGGGTTAGACTTTTTTCTACACTTTGCTCTTCACTATCAAGATGAGTTAAATAGTTTTTAATCTCTTTATTTATAGTCTCTTCTAGTTTTGGATGATATTTTAATAAAATATTTACAATCTCTTGAGCACTTAGAGTTTGTTCTTTTAACTGATGTGAATATTTTCTTTTTTTTTCATGTTCATGGTCAATTGCTAATAGTATATCTATTGCATATTTTAAATAAACAAATTTATCTTCTTTTCCATCTTTAAAAGATACTCCATGTTCATTTATCATGGGTTTTAAACCAGCATACTCTAGTTTCATAACTGGTGTCTCCTTTTATGGTATGTTTAATTGTAACATATCACATTTTATTTTAAAATGTTTTTTAGAGAAAAGTAAATAAAATAGTTAAATTTTAAATAAAGAAGAGATATGAACACAAAAATTACCAACTTTAAGACCCATGCGTTAACAGATACTCGGTTTGTACATCCTGTGAAAATAACATTTGAACAAGATGGAAAGAGTAGAAGTTGGGAGGCTGTAAAGAGTTTTGATTCAGTTGCAGTATTATTGTATCATGAAGAAAAAAACTCATTTCTACTTGTAAAACAGTTTAGACCACCTGTTTATTTAAATGATAAATCAAAACCTTTTACTTATGAACTTTGTGCAGGTTTAGTAGATAAAAATAAAGAGTTAAATCAGATTGTAAAAGAAGAAATAGATGAAGAGTGTGGTTATGATGTACCTTTAAAGAATATACAAAAAGTTACATCTTTTTATACAAATGTTGGAATAAGTGGAGGGTGCCAAAGTCTATATTTTGCAACAATTAATGAGAGTATGAAAGTGCATGAAGGAGGAGGTATAAATGATGAACAAATTGAGCTTACATTTATACCAGTTGATGAGTTTAAAGAGTTTATATATGATGAAACAAAGGCTAAAACACCAGGATTAATGTTCTCTTATTATTGGTTTTTAGATAAAAAAGAAGTTTAATTTAATTTCTTTTTATCTTATACTTTTTCTTAATTAAAGATAAGATTGTTTGATTGGCTATATTTTGCATTTTTGTAGGTACTAAAATACTATTTTTATCATACCCTTGTATATTGAATTTTTGTTTTAGTTTTTTATTTTCATTAATTACAATATTTGAAATTTTTTCAAAATCAAAGTTTTGTAAATATTCATGCTTTTTAAAAATAGAAGGAAAACTCTCTTTGTAATCAAGTATAAAATAAAAAGCTAATAATTCGGGTTTCCATTTTACTTTATCTTTAGAGTTATAAAAGTTTAAAAGTCTTGAAGTTACTTGATTTATTATGTAGTTGTAATAAAAAATAATTGGTTCTAATGTTTGTACTACTTCATAACTTTTTTTATCTTTTTTAGACTCTTTTATTATTTGTTCTAATTGAAAATATGTATAGATGTTTTTATCAAGATATTTATATATTTTATAAAACTCTTTTTCAAGTATTTTTTGTTCTTCTAAGCTTTTATCATCTTCAAGAATTACTTTAAAATCGTTATTTTTAATAGCTTCAAAATATTGATGTAGATAGTTGTGAATAACAGCAAGTAGTGCTTGAGCTTTGATATCTTTTATATTGATTTGTTTTGTAAACATAAGTTTTTTTAGATGATTAACTGACATGTTTTCCCTCTTATTTTAAGAAAAAAGTGTATTCTACTTAGCTTTACACGACTTAAGGATTAAATGAAGACATGAATACAACTTTTTTCTTTAATTATAGAGATTAAAAAAGGATTGGTATTTTCTAAACTGTAAATAATCTCTATATGAGCAATTTTATTCTTTATTTACTTAAAGAATTATTACTTTACTTTTGTAATGTAATAGAGTTATATTTTTTATAGTTAAATTTTAAAAGTTTTAGTAAAATTTTGATAAGTTTTATCAAAAATATATTTATAAAATATTAAGATTTAGCTGATTAAATTTTTACTATTTAATAATAATTATAAACGTTTTTAATATTTCAAAGGAGTTTTATGTCGTTGTTTAAAAAATTTTTTAATTTTGATTCAAGTCCAAAAGATAATGATTTGATTGAAGCTATAAATTCAAATAATGTAAGTAAAGTACAAAAGGTTCTTCAAATAGAAGATATAAATAAAGAGGATGAGGATTTAAAAAGACCTATTGATTATGCTCTTATGTATTCAAGTTTAGACGTGGCTAAGTACTTAATTGATAATGGTGCTGTTTTAGATGATAGGATAGAAGGACAAAGTGTAATTTGTTATTTGATTTCTAAAAATGCCTCTTTACAAATGCTTGAATATGTTTATAGTTTAGGTGCAAGTTGTGAACTTGAATACTCAAAAACACCTTTGGAAACTGCACTTGAGTTTGCAAAAGATTTTGCTACTTTTGAGTTTGTATTTAAAAATTTTGGAACAAAAACAAAAGAGGGAGCAAGAGGGCTTATTCATGAAATTATTGACTCAAAAAAGCTTTCTTTAGATTTAAAAGTTAAAGTCTTAACTGTACTTGTTAAAGAGTATAACTTTGATATAAATCACCATCCAAGTGAACTTCCAGTAGCTACAAGAACTTTTAATACTAAAGATATTGAGCTTTTAAAAGAGCTTATAAAATTAGGTGCTTGTATTAATTCAATAGCTGAGCAACTTCCAAACCATTTAACACAAAAAGAGATAAAAGAGTTGAGTTCTTATGTTTTAAATAATAAGCTAAATAAAGCAGAATATATTATAGGTTTATTGGATTTTGATTCATTTAAGCAGTATATTGAAAGTTTAGATGATATTAAAGATAAACAAATATTAATTTATATTAGTAAAAGTATGATGCTTCATGATAAACAAAGAGTTCAATTAGCACAAATTGCTTTACAAAAGGGTGCTAATATAAATGAATTAAATAATGATGGACATAGTGTAAATGCCGTATATACTTATACAGCTCATTTTACAATAGGAACAAATATTACTTATTTAGATTTTTTATTAGAAAATGGTGCAAAAATAGAGTATAACCAATACTCGGCATTTTTTAATGTAGTAAAAGACAATGATGTAAAATGCGTTAAATACTTAATAAAAAAAGGTGCAGATGTTAACTTTGTAAACTATTTTAGAAATACAGTAGTAAATTTATTAATTCATCCAAATTCTAATTTTAAAAATGTAAAAGAACGAATTGCAATGTTTGATATTTTGCTTGAAAATGGATTAGATATAAATATACCAATCTCTCATTATCAAAATGCAAAAACTAATGATACAGAGATTATTGAAGCTTTTGCAGATATAGCTGATGCAAAACTTATTGAACACTTAATTACTAAATTTCCTTCAATAAAAGTAAACGAACTAGCAATTGAGTATGTAATAAAAAGAGAAGATATTCCTTTTGATTTAAAAAAGAGAATAATTGAAAAAAATCCTTATGTGGTATTTGAAAATATGGATTATTGTGAAGTAAGAGAAGAGAGATTTGACTCAAATATTTTAGGAGTTGCAATAATTTCAAAAGATGAAAAGTTAGTAAATTATATATTAGACACATATAGTGATATTAAAGGTTATTCTGAAGCATACTCATATATTATGAAAGCTGTTTATTATAAATTTGATATTCAAACAATAAAAAAACTTATAAAAGCAGACCCTGATTTAAATAGAGAGTATTATATCTTCCCAAATGAACCAGAAACACAAACAGTTGTTTCAAGTTTAATACGAGGTTATGATAATTTTGAAATTGATGAAGATGTAAAAGTTGAACTTTTACAATGTTTAAAAGATAATGGTGCAATTATTGATACTTATTTAAATAAAGTTAATAAAACTAAAACACATCTTGATCGTGTTGGAATTTTAATAAACCAAGTTGTAAATAGATTAAAATTTGAACCAAAAGTTTTAGACTTTCTTTTAGATAATGGAGTTGATCCTTATAAACCTGTAGCTAACTTAAATGAGTCTCAAATGCACTCAATAATTAATAGATTTAGATTAGCTTCTGATGAGCTTTGCTTACAGCATTTAGAGTATTTTGAAAGTAAAGGCTATAAAGTAGATTTGGAACATAAAAATAGCTTTGATACTGATATTTTTCTTGGTGCTTGTATGATGAATAGACCAAAAGTTTTAAAATGGTTAATAAATAAAGGTGCAAATATAGATGTAATTGGTGGTTTTGATAATTCTCCAGCTTTACATAAGGCTATTTCAAACTATAATGATAATGATAATATTGCAAGAGCTGAAACTGTAAAAGTGTTAGTTCAAGCAGGTTGTGATATTGAACAAGTTGATGTGGAACAGTTTACTCCTTTAATGAGTGCAGCAAACTATGGATGTTTTGAAGCTTTAAAAGTATTATTAGATTTAAATGCAAATGCTAATTTTGTTAATGAAGAGGGGCAAACTGCTGCTCATAGAGCAATATTAGGTCAAGAAACATATGATGATGAAGAAAATTCACAGTTAGTAAGGTCAAAAATGTTAGCTGCATTAAAAGATGCAGGTGCAAACTTAGATATGGGTTCAAATGATATAGTTCCTGTATTACACTTAAGTATTTTAGAGAATAAAAGAGAGATTTTTGATGTTTTACTAAAACTGCAATTAGATATAAATGCAAAAGATATGAATGGTAGAACTGCAATAATGATAGCAATTGCATACGGTGAAATGTATTATGTTAATAGACTTATGAGTAATAAAGAAGTAGATTTAAATGTTATTGATTCTAATAATGAATCAATTCATTTTAGTGCAGTTATGAGGTCTGATAATAATAGTGAAAAAATGTTAAAATTCTTCTTGCAAAATGGGATTGAATTAACAAGTGGAAGAGATGGCTTATCTTTATTACATGTAGTTGGTTACTATGCGAATATTTATGTTTTTGATATTGTAAAAGAGCTATTTGAAGATATAAATATAAAAGATTCACAAGGCTTTACACCTTTAATGTGGGCTTGTTATAGTAATTTGGATATTGAAGAAGAGAAACGAATTGAGGTTATTAAACTATTTTTAGAAAATGGTGCAAATATAAATGAGAGATTAGATAATGGTATGAATGCATTAGCTTTAAGTGTTTTAGCAGGATTTGCTAATGTTGCAAATACACTTATAGAAAATAATTGTGATGTACAAGTAGCTTTAAATAGTCTAAATAGTTTAGAAGGAGTTTCAACAGAAGCATTACAGTATTTAAAAAGTAGATTATAATGTCATTTTTAGATAAATTATTTAATAACAAAGAAGAGGATGATTCTTCATTCTCTTTTGAAGATGAATCTTCTAGTTTTTCAAAAGAAAAAACTTTAGAAAACACAATAAAAAATGAGAATATAGAGTTTGTAAAAACTAAGATTGATAGTACAAATTTTAATATAGAAGATATTTTTGGTAAGAAACCTTTATATTATGCATGCATATATAAAAGAGTTGATATTATAACTTATTTATTTGAACTTGGAAGTCATTTTGACGAGGCAAAATTAAATAAAAACAGTAGTGTAATATCTACATTGATAAATGCAAATAGCATAGAGGTGTTTCAAACATTTTTAGATTATGGTTATGAAATAGAAACTAACTGTTTAAGTATTATTGCAACAGCTGTAAAAACAGCTTCTTTAGAGTTTATTTTGTATTTGATTAAACTTGAACTACCTATGAGTAGCTATCTTGATGGTTTTGACAAATATACACCTTTAGAGTGTGCACTTATAAATCAAAGAGAGTTTTTAGTTTTTAAAGCTCTAATCGAAGCTAAATGTACTTTAAATGAGAGTGAAAATCCAGCTTTTATCATACAACTAATAAACTCAACTATTCAAAGTTCTATAAAAGTTAAAGTAATAAAACTGCTTCATAGTTTAGATTTACTTGATTTGAGTATTATGGATGAAAATAGTAATAGTTTAATTAAACTTGCTCTTATTAATAGAGATAAAAAAGTATTAAAAGAGCTTATTATTTTAGGTGCAGACTTTAAAGCTTATCATTTTGAAATAAAAAAGATTTTTAGCTTTGAGGATTTAGATTATATTGCTGAATCAATAAAAAATAATCTACAAAGTATTGAAAACTTTTTATCAATATTACCAAAATCATATATTGAGTCATATATACAAATGCAAGATGATTTAAGCAATAAGACAGTGGCATATGAAATAGTTACAAATGCAAGATTAAGTGAAGAGGATAAGTTACAACTATTAATAAAAGCTAAAAATAAAAATGCGAATCTTGAACTAACACAAAAAAGTACAAATATAGTTTATGAAGCTTGTAAAACATTGACTATTCAAAAAGATATTTGTGTAGTAAAATTTTTATTAGAAAATGGTGCTAAGATTGAGTATGATGGCTTTAGTGCACTTTTTTATGCAGTCTATAATTTTCATACTGATTTGATAAAACTTTTATTAGAGTTTAAAGCCAATGTAAATTTTGTAGATAAAAATAACGAAGGTGTAATAAATTATTTTTATAAAAAAGATAGTACTGTAAATAGTATAGTAAAAAAAAGAGAACTTTTAAAACTATTTGCTACTTATGGTTTAGATATTAATACAAAAGCTTGTTATAAAGATTTTTTAGATGAGTGTGAAGAAGAATCAATCTCTTTTTTATCTATGTTTATTATAAAAGATGAACATAAAATTTTAGAGTATATTTTGTATGAATTAAAACTATCAATTAAAGATGATGAATCAATTTTTTATGCTATTAAATACTTAAATAAAATGGATATTTTAAGACATATTATAGATATAAATCCTTACTATACAAAAAAAGATTTTTATAAGTATAAAGATAAAGTAGAAGATGCAAATATAATTATTTTAGCTTCAATTTATTTATCTCAAAAAGAACTAAACTATCTTTTAGATACTTATGACTATTTAAAAGCATATAGTGAAATTAAACCAATAATTTTAGAGTTTTACGAGCACAGATTTTTTAGTATAGAAGTAATAGAAAAAGTAATAAAAAGAGACCCTAATATAAATAGATATTACAGTTCTATGAATGAGGATAATATAGTAGTTAAGCAAACTATTTTATCTATGATACTAAAAAAAGCTGCATTAGCAAATAACAACGATAATAAAAGCTACAAAGTAATAAAGCTATTATTAGAAAATGGTGCAGATGTAAACTGCAATACTATATATGTTCATAATAATAAATATTTATGTAATGAAGCATCTATTTTTATTGAAGCTTTAAATAAAGATAGTTTTAATAAACAACTACTAGATTTACTATATGAGTATGGTGCAAGTTTAGTAAAAGTTATAGAAAAAAGCTTTGCAGAGATGCCTATTCAATCACTTATTCAAAGACATATACAAGATGATGAGTTAGCATTGCAGTATTTAGAGTATTGTTGGGACAAACACTCTTTTGATTTAGAATATAAAAATATTTATGATGAAAATCTTTTTTTAGCTGCTTCAATGGCTTGTTTGCCTAAAACTTTAAAATGGTTAGCAAATAAAGGTGTAGATATTAATGTAGTTGGAGGTACTGAAAATTTAAATGCATTGCATCAAGCTATTACTTGTTATGCTTATGTTCCTACTTTACAAAGATCTAAAGCAGTAGCTACTTTAATTGATTTAGGTTTAGATATTGAAAAAGTAAGTAGTAAACAAATGACTCCATTAATGGCAGCTGCAAATGTTGGAGCAAGACAAGTTGTAAAAGACTTAATTAGCTTAAAAGTAAATGTTAATGCTGTTAATGAAAATAATCAAAATGCAATACATCATGCAGTTATAGGCAATAATAGCTATGATTTCTCTTTTAGATTTGAAACAATTAAAAGTAAAATAATACAAGATTTAGTAAATGCAAATGCTAATATTAGTCTTTGTGAAGAATCAGGTGCTACACCTTTAATATATGCAATACAGGCAAATTATAAAGAGATATTTGATACTTTAATAACTTTAGGTGCAAATGTAAATGGTTTTGATTCTAATGATACTTTACCTTTATATTATGCCCTTTTAGTAAAAGAGTCATATTTTGTAAATCTTCTTTATAAAACAAATAGATTAGAGGTTAATAAAGTAAATAAATTTAACTATACTGTTTTACATCAACTTTTAAGTATAAATTTTCACCCAGTTGTTTTTGAACAAATATTAAAAACATTAATAGATATTGGTTTTGATATAAACTATCATAAAGATATTGAACCACCACTTTTAATGTATGTTAAAAGTATGCAATTTATAAGTGAGCGTTCTGTTGGGTTTGTTCAAAATAAAAAATTAGTTAATGAAACTGAACAAAAAATAGCAAAACTTTTTGTCAAATTTAATGCTGATGTTATGCTTTGTTTAGATATTGCTAGAAAACAAAATGAAGCAGAAGATATTATTGATTTTTTAGAAAGCTTAAATAGTTAAGTATAATCTCTTGTAATAGTGTAATTATTTGGTTAGAATAATTTTATTTATTGCAGGAGTATATATGAAAAATAGTTTAGTTATAGCACTTTTTGTATTTCTTTTATTGCCTTTTAATGTATTTGCACAAGAAAAAATAACTTTACAATTAAAGTGGTTTCATCAATTTCAATTTGCAGGATATTATGCAGCAAAAGAGAAAGGTTTTTATAAAGATGTTGGCTTAGATGTAGAGATAAAACAAAGAAATTTAAAAGAGAACTATATTAATAAAGTTTTAAGCAATGAAGCTTATTATGGAATATCTGATTCAATTATATTGTTATATAAATTAAGAGGAAAACCTGTAGTCTTAGTAACTCCTATTTTTCAACACTCTGCAAGTATTTTACTATCTTTAAAAAATAACAATATAGATTCTCCTTATAAACTTGATGATAAAGATATGCTTTTTTATGAAAATGATATAGATGGTTTTACTATTTTAGCTCTACTTAGAAAGCTTAAAGTAAAACCAAATTTGATTAGAAAAAGAGAAAAAGGGGATCATAGAAAATTAATTGATGGTAAAGTAGATATTATGCCAGCTTATATATCAAATGAACCATATTATTTTAAAAAAGAAGGTTTGAATGTAAATATTATTAATCCTTCAAATTATGGATTTGACTTTTATGGTGATATGATTTTTACTAGTGAAGAAGAGGCTAAGAATCATCCTTTAAGAGTGAAAAAATTTAAACAAGCAACTTTAAAAGGTTGGAAATATGCCTTAGAAAATAAAGAAGAGATTATATCTTTAATTAGGAAAAAATATTCAAGTAAAAAAAGTCTTGAACATCTACAGTTAGAAGCAAATGCAATTGAAAGACTAATTTCAAAAGAGATAACTCCTTTAGGAACTTTAGATAAAGGTAGATTAGAATATATAAATAATATTTTTAAAGAGTATTCTAAAGAAATAGTAAATGATTTGGATTTTAAAAGTTTTGTTTTTGAAGAGAGCTTTAATAAATTTAATTTTACAAAAGAAGAGTTAAATTATATAAAAAACAATCCAATTTTAAAAGTTCAAAATCTTAATTTTTTTCCTCCTTATAATTTTGTTGAAAATGGTAAACCAAAAGGTTTTATAGTAGATTATCTAAATTATGTAAGTAGTTTAACTAATATGAAGTTCCAATTTGTAAATAGTTCTTCATGGAGTAGTTATGAAAAAATGCTTAAAAATAAACAACTTGATATAATACCAAATATTGCAATAAGTGAAAATAGAAAAAAATATGTATTATATAGCAACTTTAGTCATATATCATATTCTCCTGCAATTATAGGGCGAAATAGCATAGATTTTAGTAATAAGCTTGAAGAGTTAGAAGGTAATATTATAGCTGTTTTAAATAACTCTTTTTTACATAATTTTATAAAAAAGAATTATCCAAATCTTACTTTACTTGCAGTATCTTCAACAAAAAAAGCAATTGAAATGATTTTAGAAAACAAAGCTGATTTGGCTTTGGGAAATTTAGCTACTTTAGAGTATATCATTCAAAAAAATTGGTATACAAATCTTAAAACTTTAAAACTTGTATCTAGTGATATTCCTTCAAAAATAGATTTACATATGGGGTATTTAAAAAATAATATATTATTAAAATCAATCTTTGAAAAAATAAATAGCAATATTACTGCCTCAAAAATTGAAAAATTACAAAATAATTGGTCTAAACTTGAAATAGATAAAAATAAATTAGTTTTAAATGAAGAAGAAAGAAATTATTTAGATAATAAAAAAGAAATTAAAATATGTGTTGATCCAGAATGGATGCCTTTTGAAAAGATTAAAGATAATAAACTAATAGGTATGTCTTCTGAGTATATAAAAATTTTTGAAAATAAGTTAGATATTCCTTTTTCTTTGATTTCGACAAAAAATTGGACAGAAACATTAAATTTTATGAAAAATAGAAACTGTGATTTAAGTCCAATGATTTTTCAAGAAGAAAAAAGAAAAGAGTATTTAAATTTTACAAAATCATATTTAACATATCCTTTAGTTTTAGCTACAAGATTAGAAGAACAATTTATAAGTAATATTCCTAGTACTAATGGTAAAGAAATTGGTTATATTAAAAATTATGCATATGTAAGTGTATTGAAAAAGAAATATCCTAAAATTGAACTTGTTGAAGTTGATTCAATGAAAGATGGATTAGAGAAAGTAAAAAATAAAAAATTATTTGGTTTAATAGGAATTCTTCCAAGTATTGGTTACTACGTACAAAAAGATTATTTTGGAGATTTAAAAGTATCTGGTAAATTTGATGATGCTTGGAGTTTTTCTATAGGAACTAGAAATGATGAGCCAATCTTAAATAGAATAATGAATAAGCTTATTGATACAATAACTTTTCAAGAACATAATAATATTTATGAAAATTGGGTTGCTGTTAAGTATGAAGAGAGTATTGATTATCGGAAAATTATTGTAACTAGTAGTGTTTTATTATTAATTATTTTTATTATTTTATATAAAAATAGAACAATTAATAATATAAATAAGAAGATGAAAAAGTATTTAGATATTATCGATAGAAATGTATTAACTACTAGTACTGATATAAAAGGAAATATTACTTATGTTTCTCAAGCATTTTTAAAAATGAGTCAATTTAAAAAAGAAGAGTTAATTGGTAAAAATCACAACATTGTAAAACATGAAGATATGAAAAAAGAATTATTTGAAGAGTTATGGCAAACTATTAAAGCTGGAAAAGAGTGGAGAGGAGAAATAAAAAATAAGAAAAAAAACGGTGGATATTTTTGGACAAATACAGTTATTACTCCTGAGTATAGTAAAGGTAAAATTGTAGCTTATACTGCAATAAGAGAAGATATTACAGATAAAAAAAGAGTAGAAGAAATCTCTATAACTGATGGACTAACAAATATATATAATAGAAGGTATTTTAATGAATTATTACCAGAATATATAAATAATGCAAAAAGGAAGAATGAGATTATTACTTTTGTTATGATGGATATAGACCATTTTAAACAATATAATGATAATTATGGACATCAAAAAGGTGATGAAGTACTTATAGAAGTAGCAAAGTCTTTAAAAGAGTCTATGAAAAGAGCAGATGATTACTGTTTTAGGTTAGGTGGTGAAGAGTTTGGATTATTGTATAAATCAACAACAATTAATAAGGCTAAATCATATATTTTAGAAATATTATTATCTATTGAAAATTTAAAAATAGAACATAAGTATAATAGTGCAAGTAAATATATTACAGTTTCTATTGGTGCAAGTTGTCAAGATGCAACAGCTATTGATGATATTAAACAGTTATATAAAAATACTGATGAGTTACTATATCAATCTAAAAAAGAAGGAAGAAATAGAGTTTCATTTAAAGTTTTGAGCACTACATAAATATTTGGCATGTTTTGCAACTCTTAAACATTTTTTACAGTAGAATTTGGGTTTTTTTATCTCTTTATATATCTTTTTATGTAAAGAGTCAAATTCTACTTTTTTTATTTTGCATAACTTTTTCATTTTTATTCCTTTATTTTTATAATAAAACAATAAAAATATAAGAAAAATAAAGATAGAGAATTACTTTTT
>NZ_NXIF01000003.1 GCF_002837275.1 Malaciobacter halophilus | reverse complement strand
TTAAATAGTTTTTGAGAAAGGATTAAAAATGTTTAAGAATCAAAATATAAAAGTAAAATTGACAATTGCCACAATCATTGCATTGATTTTTTTAGGTACATTAATTACAGTTATTTCAGTTAATAAATCAACTCAAGCTTTATTAAATGCAGAATTTAATAAATTAATGACACTAAAAACTGTAAAGAAAAAAGAGATAAAAGATTATTTCTCTTCATTAAAATCCCTTTTAGTATCACTTGCAAACTCAAATACTACAAAAGAGTCTTTTTTAGAGTTTGAAAAAGGTTTTTATAAATTAGAAGAAGAAGTTAATCTTAATATAGAACAAATAAAAAAAGAGCTTAAAGATGATTTTCAAAGAAACTACTTAAACTCTGTAAACTATAATGTTCCTAATGCAGAAATAAGAAAAGATATTAATAATTATCTACCTGTTTTAAATAGTGCTTTAATTGCACAATATATATTTATTACTGATAATAAGAAATCTCTTGGGAATAAAAATGGTTTAGTTTTTAATAATAAATATGCCTCTTCTTATATGAATGCTCATAAAAAGTATCATGAAAGTTTTGATAAATTTTTAAATGAGTTTGGATTATATGATATTTTTATGGTAGATTTAAATGGAAACTTAATATATACAGACTTTAAAGAAAAAGACTTTGCAACAAATTTAAAAACAGGAGTTTATAGTAATACAGGAATAGCAAAAGTATATAAAAAAGCATTAAATTTAAATAAAGATGAACTTGCTTTTGAGGACTTTGCACCGTATGAACCAAGTTATAATGCAGCAGCTTCGTTTATTGCAACACCAATTTTTATAGAAAATGAGAAAAAAGGTGTGCTTATTTTTCAAATGCCAGTAGATAGAATAAATAGTATAATGGCATTAGAAGGTAAATATAAAGATGCGGGTTTAGGAGAAAGTGGAGAAGTTTATTTACTTGGTAGTGATTATAAAATGAGAAATAACTCTAGATTTACAAAATCAATTGATGATAAAATAGTTCAAGAATTAGGTTCAACAATAGGAGTTTGGCAAATAAAAACTAATTCAACTAAAAATGCTTTAAATAGTGTAAATAAAGATGAAACATTTAAAAGTATAATTGAAGATTATAGAGATATTGAAGTTTTAAGTATATCTAGTAAAATTGATATTTTTTCAACTACATCATGGGCAATTATTGCAGAGATTGATAAATCAGAAGCTTTAAATCCAGCATATAATTTAAGAAATCTAATTACAATTATCTCTATTGTTATAATTATTTTAGTATCAGCAGTGATTCTATTTTTTATTAACAAAATAATAATAAAACCTTTAAAAAGCTTTCAAGTATCACTTTTAGGATTCTTTAAATATTTAAATAAAGAAGCAAATGATATAGAAGAGTTAAAAATCTCTTCAAATGACGAAATAGGATTAATGGCAAAAGAGGTTAATAACAATATTAAAAAAGTAAAAGTGGGATTAGAAGAAGAAAAAGCACTAATAAGTGATGCAAGTAGTGTAATTAATACGGTAAATTCTGGTGTATTAACAAGTAGAATTAAACTTGATTCTAATAACCAAGGTTTAAATGAGTTGAAAAATCTTATAAATAGTATGCTTGATAATTTAGAAGGAAATTTCAAAAATATCTTAAGTATATTGAATGAATATTCAAATTATAACTATTTAAATAGTGTTGATAAGAAAGAGTTAAAAGGTGAATTATCACAATTAATTGATGGAATAAATAATTTAGGAAACTCAATAACTAGTATGCTTATTCAAAACCAAGATAGTGGAGTTAGTTTAAAAGATAGCTCTAATTTATTGTTGTCAAATGTTGATGTATTAAGTACAAGTGCAAATGAAGCAGCAGCAAGTTTAGAAGAAACTGCAGCAGCTTTAGAAGAGATAACAAGTACAGTAATAAATAACTCAAATAATGTTGAAAAAATGAGTAATAATGCAAAAGAACTTACAAAATCAGTAAATCTTGGTCAAGAGATGGCTTTTAATACTACTAAGTCAATGGATGAAATTAATGAGCAAACACAATCAATTGCTCAAGCAATTACTGTGATTGACCAAATAGCATTTCAAACAAATATTTTAAGTTTAAATGCAGCAGTAGAAGCAGCAACAGCTGGTGAAGCTGGAAGAGGATTTGCAGTAGTTGCACAAGAAGTTAGAAATCTTGCTAGTAGAAGTGCCCAAGCAGCAAAAGAGATAAAAAATATAGTAGAAAATGCAACATTAAAGGCTAATGAAGGTAAACAAATTGCAAGTGAGATGATTGACGGGTATAAATCATTAAATGAAAATATTAATGGAACAATTGAGTTAATAAGTGAAGTAAGTGCAGCTTCAAAAGAGCAACAAAGTGGAATAGAACAGATAAACGATGCAGTAACTCAATTAGATCAACAAACACAAAAAAATGCTTCAATTGCAACTCAAACACAAGAAATAGCAACAAAAACTGATAAGGTTGCATCAAAAATAGTTGAAGACACAAAAGAAAAAGAGTTTAAAGGTAAACATTAAATTTTATACCTTTAGTTAAATATTTTTCGTTATAATCTAACAAAAATAAGTAGGACGTTTTATGTTAGATAGAGTTAAAAAATATTTAGGCCATGGAAAAGACCATATTTTTACAGTAATTATAAAAGGTCTTTTCTGGCTTGCTCCAATTGTTGCTATAACTTTACTTGTTATTTGGATTTATGAAAATATTAATGCTTTAACAGGAAGTATGTTTAAACTTTTTGGTTTAAATCCTGAACATCATCCTTTTATATGGACAATTATAGGTGTAGTATTATTAGGTTTTGTAGCTTATTTAATAGGAACTTTTGTTGAAACTAGACTTGGGGACTTTATACAAAGAGTTTATTCAAAAATACCTGGATATAAAACAATTAAAGAGCTTATAAATATTTTTAATACTTCAAAATCTGGAGAGAAAAAAGTTTTAGTGGTTCTTATTAAGGGTTTTACTACTCAAGGGTATAATATAGGTTTAATGTATTCAACTAAAGAAAGTATTATAAAAAATCATTATACTGTAACTTTATCAATGACTCCAATCCCTAATGGTGGATATATGTTTGAAGTTCCAAAAGATAAAATTTATGTTATTGAAGAAGCTAGTTTTGATACAAATTTACAATATCTTTTATCAATGGGAGTTAAATCTTTAGCCGAAATTATTAATGTAGAACCAAAGAATATTGAGCAGTTTCCTTCTTTAGAAGAGTATCTTACAAAGTAATATTTTCAAGATGAGTTATTCGCTCATTTACAACAATAATTGCATCTAATGAGTAAGAAGTATTTAGGTTTTTTATTTGTAAATAGTATTGAATACTTCTTATGAGTTTTGAAATTTTACTTTTTGTTATATTATTTACAGCAGTTTCATAGTTATCTGCAGATTTGACTTCACAAAAGTGATAAGTACTGTTTTTTGTTGCAATTATATCAATCTCTCCTAGTTTTTTAGCATAGAAGTTTTTATCAACAATTTTAAAGCCTTGTGAAATTAAGTATTCACAAGCTTTATTTTCTGCAAGATTACCTTTGTTTTTACTCAAAACTTACTCTTTATCCACCACCAACAAACTGTAAAAGTTCTAGTTTATCTTTGTCATTTGGAGTATATCTATCCCAATCATCTTTTTTTACAATTTCCATATTAACAGCAGCTGCCATAACTTTCTCTTCAATTTGTAAAGATTTAATTATCTCTTGTAGAGTAATACCTTGATTAAACTGTTTTGTTTCTCCATTAATTGTAAGTGTCATTTTAAACCTTTTTATGATTTATGTGAAATTCTAGCTAATTAATCTTTATTATTACTCAAAAAAAAATCCTAAAATATTTTCTAATTTGGTCTTTCTACCATATATCCAATACCTCTAACATTAATAATAAAGTCCTCTTTTAAAACTTTTTTTACTCTATTTACTTCTGCTCTAATTGTAGCTATATCTACATCTTCATCTTCATAAGCATAAGTTCTAAACATATCATAGTTTACAACTAAACTTCTATTTTTTGCAAGTAATGCAATTATAAGTAGTTGCCTTTTAGGAAGTATATGAGGCTCATTATTAAAGTATAAAGTCATTGTTTCTAAATCAAAACTATAATAGTTTGATAATCTTTTGTGTTGTAAAGGGATAACTTTATTTTGTAAAAGTCTATTAATTCTTAAGTGTAACTCTTTTAAGTGAAATGGCTTTTTTAAATAGTCATTGCATCCTATGTTAAAAGCTTTTGAAATATCTTCTATATCTATTAAAGCAGATATGTATATAGTTGGAATTGCTTTTTTCTTTTTATGCAATACCTCAAGAATTGTAAGACCATCAATATTTGGAACATTTATATCTAAAATAAGTAAATCAAACTTTTTTTTCTCTACTATTTCAAGGCACTCTCTTCCATCTCTTGTTGAAACTACTACATGACCAACAGATTCTAAATACTGTTTTATTGCATTATTTAGCATTACATCATCTTCAAGTAGTAAGATTTTCACTTGCTTCTCCTTTAAAAGTATAAGTAAAACAAGTATTGTTTTTATCAGAAACTACATCAATTTGAATATTCTCTTCTTCACAAACTCTTTTTACTAAATTTAAACCTAATCCAAAACCTTTTTGAGTCTTTTCTTCTCTATAATACTCTTCAAAAATCTTTTTTGGGTCTTGAATTACACATGAATGACTAGATATACTTAATATATAATCACTTTTTTTTCTTTTTAAATCAACATAGATATTTTCATTTTCAAAGGTATATTTGATTGCATTTGTTAGGTTATTATCTACAATTCTTTGAAGTTTTGATTCACTAAAAAATATGGGCATTCTTTCTTCATTTGCAAAGAAAATAAAATTAGATTTTACTTGTAATGCAACTTGAGAGAAAAAGTCAATTCTACTTCTTACATAATCAACTAAATCAATTTGAATCTTATTATACACTAATTGGTCTTTTTTTATTAAAAAACTAAGGTCATCATGAATTGAAGAGATATTTTTCATTGCAACTTCAATATTTGAAATATACTCATTTTTTCCATGAATCATCTCATATAACTCTATATTACTCATAATTACAGATAAAGGAGTACTTGTTTCATGTACTGTATGTCTTAAAAACTGTTTTTGAGAAGCAAGAATGCTATTTGAGTAAGCTTTTTGCTTATGAAGTTTTTTTGTTTGTATATCATAATCTTGAGATGATTGTTCAATTAAGTGAGCTAATGCTTTTATTGTTCTTGCATCTTTATTATTACTTTTATTATGTAGTTGTTTGATTTGTATTTTTTCTTTACTTAAGTCTTCACTTAAAGCAACAATAGTTAAAGTTTGGTTTAGTAGTTCATTATGTCCTTTATTGTGAAAAAACTCAGCATATGTAAAAAAACCACTTGTTGAAGTAATATTTGAAAAGGGCTCTATTTCAACATTAATAAAACTTGGCATAAATCTTCTTCTTGCCATACAAGAGTAAAGAAAAAAACTTTGTGGTTTAAACTCTTCTAATAGATTTTTTAGTTCATTTATTGGATTTTGCATAATCATTTCTGCATTACCAAAACCTAATTTTACAACATCACCTTCATTAAAATTACCTGAAAAGCTAAGTGTTTTATCTTTATGTTTTTTTAAAACTGCTCTTGCTGTTTTTATTGAACCATTTTCGATAATTAATGGAAACTCAATACCCGTAGTTGGTAACTCTTTTGCTACTTCTTCCCCTAAATATTTTGCATAAAAATCTGTGGGTTTCATACCAGATATACTATAAACTCTATTCCCTTTTACTTTATTTATAGTGTGTCCAACTCCAATAGTAGACCAATTAAATCTATAATCATTATATACTTTTAAAATATTTGAATTTAAAGCAACTGCAACAGAACCTCTTTTTAAAACTTTATTATTACAAGAGATATATGTTTGAATAAACTCACTATTATCTCCTGCCATTCCTCCACAAATTATTACCTTACTATTTATTGATTCAACCCCTTTTAAAAACTCTTCTGCATTTGTAACTGTTCCATCTGTAAAGATAATAAGAAGTTTTGTATTTTTTGTAATAAGCTCTTGTGCTAACTCTTGACCATTTTTAAAAGAGTCTTTATTTGTACAATAAGCTGTTTGTAAATTTGTGTTTTCAAAAATAGATATAGAAATAACACTACTGTTTGTAGTTACTTGATTCTCAATAATTTCACCATCTGTTGTAGCTCCAATACATTTTGCTTGTGGTAGTTTTTTTATTATAGTGTTTGAATACTCTTGAAGTTTATAATCTCCACAAAAAATTTGTACTAAGATATTTTTATGATTTTTAAACTTTTGGAACTCTATTTTATTGATGTCATTTTGATTATCAATACTGTAATTGTATGTTTTCATGTAGAGATTTTAGCATAAAAAAAGAAAGTTTTAATAAATTATTTTGAACTGTACTCTTAAAAACCCCTAAACTAGGTATTTGCAAAACGCTATTTTCTTGCTATTTTAAAGCTAAACTCATGCTATACTTTTTTTGTAGAATAATCTTTACAAAAAAAATAAAGGATAAACATGGCATATACAAAACCAACATTTAAAAAACAATATGAAAATTTTATTGGTGGAGAGTGGGTTGCTCCAAAAAGTGGTGAGTATTTTGATAATGTTTCACCAGTTGATGGAGAAGTACTTACAAAAATTCCAAGATCAAATGAAGAAGATGTTGAGCTTGCCGTAAGTGCTGCAAAAAAAGCTTTTGAAACATACAAAAAAACTTCTGTTATTGAAAGAAGTACTATGTTAAATAAAGTTGCAGATGCAATTGAAGCAAATTTAGAACAACTTGCAGTTGCAGAGACTTTAGATAATGGTAAAACAGTAAGAGAGACTCTAAATGCAGATATTCCTTTAGTAGTTGATCACTTTAGATATTTTGCTTCTGTTATTAGAGGTGAATCTGGAAGTGTATCTGATTTAGACCAAGATACAGTATCTCAAGAGATTTATGAGCCATATGGAGTTGTTGCACAAATTATTCCTTGGAACTTCCCTTTACTTATGGCAGCTTGGAAGTTAGCACCTGCATTAGCAGCTGGAAATTGTATTGTAATGAAACCAGCTAGTGCTACACCAATGTCAATTTTATTACTTATGGAAGTAATTCAAGATGCATTACCAAAAGGTGCAGTAAATATTATTAATGGTTCAGGTGGAAAAATTGGTAAATTTTTATCAACACATCCAGATGTTAAAAAAGTAGGATTTACTGGTGAAACTACAACTGGTCAGTTAATTATGCAATATGCAACTGAAAATATTATTCCTTCTACTTTAGAGTTAGGTGGAAAATCACCAAATATTTTCTTTGAATCAATTATGGATGCTGATGATGAATTCTTTGATAAAGCAATTGAAGGTCTAGTTTTATTTGCGTTTAACTCTGGTGAAGTTTGTACTTGTCCATCAAGAGCACTAATTCAAGAATCAATTTATGAACCTTTTATGAAAAGAGTTCTTGAAAGAGTAGAAAAAATTACTCAAGATAATCCATTAGACCCAAGTAATATGATGGGTGCTCAAGCTTCTACTTCTCAAAAAGAGAAAATTTTAGAGTATATTAAAATTGGTAAAGAAGAGGGTGCAGAACTATTAATTGGTGGAGAAGAGTATAAAAGTAAAACATTCCCTAATGGAAACTATATTAAACCAACAATTTTTAAAGGTCACAATAAAATGAGAATCTTCCAAGAAGAGATTTTTGGGCCAGTATTAGCTGTAACTACATTTAAAGATGAAGATGAAGCTTTAGAAATTGCAAATGATACAGTATATGGTTTAGGTTCAGGTGTTTGGTCAAGAGATGCACACCAATTACACAAAATGAGTAGAGGAATTGAAGCTGGTAGAGTATGGGTAAATTGCTATCATATGTATCCTTCACATGCTTCATTTGGTGGATATAAAAAATCAGGTATTGGTAGAGAAACTCATATGATGATGTTAAACTCATATAGACATACAAAAAATATCTTAACTTCTTATAGCAAAAATGCAATGGGATTTTTTTAATAGATATTATTCATAGGGATTTTCCCTATGAAATAAAGGAGAAATCATGGAAGTAAAAAGAGTTGATGTAACTCCAAAAGCTTGCGAGATTATTGAAAAACTTAAAAAAGAGCATGGAGAGCTTGTATTTAATCAAAGTGGTGGTTGTTGTGATGGAACAGCACCTATGTGCTATGCAAAAGATGATTTTTATGTTCCAAGTAGAAATGTAAAACTTGGAGAGATTTGTGGTTGTGAATTTTTTATGGATAGAGACCAGTTTGAGTATTTTAAACACTCACACATAACTATTGATGTTAAAAAAGAGACAGCCTTTGGTAACTCTTTTTCTTTAGAAATAGATTTAGGTTATCAGTTTTTAACCATATCAAGAATATTCACTGATGAAGAGTATAAAAATCTAAAACCTATTAATTAGTCTTTATTTGTATATAAATAAAGACTTAAATCTATCTCCCATTCCTGTTGGTTCTAATAAAATTTTTACTTTTTGAGTCTCTTTTAAATAAGTTTCATAAGAAACATGTTTTTTTAAAATAGATAAAAGCTTAGTGATTTCAAACTCTATTAGTCTATTTGCTTGGGTATTAAAATCAATACTTTTGCAACTACTAAAAAGTTCACTTAAGTAGTTAAAATGTACATCATAAGTAATATCACTATTTTTATATAAAGAGTTTAAATCTAAATTATCTTCAAAAATTGCATGTACTTTATGATTTTTATAAACCCTACAAGAAAAATCATTTCTAGGATATTTATCTCCATAATCAAAAGTTAAAAAGAAAAGTTTATGTATATTTTTTAAAAGAGTATCTATAAAAGTTTTATACTCTAAACAAACTTCACCTTTTTTTATATTATATTTTTTGCAATGTTTTATAAGATTTTCATCTTTGCAAGGTTCAAAATGAATTTTATTATTTTGAGTAAATGCTTGATATAAGTTATCATTTTTTGTATATACAAGCTCACAAGCAAAGGCGTCAAATATCTCATTTGCAACTACAAAAGCTTCTTTTGTTTTAAAACTTTTTATATCATCATAAAAAGTTAAATTAATTTCATCACCAAAACAGTCATAAAGATACTTTTTTTGTATTTTTTTTAGATTCTCAAATCTTTCAATAATTACGAAGTTTAAACTTTTTAAAAGTTGTGCATCAAAAGTATAAATAAACTGAATAATATCAGCTAATAAATATCCATGATGCGCACCAATCTCTACAATTGTTGCATCTTTTGAGAGTTTTTCTTGTTTTATTAAGCATAAAATCTTATTTGCAATGGCTCCACCAAAAAAACTACTTGTAGAAACAGAAGTGAAAAAATCACCTTCTTTTCCTATTTGTTTATATGTTGCATAATAGCCATCTTTTGCATATAGCCATGAGTTCATAAAGTCACTAAATTTTTTCATGTTATGATTTTATCTAAGTTTTGTTAGATTATTAATTATAGTGTTACTGCAATGTAATAGATTTTAGGTATAATACTACCAAGAAAAATAAATTATTAAAGGAGAAGCCCATGATAAAAAGAACTAAAATTTTAGCAACTTTAGGGCCAGCAAGTGATAGTGTTGAGGTAATTGAAGGGCTTATAAAAGCTGGTGCTAATATGTTTAGATTAAACTTTTCACATGGAGATCATGCATATCACTTACAGACTTTAAAAAATATAAAAACTGCTATGAAAAATTTAAACACAACTGTAGGTATATTACAAGACATCTCTGGACCAAAAGTAAGAATTGGAGATATAAAAGAGCCTTTTGAATTACACAGAGGTGATGTAATTACTTTTTTAAAAGAGGATATTCTAGGGTATAAAGAGAGCAATAAAAGTTATGTAGTATCTATTAACTATCCAGAACTTCTTGATAAAGTAAAAGAGGGTGAGTATATTTATTTATACGATGGAACAATTAGAGCAAAAGTAATTGAAACTGGAATTGAAATTAAAGCAAAAGTTGAAAACCATGGTACTTTAAGTTCAAGAAAAGGTGTAAACTTCCCAAATACAGTAATTGATATTGATGTAATTACTAAAAAAGATGAAGAAGATATTAAGTGGGGTGTTGAAAATAAAGTTGATTATTTTGCTATTTCTTTTGTACAAAATAAAAAAGATATGCAACACGCAAGAGAGTTATTAGGAAACTATAAGGGTAAATTAATTGCTAAAATTGAAAAATTTGATGCAGTAGAAAATATTGATGAGATTTTAGAAGCAAGTGATGGATTAATGGTTGCAAGGGGAGACTTAGGAATTGAAGTTCCTTATTATGAAGTACCAACTATTCAAAAAAATCTTATTAAAAAAGCAAACTTAGCTTGTAAACCTGTAATTACTGCAACACAAATGCTTTTATCTATGACTCATAATGAAAGAGCAACAAGAGCTGAAATTTCAGATGTTGCTAATGCAGTTTTAGATGGGACTGATGTAGTTATGTTAAGTGAAGAGAGTGCAGTAGGTGATGACCCTAGAAATGTAGTAAAAACTATGAGTAGTATTATTGCTAAAACAGAAGAGATTTATGCTTTTGATAAACAATCAAAGATGCATTATATAGATGAGTTTGATGTAATTCAATCAACTGTTACAAAATTAGCAGATGATATTAATGCTAAAGGTATTTTAGCTTTAACAAGCTCAGGACAATCAGCACTTAGAATGTCAAGATATAGACCAAGAACAAAAATTTATGCTTTTACTCATAAGAAGAAAGTATTAAGTTCTTTAACTGCTGCTTGGGGAATATATTCAATTGATACAATAAAAGAGTCACAAGCATCAAGAATGTTTCAAAAAATGTTAAAAACACTTGATTCAAAAGGTTTATTGGATAAAACTGGACCTTATGTTGCAACTGTTGGATATCCAGTTGGAATTCCAGGAAGTACAAATACAATAAAAATTTTAACTCAAAGTGAAATAGAGTACTATTTAAACCTACCAAATAAGAAGTAATTTTTACTTCTTATTTTAAACTAAACCTTGCTCAATCATTGCATCTGCAACTCTTCTAAATCCAGCAATATTTGCTCCTAAAACTAAGTTTGTTGGTTCACCAAATTCAGTTGCTGTTTGACTTGTTGTTTCATAAATATTTTTCATAATCTCTTCAAGTTTTGTTTCAACTTCTTCAAAACTCCAGTTTGTCATAGAAGCATTTTGTGCCATTTCTAATTGGCTAGTTGCAACACCTCCAGCATTTGCTGCCTTACCTGGGCCATACGCAATTTTTGATTCAATGAAAAGGTCAACAGCTTGAGGAGTAGATGGCATATTAGCACCTTCACTAACACAAATACATCCATTTGCTAATAAATTTTTTGCATCTTGAAGATTTAATTCATTTTGTGTAGCACTAGGAAATGCTGCAAAACATGGGATATTATAAACTGCATTTGTACCTTCTTCATACTCTTCAATAGGAGTATAAACAGCATTTGGTCTATATTTTTTATATTGTGTTAATCTTTCTCTTTTAACTTCTTTAATCTGCTTTAGTAGCTCTAAATCAATTCCTTCTTCGTCATAAATCATTCCTTTTGAATCACTACAAGTTACAGGAATTGCATTTAAGTGATATAGTTTTTCTATTGTATAAATAGCAACATTTCCGGAACCAGAAACTACACATCTTTTATTTTCTAAGCTTTCGCCTCTTGCTTCTAGCATATATTTAGCAAAATATACAGCACCATAACCAGTAGCTTGTGTTCTACCTAAAGAACCTCCCCAAAGAAGAGATTTTCCAGTTAAAACTCCTTCATATCTATTAGTCAATTTTTTATACATTCCAAACATATATCCAATTTCTCTTGCTCCAACTCCTATATCTCCGGCAGGAACATCAGTATTTGGTCCAATATGTCTATACAATTCACTCATAAAAGCTTGACAAAATCTCATGATTTCATTATCAGATTTTCCTTTAGGGTCAAAATCGCTTCCCCCTTTTCCTCCACCAATTTGTAATCCAGTTAAAGCATTTTTAAAAATTTGTTCAAAACCTAAAAACTTAATAACTCCCGCATTTACGCTTGGATGGAATCTTATTCCGCCTTTATATGGGCCAAGGGCTGAGTTGAACTCTATTCTAAAACCTTTATTTACTTGAATTTCTCCATTGTCATCTACCCAGTTAATTCTAAACATTATTTGTCTTTCTGGCTCGACAATTCTTTCAATAATTTTATGTTTTAAATATCTCGAATCTTTTTCAATTAGTGGTCTAAGTGATTCTAAAACCTCTTCTGCTGCTTGATAAAACTCAGTTTGAGAGGGACTTGACCTTTTTAAATAGTTAAATACATCATGTACGTATGGCATATATCTCCTTCTTTGTTAATAATATAAATAAAAAGTGTAATTAAAATTAAATTTTCTTTAATGTAGGGTATTAATTTTAACTAAATAAGTTTTAATTATGATAAAACTACTAGAAAATTGTTATCTAATAATAATTATGAGTAAAGAAGTAATATTATTATAAAGAGTTGAAAGGCTCAACTCTTGTGTTTTTATTGGATTCTTGCGTAAATATCAAGTAGTTCAATCTGTTTTTCTAGTTTAAATATATCTAATTCAAGCTCTTTTACTTTAGATGAATTATATAGTGTTTGAACATCACTTTTAGTTTTTAAACCAGCATTTTTTTCTTGAACAATAGTATCTAACAATGAGCTATAAAGTTTATAATCATCCTTTGTTATTTCAATCTTTTTTTCAATAGTATTAATCTTAGCTATTTTAGTTCTAAAATAGTTTTGTTCTTCTAAAATCTTATTTTTTAAAGCTAGTTTTGATTTTAAATAATCAATTTGTGTTGATTCAATATCATTAAAAGTTCTAACATCAAGTGGCATTGAAATAGATATACCAACATTGTGAACAGTATCATCATTCTCATTTGATGTGCTAGGAGAAAAATTATGATTTTTTGTATAATCAAAAGTAGCACTTACTGTTGGTAGATATTTTGATAAAGTCATACCTTTAAATTCGTATTTTGTCTGAATATCAGCTTTTGCTTTTGATAACTCAAGGTTTTTATTTAAAAACTCTTTTTTGCTTACAAGCTCAAAAGTTGGTAAGGAAAATAGTTTATAATCTTTACTTGCAAGATTATTAAAATTATTTATAAGTTCATTTTTTTGATATTGTAAATCTATTAAATTTTTTTTAGCAGTATTTGCATCTAAAATTGCATTATCTAAATATGAAGTATCTAAAAAGCCATTTAGTACTTGCTCTTTCTTTCTTGTTACATCTATTTGTGCATTTTTTACAACATAGTTAGCTTTTTTTATCTCTAATTCTATTTTATTTATATTAAATAATAATGTATAAGCATCTTTAATTAGGTTTTTTCTTTGTAGTTGTATATCTAAATTAGAGTATTTTTGTGTTGCATTTGCATATTTAATTGCTTTATAAATTCCACCACTTTTAAAAATAGGTTGGTCAACTCTAATTACACTTTTTTCTGAGTCTGTGTACTCTCCATCAATTTTTGTGTGAGATAAAGTAATTGGATTAATCCAATCTTTTTTTAATTTACTACTATCTTCAATTACTTTTTTTTCACTTAGTTCAAACTGTTTTAGCCTATCTTGGGATAAAATATTTTCATTTGCATTTACAAAAACTGGTAAAAGGCTACATAAAAGTAGACCTTTTTTAAGAGATTTGCTTAAGGGCATCTTCTAACCTTTTGAAACCTTCATCAATCTCTTCTTTTGAGATAGTAAGAACAGGTAAAAGTCTTAAGGTATTTTTTCCAGCTTTTAATACTAAAACACCATTTTCGAAAGCTTTAGAAACTATTGAAGCTAAAGTTTGTTCATCTTTTACTCTAAGACCTCTCATCAGCCCTAAACCAACACTTTGTAAAAATAGGTTTGGATATTTTTCATAAATATCATTTAGTTTTTGTTCAAAATATATAATAGCCTCATCAAGTTTACCACTTACTTTATAATCTTCTAATATCTTTACAACTTCAAGCCCAGCAGTTGTACTTAAGTAATTCCCACCAAAAGTTGAACCATGGTCACCTGGTTCTAAAATATTTTTATGTTTTGTAACAACAGCTCCAATAGGTACACCACCAGCAAGACCTTTTGCTAAAGTGATAATATCTGGTTCAATTCCATAAAGGTTTGAAGCTAAAAATTCTCCTGTTCTATAAATACCAGTTTGTACTTCATCTACAATTAGTAAAATTTTATTCTCTTTTAGAAATTTTGCTAACTCTTGAATATCTTTTTTATCAAAGGGTTGAACTCCACCTTCTCCTTGTACTAACTCAATCATAACTGCAACTGTTTCATCATCAATTGAATTATAAATATCATCAATAGTATTGTCATATGAAAAACCATCTGGATATGGAGCAAAGAAAGGTGCATGAAATTTATCTTGACCTGTTGCTTTTACTGTTGTAATTGTTCTACCATGAAATGAGTGTTCAAGTGTAATAACTTTAAATCTTTTCTTTTCAAAGTTTTTTTCACCATATTTTCTTGCTATTTTAATAGCGCCTTCATTTGCTTCTGCACCACTATTTGCAAAAAAAGTAGCAACATTAAAACCACTTAATTTCGAGATTTGTTCAGCAAGTTTTGCTTGAGGTTCTATTGCATATATATTTGAAATGTGTGTAATATTGCTAACTTGTTTATAAATAGCATCTGCTACTTGCTTATTACCATGTCCCACTGATACTACACCAATACCAGAAGTAAAATCAATATAATCTTTTCCTTCTTCATCAAATAGTGTAGCATTAATACCTTTTTTAAAATTTATATAATTTTTTGAATATGTATTTAACACATAATCTTTATCAAGATTTTTTAACTCTTTTGACATTTCTTTCCCTGTTTTATAACGTTAAAAAAGATTATATCCAATTTTATTGAACAAAATGTTAATCACAAAAAAATAAAATAAGGATTTAAAAAGATATTTTTAATTGCCTTAGGTTATAATTTGCAAAAAAGTTAAAAATGTTGAAAAAAGAGAATATTAAAGAAAAATTAAATAGATTTGGCTCATCTAATGAGCCATTTTTTTTTATGCTATCTTATGATTTATCAAAGTGTGAAATACACAAATTAGACAAGTTACCTAATTATATTAATTTTAAATTGACAAAAAAGAGTGATATAAAAAGTTTTGAGAATAGTTATTTAGAAAAATTTCCTGTTGATTATAATAGCTATAAACAAGCTTTTGACTTAATACAAGAACACATAAAAAAAGGAAATTCATATCTTTTAAACTTAACATTTAAAACAAAAATCAATACAAAATTAAGTTTAGATGAGATTTTTCAAAAAGCCCAAGCAAGATTTAAATTAAAATATAAAGATGAGTTTGTATGTTTTTCTCCTGAAAAGTTTATTGAAATAAAAAAAGATAAAATCTATACATATCCTATGAAAGGTACTATTGATGCAAAAATATTAAATGCACAAGCTAAGATATTAGCAGATGCAAAAGAGATGGCTGAGCATACAATGGTTGTAGATTTACTTAGAAATGATTTATCTATTGTATCCTCAAAAGTTAGAGTAAACAAGTTTAGATACTGTGAGAAAATAAATGCAGGAGAAAAGCAGTTACTACAAGTAAGTTCAAAGATAAGTGGAGAGTTAAAAAGTGATTGGAATAACAATATTGGAGATATATTAACTTCAATACTGCCAGCAGGCTCAATTACAGGGACTCCTAAAAAGAAGACAGTTGAAATTTTAAACAGCGTTGAAACTTACGATAGAGGCTATTATACAGGGATAGCTGGTATATATGATAAAAAAACTCTTTACAGCTTTGTTTTGATTAGATTTATTCAAAAAGAGAATAGCAACTATTTTTATAAAAGTGGAGGAGGGATTACTTGTGATTCTAATATAGATTTAGAGTATAAAGAACTTCAAGATAAAATCTATATCCCTTCATAAGAAAAACTGTAATTATTCTGTAACTATTATATTGTAAAATCCTTGTAATTTTTATTTAAGAATTAAATATGTTACAGGAGACATATATGAAAACAAAAGTTTTTATAATAGAGTATGCAGTAGGGAGCGATAAAGGTTTTGATGGATTTAGGCCAGATACAAAACCTATTTTACATGAGATAGAAAAAGCTACATCTTATGAAACTGAAGTTGTATTTTATGTACCAAATAAAAAAGATAAACTCTTTGAATATTTAAAACAAAATGCATTTGCAGTTATTAGTAGAATTAATCCAGGTAATTTAAAAGAGATTGATGAATATTTTCAATTTTTGTCAAAATTAAGTAAACATAATATAGAAGTTTATACTCATCCAGATGTTATGATAAATCTTGATTTTAAAGATATTCTTTTTAAATTAAAAGATAGTTATCTTGGAGAAAAAAGTACTAAGTTTTATCAAAAGTATGATGAGTTTCAAAGAGATTTTCCCCAAGTTTTAAAAAAAGAAAAAATTAGAGTTTTAAAAACTAATTATGGTTCAACAGGGGAGGGAGTCTATTTAGTTTGTTTAAATGAAGATGGAACAGTTACTTGTACTGAAGCTGTAAACAATGAAAAAGAAAAATTTAATTGTTTAGATGATTTTATTATTGATTTTTCTTGGAAGTTTGAACAAGAAGATGAAAATGCAGTATATTTTAAAAACAAAAAAGGGTTTGTTTCTTGTAAGTATTTAAAAAGAATAAATGAAGGTGAAATTAGAGTATTACTTGTAAAAGATAAACCTATTAGTGTTGTTCATAAAAAGCCACAAGAAGGAGAGTTCTCAGCAACACTTTTTTCTGGTGCTAAATATAAATATGAATCTGCAACTGAATCTAAGTGGGAACATGTAATAAATTTGACTTTAAAGGGCTTGAAGGATTTAAAACCTTATTGTCAAAATGAAGATTTCCCTATTTTATGGACTATGGATTATATTTTAGATTATGATGAAAATCAAAATGATATTTATGTATTAAGCGAAGTTAATTGCTCTTGTGTAGGTATTACTACACAGTTACAATATGCTAAAGAGCTTGCAAAAGTATTTAAAAAAGATACAATTTTAGAAAATTTAGATAGTAAACTAATGGCACAAGCAGTAAGTTAATCTACTTACTGCTATGAAGTTTTAAGAAATTAACTACTTCAGGAATAGTATATCTATTTTCAATAACATTATGTTTTGTTTTAGGAAGTAAAACTACTTTTGCATTTTTAAACTCTAATAGTGCCATAGCACAGTGACCGTTGTTATTATTTTGTTCATAAACAGAGTATTTCCCAAAATACTGGTCATGGGTACCAATAATATTTAAAAATGGGTCTTTTTTTCTTGCACCAATTTTAAAATCACGACTATAATATCCATTTTCACAAGCATATGCTGCAACAATTCTTCCTTTAAACTCTTTTCCTTTGTATTGTGCTGCTGCTAATGCTCCTTCACTACTACCCATTAAAAAGATATTTTTTAAATCAATAAACTCAAACTCTTGAAGTTTTTTTATATTATAAAAAATTTCAGCTACTCTTACTTTATGAACTTGCTCATAATTTTGAGTTTTTGTAGGTGTTTTATATGTAGGTCTATTTTTTAATTTATATGAGTTTGGTGCAAAAAATATAAACCCCTCTTTTAATACAGCATCTTTATATTTTTTTCCATATGCAAGACCAATAGAACCATGCATATAAAATAGAACAGGGTATGTTTTTTTACTTTTTAAATTTTTAAATTTTTTTTTAAATTTTTTAATACTTAAAAACATAGGTTCTTTAATTCCTTCAAAACCTTTAGGTAATCCTATGTAACCTTGTTTATAAGTGTCTTCAAAATTATCATATTTTTTTATTGTCTTTTTTATTTCTACCATTTTTAGTTATCCTAAAAAAATTTTGGTTATTATAACAAAAGAAAAAAAGTCAAGGATTAAACCAATAAAAAATGAATAATTTAGAGTTTTTTGAAACAATAAAATGCCATGAATATGAAGTATATAATTTAGAGTATCATAATAAAAGAGTAGCAAGTACTATTGCAAAAAATATTGATTTAAGTGAGTATATTTATCCTATTAATGATAAATTATTA
Source organism: Malaciobacter halophilus (assembly GCF_002837275.1). Lineage (GTDB taxonomy): Bacteria > Campylobacterota > Campylobacteria > Campylobacterales > Arcobacteraceae > Malaciobacter > Malaciobacter halophilus. The sequence continues at coordinate 14,180 of NZ_NXIF01000003.1, read as the reverse complement.
AGATGTAAAGTAGTTTATAATAGTGATGAGATTTTAAATATAAACTATTATGAATACAAAAAAAAAGAGATAAAAAGTTTTAAAATAATACATAACAATGATATTAACTATTGTAAAAAATATCTAAATAGAGATGAGATTAATAAGCTATTTGAAAAAAAGCAGTCTTGTGATGAGATACTTATTTTTAAAAATTCATTATTAACAGATACTTCAATTGCAAACGTAGCAATTTTTTTAGATAATATATGGCTAACTCCTAAAAAACCTCTTTTATATGGCACTACTAGACAAAGATATATTGATAGTGGTTTTTTAAAACAAGCAGATATTACTTTAGAAATGTTAAAAAGATGTAAAAAAATAGCCCTATTAAATGCAATGATTGATTTTGATATTTTAGAAGATTATTCGTTGTTTTCATAAACTCTTTTTAAAATATTTTCCCATTTATTCTCTTTCCCCCAATTGATTTTTACTTTTTTATAAATTTTTTTATTTTTTAGTATATAAGCTTCTTTTTCATTAAAAATAAACTTTGGTTTTAACTTAGGTCTTTTATTAAAAGGAACTACTTTAAAACTCAAATTATCTAAAACTAAAGGCATTGAGTTTTTATTTTTAATATATAATAAAATCATGTGATAATTAGTAGCATTTTTAACTTTTACAACTGCAAGAAATAATTTATTTTTTTCTATTCCTAAACTTAAAAGAGTAAAATATTTAGCAATTGCATAATCTTCACAATCACCTCTTCCTTCAATCAAAAACTCTTTTGGTGTTGCCCAATAATCATCAACTTTATATTTTGTGTCATCATTTACTGGAAGAATTTTGTTATAAAAACTATTTGTATAAGATAATTTTTTTATTGTATTAAAATCTTTTGCTTTATCAAGTAATCTTTTATACTTTACTAATCTAGCAGAGATTTGCGAAGCATTTGTACTTTTTAAAATATTTTCATACTCTTCTTGTGAAAGAGTAATATTTTTGGCTTGTAATGTTAAAAATGATATAAGAATAAGTGAAATTATCTGTTTCATAAGTTATAATAACAAGTTAATTTATAAAAAAGGATAAACTCTTATGATTAGTGATATCATAGAACAAGAAAGTTATAAAGAGTTAATAGACTCACAAATAAAAGATATTATAGAGTATTTAATAGATAATAGTGAAGAGTTTGCTATAACTGCAAATTTAGAAGCTATGGAATTTACACCTGAATTACCACAAAATATCAAGTCACAGTTATCAAAATTTTCATTATATGTTTTAGCAAACTATACATATACTACAATTGAAATTATAGATGATAATAAACTAACATTTGAAGCAGGTTTTGGTAGTGAAAACTTTGGTTCAAAAGTTACTTTACCACTTCACTCTATTTTTCAAATAATAATTGATGATGCAATTTTATATTTAAACCCTTTAGCTACAGTAGATAAATTTAATACAAGTTCAAAAGAAAAATCACTTAACGTTTTTAAAAATAATCCAAAAAATAAAAATCTTATTAAATAATGAAATACGAAAAAGAGCTTAAAAAAGCTTTTTCTATTTCTATTCCTGTATTAATGGGATATATAGTTTTAGGATTTGCTTTTGGTTTATTATTGACAAGTTTTAATTATGCTTGGTATTTAGCACCTATTATGTCTATTTTTATTTATGCAGGAGCTTTGCAATTTGTAGCTATTAATTTTTTTAATGCAAAAGCTGGACTTGTAGATATTGCAATTGCTTCTTGGTTTGTAAACATAAGACAATCTTTTTATGGCTTGTCTTTATTAAAAAGATTTAAAAATAGTGGTAAATTAAAACCTTTTTTGATATTTGGATTAACTGATGAAACTTATGCTTTATTAACAACTATTAAAGATGATGAGAGTTTAAGTAAGAAACATTATTATTTATTTCTAGGGTTATTAAATCAATTATATTGGATAATAGGTTGTACAAGTGGGGCTTTAGTTGGCTCATATGTTGAGTTTGATACAGCAGGATTAGAGTTTTCATTAACTGCACTATTTGTTGTGCTTTGTATAGAGCAATATAAAAGTTTAAAAAATATTTATCCTTTTTTAATTGGAGCTTTATCTTCCATATTTGCATTGATTTTTATACCAAGTGATAAGATGTTAATTGTATCAATTATTATAGCTTTAATTATGATGTTTTTCTTTAGAAAAAGGATTGAAAAATGAGTGGAATAGAGTTATATTTAGCAATTGCAGTAATGGCTGTGGTAAACTATTTTACAAGAGTTTTCCCTTTTATATTTTTTATAAGAAAAGAGCCACCTAAGGCAATTGTATTTGTTGAGAGATTTTTCCCTCCTATTATTATGATGATATTAATAGTTTATACATTAAAAGATATAGAGTTTTCACATTATCCATATGGATTAAAAGAGATTTTATCAGTATTTGCAACAGCTATTTTGCATCTTACTATAAAAAACTATCTTATCTCTATTTTTGGAGGAACAATCTTTTATATGGCACTTGTTCAGTATGTATAATCTTCTGGTACTTCTTCATCCCAAAGTATTGATACTCCATACTCTTCATGGGGTATTACATACTTAAAATACTCTTTAGTACCCTTTCTTCCATGTAGTCTAATTATTGTTTGTTTATCTTTAAGAAGCCTTTTCATTTCATTTTCAGAAAAACTTTTTTTATTCCATCTTAAAAAAGCATTTGAATAGACTCTAAATCTACAAGTTGAGTCAGAAGTAAAAACATATGAATCACTTTCATCATACTCTTTTTTTGCATTTTCACAGCTATAAAGTTTGATTTTTTTGCCTTGTGCAGTTATTTTTTTAGAGATTACATTTGCATTGCAATATGGACAATTTCCTAAAATCATAATTTGCTCCTAAAAAAGAAAAAAAGTGATTGTTTGTATAAGTTTAGCAAGGGCAAAGCCCTTTTGCTAGTTAATAGGTGAGAATCTAAATAGTGCGCTTCCCCAAGTAAGACCAGCACCAAAGGCATCAAAAAGTACAGTTTCACCTTTTTTGATTTTTCCTTGTTCGTATGCATAGTTCATAGCCATTGGAATTGAAGCAGCAGATGTATTTCCATATTTATCAACCGTAACTACAATTTGTTCTTCATCTAAGCCTAAAGAGTCACCAACTGATTTTATAATTCTATAATTTGCTTGATGTGGGATAAAATGATTAATATCATTGCTTGTTAGATTATGTTTTTCTAGCATTTTTTTAACATCTGAAGTAAGTGTTTTTACTGCTAATTTGAAAGTTTCATTACCTTTCATTTTTATACAAGCCATTTTATTATCTAAAACTTCTTGTGAGCAAGGGTGTTTACTTCCACCACCTGGAGTTTTAATTAAATCATCATAATTTCCATCACTTGAACAACTAACATCTATAATTGCTTCATTTTTATCTTCAGTAGCAGATATAATTGCTGCACCTGCACCATCACCAAAAATAAAACATGTTGTTCTATCTGTATAATCTAAAATTGAAGAGTACGTTTCAGCACCAATTATTAAGACATTTTTTTTCATTCCAGATTCAATAAATGCTTTTGCAACAGAAAGTGCATAAACAAAACCAGTACAAGCTGCACTAATATCATAAGCCATTACAGGTGGTAAGTCTAATTTTGATGCGATTAAGCATGCAGTTGAAGGCATACATAAATAATCAGGTGTAACTGTTGCACAGATTACTAAGTCAATATCTTCTTTTGCTATTCCTGCTCTATCAATTGCAACTTGAGCAGCTCTTGCACCTAAATCAGAAGAAGCTTCATTCTCTTCAGATAGTCTTCTTTGTTTTATTCCTGTTCTTTTTGTGATCCATTCATCACTTGTATCAATGATTTTTTCAAAATCTTGGTTTGTCATAATCTTTGGTGGTATATATGCACCAACAGACCTAAAAGCTGCGTAAGCCATTCACAAAATCCTTAATTTATTGGTTGTACTTATTTATTCTATCTTCAATGTTATAGTTTAAGTTAGAACTTGCTGCGGTAATTGCTTGAAAAATTGCATTTTTAACTGCTTTTGCATTTGATTTACCATGTGCAATAATAACAGGAGCTTTTACACCTAATAGTGGAGCACCACCATATTCAGCATAATCAACTCTTACTTTTAAGTTTTTAAATACTTTTCTCATTAAAACTGCACCAGCAATAGAAATAAGTGATCGTTTTAGATTTTTCTTAATAATTGCTCCAATGGTATCTGCAACCCCTTCTGCAGTTTTAAGTAAAATATTACCTATAAAACCATCGCAAACAACAACATCTACATTACCTTTAAAGATATCGCTTCCTTCTACATTCCCAGCAAAATTAGGAATATTTCTCATTAGTTTGTAAGCCTCTTTAGTAACTTCATTTCCTTTACTTTTCTCTTCACCATTACTTAATAAACCAACTATTGGTTCATCTCTTTTAAGTACATCTTGAGCATATACTTGTCCCATAACGGCAAATTCGTAAAGATTTTTAGCATCACAATCTACATTTGCACCAACATCTAAAACTAAAGTGTTTTGATTTTCACTAGTTGGCATTAAAGTTGCAATTGCAGGTCTTGAAATACCTTTAATTCTTCCAATTCTAAGCGTTGCAAGTGACATTGAAGCACCTGAATGTCCTGCTGAAACAACAGCATCAGCTTCTTTGTTTTTTACTAATTCAATCGCTTTGTATATTGTAGAATCTTTTCTTTTAAGTGCATCAGTTGCACTATCTGTCATAGAGATAACATCGTGTGTATCAAGTATCTCTACTCTACTTAAAAAGTTACTAGGTATAAGGTTAAGTAGTTCATCTTTTTTACCTACAGCTATAGCTGTAAAGTTAGTGTTGCTTCTAAGCGCAGCAACAAGTCCATCAACAATGGGCTCAGGACCAAAGTCCCCTCCCATCGCATCAATAGCTATTTTAATCATTAGCTTTTGTATTCACCCGTATTTGGGTTAACAGTATGAGGCATCTTCCAAGTTCCATCACTATCTTTAACTGGTCTTTTTAAAGTTATCTTATAATGAGTTCTTCTTTTAGCTGCTCTTGTATGAGATACTCTTCTCTTAGGTACTGCCATAATTTATCTCCTTAAAATTCTTTTTCTATTTCTTCGTTGTCATCTAAACAACTTGTACAAATATGGTAATCACTTTCAAGTGATGAAAGCTCACTTTCACAAATTTCGTCAAAGTCAATTATACCATTTTCTACTTCGATAATTAAATCATCAGATTCATTACCTTTAAATATACCATCACTTAACAGAAAATTTAGTTTTTCATCTAAGTTAATGTTCTCTTCTTCGCCACATCTAATGCACTGTACAGAAGTAAATCCTGTTAGTGACGCATCAACTTTGATTAGAGTTGGCGACATTTTACAAAAAGTACCCTCTAATTTTACTGAAGCAAAATCATTACTAAACTCTTTTGGAGTTGTAGGTACTTTCCTAAACTCTATTTCCATAGACTATTTTAACTTCTTAACAGATTTCTCTATCAGAGAAGAAAAATTTAATTTCATTAGCTGCATTTTCTAATGAATCAGAACCGTGAACTGCATTTGCATCAATTGAATCAGCAAAATCAGCTCTAATTGTTCCAGCTGCTGCTTCTTTAGGGTTTGTTGCACCCATTAATTCTCTATTTTTAGCCATTGCATTTTCACCTTCTAAAACAGAAACTACAACTGGTCCAGAAATCATGAATTCTACTAACTCTCCAAAGAAAGGTCTTTCAGCGTGAACTGCATAAAAAGCTTCAGCATCTGCTTTGCTTAATTGTACTTTTTTTGTTGCAGCAATTCTTAATCCAGCAGACTCAAATCTGTCTAAAATTTTTCCAACAACGTTCTTTGCAACTGCATCAGGTTTGATGATTGATAATGTTTGTTCCATAAAGTATATTCCTCTACTAATTTTATTAAGTCGCGGATTATACCTAAAAAATAAAAAAAAGGCAAGTAGAATAAAATCTACTCGCCTTTTTAATAAAAAATTACTAGTATATTAATTAGTATATTTAAAAATTAGTCTTCAACTACTGGAGTTCCAGCTTGACCTCTATCTGGGCTTTCTACAGAACCTACACCTGGTTCATCCCAAACAATACATCCTTCTGTAGGACATGCATCTGCACATGCAGGAGAATCATGATGATCTACACACTCAACACATTTATCAGAATATACATAATAAATATCTTCACCTGTTGGATTTTCATCATTGTCTACAATTGCTTCTACAGGACACTCATCTAAACAAGCATCACAACTAATACAGATGTCAGTAATTTTAACTGCCATGTTAATCTCCTTGGAAAATTTTAGAAACTTTATCACACTATTAATAAATGTATGTTTAAATATTGCTTATATATTCATACTGTTTTATAATAATTATCTAAAAATATAAGATTATTTTATAAGCTTTTTTATCTCTTCAATTTTATTAGTTTTTTCCCATGGTAAATCTAAATCATCTCTACCAAAATGCCCATAACAAGCAGTTTGCTTGTAAATTGGTCTAAGTAAATCTAACTGCTTAATTATTCCTTCAACAGATAAGTCAAAACAGCTATTTATAATTTCCAAAATTTTATTCTCTTCTATTTTATTAGAATTATAAGTATTTATCATAATTGATACTGGTTGGCTAACTCCAATAGCATAAGATAGTTGCACCATGATTTTATCACACACTTCACTAGCAACTAAGTTTTTAGCTATATATCTTGCCATATAAGCAGCACTTCTATCTACTTTTGTGGGGTCTTTACCTGAAAATGCACCACCACCATGTGGACAACTTCCCCCATAGCTATCAACAATAATTTTTCTTCCTGTTAAACCTGCATCTGCTTGCGGTCCTCCAATAACAAATCTACCTGTTGGATTTATATGATAAACAACATCTTTATGTAGTAACTGTTCAGGAATAACTTCTTTAATTACCTCTTCAATAATATCTTCTTTTAATAATTTTAAATCAATAGTATCAGAATGTTGAGCTGAGATAACAATAGTTGTCACTTTTGTTGGTTTATTATTTATATATTCAACTGTTACTTGAGCTTTCCCATCAGGTCTTAAATATGGAAGAATACCTTTTTTTCTAACTTCAGTTAATCTTTTTGTTAATTTATGTGCTAATTGAATTGGTAAAGGCATTAACTCTTTTGTTTCGTTACAAGCATAACCAAACATCATACCTTGGTCTCCTGCTCCTAACTCTCCACTTTTTTTATCTACACCAACTGAAATATCTATGCTTTGTTCTGCAATTGCATTTAATACGCCTGCACTTCTGTAATCTAATCCAAAGGCTGAATCTGTATATCCTATTTCTCGAATTACATCCCTTGCTATTTCTTGAATTGGAGCATATGCTAAGGTCTTTAGCTCACCTGCAATTAAACAAAGACCATTTGTCAAAAGAGTTTCACAAGCTACTCTAGCATTTTTATCCTCTTTTAAAATATAGTCTAATATAGCATCTGATATTTGGTCAGCAATCTTATCTGGATGTCCTTGTGTTACTGATTCACTAGTAAATAAATAATTATTTGTCATTCTCTTCCTTATGGAAAAATATTATTAAAAAGTAAGATTTATCTTAAATAAAAAACCTAACTAAAAACTAATGTTTATTTTTAGAAAAATATTATATAATTACACAACTTAATTTAATTAAAAAGGAAATCACATGTTAGTAACTAAAAAAGCTCCAGATTTCACAGCAAATGCTGTACTTGCAGATGGACAAATTGTTGAAGATTTTAATCTTTATGATAATATCGGAGAGAATGGTGCAGTACTATTCTTTTATCCATTAGATTTTACATTTGTTTGTCCTTCAGAAATTATTGCATTTTCTAAAAGAGTAGATGAGTTTAAAGAAAGAGGTATCAATGTAATTGGTGTTTCTGTTGACTCACAATTCTCTCACTTTGCATGGAGAGAAACTGCTGTTGAAAATGGTGGTATTGGAAGAATTAAATACCCACTAGTAGCTGACTTAAGCAAGCAAATTGCTAGAGATTATGATGTATTATTTGATGAGTCAGTTGCATTAAGAGGATCTTTTTTAATTGATAAAGATGGAACAGTAAGACATGCAGTTATTAACGACTTACCATTAGGAAGAAATATTGATGAAATGATTAGAATGGTTGATACAATGTTATTTACTAATGAACATGGTGAAGTTTGTCCTGCAGGATGGAACAAAGGTGATGAAGGTATGAAACCAGATACTAACGGTGTTGCTGATTATCTTGCAAAAAATGAAGGTAATTTATAATATTTAAAACCTTTAAAACCTAAAGAAGCACCATTTTATGGTGCTTCTTTTCTTTAATTGACTTTTTTTCAAATAAAGACTACAATTACACAACTTAAATTTTAAACTAAAAAACTTCAAAAACTACATAACTTTATGTATATCGAAATTAAAAGGTTAAATAAACTTATGGAAGAGTCAAAAACTCAATCTAAAACAAAAAGTCCCAAGAGTAATGGGAATTCTAGTAGAAAAACTAGAACTCATATTCCTGTTGAAGGGCACACAATAGAGAAATTAAGAGAGTATCCATTACAGGATCTTCTTAAAATTGCAAAAGAATTAAAAGTAGAAAATCCACAAGAGCTAAAAAGACAGGATTTAATGTTTTCGATTTTAAAAAACCAAATCGATGCAGGTGGATTTGTTTTATTCACAGGTATTTTAGAAATAAAAGAGGGTGGATTTGGTTTTTTAAGAGCAATAGATGGAAACTTCTCTGATACTTCAAGTGATTCTTATGTATCTGCTACACAAATTAGAAAATTTGCATTAAGAACTGGTGATATCGTAACTGGACAAGTAAGACCTCCAAACAAAGACAGTGAAAAATATTATGCTTTATTAAAAATTGAAGCTATTAACTACTTACCTGTAAATGAATCAAAAAATAGACCATTATTTGATAACTTAACTCCTTTATATTCAACTGAAAGATTTAAATTTGAGTATAACTCAAATAAAATGACAGGAAGAATACTTGATCTTTTTGCTCCAATGGGTAAAGGTCAAAGAAGTTTAATTGTTGCACCTCCAAAAACAGGTAAAACAGAGTTATTAAAAGAGTTAGCTCATGGTATAACTAGAAATCATCCAGAAACTAATCTAATGGTTTTATTAATTGATGAAAGACCAGAAGAAGTTACTGATATGCAAAGAAGTGTTAAAGGAGAAGTATATTCTTCAACTTTTGACTTACCTGCACATAACCATGTAAGAGTTGCTGAAATAGTTATTGAAAAAGCAAAAAGACTTGTAGAGATGAAAAAAGATGTTGTTATTCTACTTGATTCTATTACAAGATTAGCACGTGCTTATAATACTGTAACTCCAAGTTCAGGTAAAGTACTTTCAGGTGGGGTTGATGCAAATGCATTACATAAACCAAAAAGATTTTTTGGGGCTGCTAGAAACATAGAAGAGGGTGGTTCTTTAACTATTATCTCAACTGCACTTATTGAAACTGGTTCAAAAATGGATGAAGTAATTTTTGAAGAGTTTAAAGGAACTGGTAACAGTGAAGTTGTATTAAGTAGAAATGCTTCAAACAGAAGAGTTTATCCAGCTTTAGATATTATTAAATCTGGAACAAGAAAAGAAGAGTTATTATTAACTCCTGAAGTTCTTCAAAGAACATGGATATTAAGAAATGCAATTTCACAAATGGATGAAGTTGAAGCTTTAAAATTCTTATATTCAAAAATGCAAAGAACAAAAGATAATGAAGAGTTTTTTAACTCTATGAATGAGTAGTAAACTTTTAATTTTAAACAAACAGACCTTTAAAGGTCTATTTGTTACTTAAGGCAATTAATCCATTTGCCAAATATATTTTCCATGCAAAATAATCATGCCCTCCAATAAACTCTTCATATGTTAAATCATAATTTTTTGCAATTAATACAGTTCTAAAATGTCTGTTTGTTTCTAAAATATCTAAAGGTAAAAAGCCTGTTTCATAAGTTCCAGCATTTAAATAAAACTTAATATCTTTTTTCTTAACTTTTGAGAACTCTTTTGTTAGCCATTGTGCTTCATCTTTATTTTTAGGTGCCCACCAGTATGAACCTGATTGACTCAATACTTTTCCAAAAAAATCAGGATATAAAAATGCTATATATGATGAAGCTAATCCTCCATAGCTAGAACCTGTTATAATTGTATTTGAAGATTTGTGAGTAAATTTAACTTTTGTTTGTATAAAAGGAAATAACTCTTTTACCATAAATTTTGCAAACTTTTTATTTGGAGGTAATTCTTCACTTCTTGACTTTTTTGAAGCATTATTAATAAAAATAGCAATTGTAGGTTTTATCATATTGTTTGCAATTAAGTTATCTAAGATTAATGTAGTATTGATTTTGTTTTGATAATTTTCTCCATCAAAAACAAAAAGTATATCATGCTCTTTTTTATAATTATAATTGTGTGGTTTATAAATAGTAATATCTCTACTATTATTTAATATTTTGCTTTTAAGATTATATGTGCTAGTTTTTCCTTTTTTATTTCCTTCTTCTACTCCCCAATCCTTAATTTTATCATCTTTTATAAAAAAAGTTGACAAAGTATGATATTTATCCATATTTTTTTCTTTAGTATAAATATAAGGAGTTTTATTAAAAGGATCAATTGTTGCATTTGATATTAAAGCCATTTTTTGAGTAAATCTTGGGGCATCAAGTTTAGGAATATCTGTGGCAATTTGATATGACATTCTAATTCCCTTTTTTACGATAAAGCTTTTATACCATATGTCACTATTTTTATATCTAATAAAATCTGTATAATCAGCTGTAGGTCCACCTATTAATTTAACATTATAGTTTAATCCTTTGTGTAGAAAAGTTAAAATATATTCATCTGCTTTTAAATGCTCTATTAGTGGAGTTCCTCTTTTTTTAACTTTTTCCCAAAAGGCTTTACTATTTTTTGTTTTTTCTATATTTTTTAGTTCTTGTTTTAAAAAAGCACTTATAATTTTATTTTGAGGCTTTATCTCTTTTTGATGATGAAAAATCTTATCTATTTTTAGTTTAAGTCTATTTTGTTTATTTCTATTTTTTATTTTTAAATAATATTTTCCTGTATAATTAGCCACAAAGTAAAAATTACCTTGTGGCTTTTTATTTATCATCAATGATTTTATTAAAACTCTATTTTTATCTAAAAGTTCAAGAGTTTCAAAACTTGATGTGGCTTTAAAACTTCCTATTATAAAACTTCTTTTTTGTAGATTTAATTGATACAAATTTTCACTATTATAGTTTAGTATTTCATCTACTTTAAAAGAGTTTGCAAAAGAAAAACTATATAAAAAAATAGAAAAAAGCTTAAAAAGAGTTTTAAAATTTATACTCAAGTGCAGCTCCTATTACTCTTGGAGAACCAACTGTTGTTCTATTTGTTTCAACTTTATAGATTACTTCTTCATCAGTAAGATTATTTACATATGTTCTAAATGTAAAATCTTTATATGTATAGCTTGCATGTAAATTAACTAATGTATATCCATCTAACTTTTGAGTATTTTCATTATCTGAGTAATAATCATCTGTAAAACTTACATTACCACCCCATTCAAGATTATTATGTATTTTATGATTAAAGCCTAAGTTTGCACTATAAGTAGGTGTTGTTGATAGTTCATTTCCTTCTAATTCTTTAGCTTCTTTTACACTATTACTTATTTTTGTTTTTAAAAATCCAATAGCAGCAAAGATATTAAATTTGTCTGTTATTTGTGCATCTATTTGAGTTTCTAAACCATAACTTTCAACTTTTGAAAGGTTTCTAAATCTATTTGCAGCATCTGCTTGGAAACCATCAAAATCATTGTAAAATATATTTGAACTTAGATTAATTTTTTTATCATTTAGATATGTTCTATAAGTTAATTCATATGAATTAACTTCTTCTTTATCATATTCATAATATTTTAAGTCATCCCAATCTAATGAACCACCACCTTGGTTATAACCTTTTTGTGCAACTAAACTAATCATAGATTCAGTTGAAGGTTTATATGCTAAACCAATTTTTGGTAAAAATATTGTTTCATCAATATCTTTTTTTAAATTTGCACCCCAAGATACTGAATCTCTTTTTTGATTCTCTTTTTCTAATCTTGCACCTAATAATAAATCAAAACTATTATTTAAAGCAATAGTATTATCTGTATAAAATGAAATAGATTTAATTTCATCATTACCTAAATGTAAAGGAAAGTATGATGGTTTTGGTAAGTGTGCATCTATATCTTGCTCTCTATCATAATAGTAAACTCCTGCAACACCTTTTATAAATGGTTTTTTGTATATTAATTTACTTTCAAATGTTTTACTTTTCTCATTAACAAAAACTTTTAAAGGACTTGGCACTTGAGTTATTTCACTATTATAATCTTTAAATGAAAGTTGCGTTTGTAAGCTTATATCATCATTTATAATATAATCAATATTTGTAATATATGTTTTATCTTTTGAATCGTGATATCTTGAGTTTGTTCTATTTGCTTTACTTGCTTCAAATACATAATCTTTTGGATTTGTTACAAAATTTAAATACCCACCTTCAGCTTCTCTATGATTTAACGTAAATTTTAAAGATAAATTTTCCATTGATTTTGGAAGATAAAGTAGTTTTGCTCTAAGATTTGTATTTGTTGATTCATTTAATCTATCATTATTTTTAAAATTTTTATATTTAATATATCCATCACCACTATTTCTATCAACTGCTAATCTAAAAGCTAATTGATCTTCAATTAATGGTCCAGAAATTACAGCAGCTAATTGATTTTTACTCTCTTGATTTTCAAAAGCAGTTTTAATTTTACCCTCAAAATCAAAGCTTGGATCTTTTGTTTTCATTATTATAGAACCACCAATTGAGTTTCTTCCTTGAGTAGTAGATTGAGTACCTTTTAACACTTCAATTTGTTCTAAATCCCATAATTCCCCACTAATATAATTAACTCCAATCCATGTATTATTAACTCCATCTATTATTGTATTTACTCTTGGTCTTGCACCTGCCATTAAACTTTTTGTTCCTTTTGAAACCCCAGTAGAGTCTATACCTCTAATATTTGGAACACCTAAATCACTTAAAACTACATTTGGTAATTGTTCAACAATATTCTCAATTTTTTTATAATTACCTATATTTATTGTTTTTTCATCAAATACTGATATAGCAGTTGTAGTTTCAAGAAGTGTTTTATCTATCTTTTCACCAGTTACTGTTATTTCTCCATAAGAGATTTCTTCTTTTGGCTCTATTTTTTCTTTTGCATATATGCTACTTGTTAATAAAGTAATAGCACAAAAAGACAAAATAATTTTTTTATTGTGATTCATTTAACTCTCCTTTAAAATGATATTGAGTATCATAACTGAAAAGAATGATAATAAAATTACGAGAATAAAAAAAATGACAAAAATTCCAAATATTTTAAAAAAAGATATAGAAATTTTAATTGTAGAAGATGAAACGATATTAGCAATGGGTATAAAACTTACTTTAAATGAGTTTGGTTATAGTGTTTGTGGTATAGAAACAAGTGCAGATGATGCAATACAGCATGTAAAAAAACAAAAACCAGATTTAATTTTTATGGATATTCACCTAAAAGATAACTCTTCAGGAATAAAAGCAGCTAAGTATATTTGGCAATACTATAAAATTCCCATTATCTTTTTAACCTCTTATACTGATGATAAAACAATCAAAGAAGCAATGCAAAGTGAACCATATGGCTATTTAGTCAAACCATATAAAGATAAAGAGTTAGAAGTAACAATTCAAACGGCACTAAATAAACATAACTATTTTTTTAAACATAAAAGTAATTTAGATAAAGAAAAAAAACATATTTTTAAATTTGAAAATGAAATTATTTATGATAAAACAAAAGCAGTTGTAACTAAACAAAGTAACTATTTAAAATTAACAGGAAATGAGACAAGACTTTTAGAGATTTTAAGTGATACTCCTACTCAACCAGTGCCTTTTGAAAAAATACAGAATTATATTTATAGGGATGAAATTAATGATATAGGTAGATTAAGAGCATTAATATATAG
>NZ_NXIF01000034.1 GCF_002837275.1 Malaciobacter halophilus | reverse complement strand
ATTACTCGTGTTATAGACGAAGAATTTTTTTATTCTTCTTGTTTTTCTCTTGTTATCATATATATTCAGTTTATAAAAGTTATCTCTTATAAACTTCTTTTGTTAAAGAACTCAAATCCTCTCTCTTGCTTCTCTTTTAAGCCTCAGCGAATTTGGACGGGAATTATAGACAAATTTTCTCCTCTTGTCAACCCTTTACCCTTAACTACAGCTTAAATTTTTGAATTTTTCTGCTTTTTACCTATTTTTTTATTTTTTCTCTATATTTTATGGTCTTTTTTATTTGACTGTTATTTTCTATTCGTAGTAATTTTTTTGAGTTTTAGATTTTTATTAAAAGTTGAAATTTATTTAAGATTATGAATTAGTATAAAAGAAGCATTTATCCACAATAAGTTATTAAATTATTTTTTAAATTGTTTAGACTTTAACTATTTGTTAAAGTCATAAAACATTCATATTTATATAAACTGATTATTATTAAAGTGGTACGCCCTATACGATTCGAACGTATGACCTACGCCTTAGAAGGGCGTTGCTCTATCCAGCTGAGCTAAGGACGCATTTGAAAGAAAAAAAGCCTTATACAAATGATAAAATAATCATTTACATAAGGCTTAAGTGGTGCGGATGAGAGGACTCGAACCTCCACACCGTGAGGCACCAGATCCTAAGTCTGGCGTGTCTACCAATTTCACCACATCCGCAAAGTGGTACGCCCTATACGATTCGAACGTATGACCTACGCCTTAGAAGGGCGTTGCTCTATCCAGCTGAGCTAAGGACGCTTAAAATAATAAAATAAATGGGGTGGATAATGGGATTCGAACCCACGGCCCTCGGAACCACAACCCGATGCTCTAACCAACTGAGCTATACCCACCATTTGTTTATGATGGTCGGGGCGAGAGGATTCGAACCTCCGGCCCCCTGGTCCCAAACCAGGTGCGCTAACCAGACTGCGCTACGCCCCGACAAATTTACTTTTTAAGTGGTTTCTCTCAAAAAGTGGACGGAATTATATTATATTTTTTTTTATTTGTCAAGGGGTTTTTGAGAAAAATTCATTTTTTTTTAAAAATTTTAATTTCATACTGATTTAATAGCAATTTCATACAATACTATTTGAATATTTCTTGATATAATTAGTTATTATGAAAAATACAAATCAAATAGTTCACAATATAAAGTTTTCAAAACCGCAACTTAATAAAGATATTATTATATATGAAGGACACTTCAATAACTTCAATTATGATAAACATGTTCATGAAGAGTATACAATTAGCCTTATTGAAAAAGGCCACATGAATGCTTTTTTAAAAGGTTTTAATCATAAATTTGACAAATCTTCAATAATTACCATAAATCCAGATGAAGTTCATGCTTGTGCTATTGGAAATAACAATGAGTATAAACATCGTTCTTTATATTTAAAGCCTGAAACTATTAATGAAATACTTAAATATAACTTTTCAAAAAAGCAACTTTGTTTTCGTGATTTTTCTTTCAATAATGAATACATCTATAATAGATTGTCTTTTTTAATCAATCATGACAATATTCCTTATTTTAATACTCTTACTTGGGAATGTGAACTAATTGATATTGTAAATTCAATATTGCAAATTAATACAAAAGCAACTAATTTAATTGAACTACCATCTAATTATCTACTAATACAAAAAGTAAAAGAGTATTTACATGATAACTTTTATATGCAAATATCTTTAGATGATATATCAAAAGAGTTTGGTATTTCTAAATATCATTTTATTAGACTCTTTAAAAAACACACATTTATATCAGTTCATGCTTATTTAATGATAATAAGAGTTGAAAAAGCAAAACAATTTTTACAAAAAGGCTTAAGTTTAATTGATACTGCTTATATGTGTGGATTTAATGACCAAAGTCATTTAAATAAAAGATTTAAAGCAATTACTGGTTTAACACCTGGTGAGTATAAAAGATTTTTTAATTAGCAATCTCATACAATACAAAAGATTTCTATTTTGATACTCTTTTAGTATGAAAAAAGAAATAAAAAATGGATTTATGGCAAATCTGCCAATTAGTATAAGTGTTTTTGCATATGGTGCTGTACTTGGAATTATTTGTACTTCAAAAGGCATTAGTTTTTTACAGCTAGCTTTAATGAATATCTTCATTTTTGCAGGTTCAGCACAATTTTTGATTGTTGATATGTTAAGCAATCCAGTAAACATCTCTGTAATTGTTTGGAGTGCTTTACTTATTAATCTTAGATACTTTTTAATAGGAGCATCATTAAATAACCTATTCAAAAGTAGTAGTTTAAAAAGAAAAGCTTTAATTATGCACTTTGTTACAGATGAATCTTGGGCTGTTACTATGAATAGAAAAGAAAAAGATATTAATGTCTTTTTTCTACTAGGAGGAGGATTGTGTATCTTTATAGTATGGTTTCTTGGAACATTATGTGGATATTATTTTGCAGAATTTATCTCAAATCCAAAAGTGTATGGTTTAGATTTTGCTTTTTTAGCACTATTTATTGCAATAGTAACAAGTATGTATAAAAGCAAAAATGATTTTATTATCTATTTATCTACTGCAATAATCGCTACTATTTTAGAAAAAATTATTCCAAATATGTCTTATATAATAGTTTCTGCTTTATTAGGTTCTTTTTTATATGTGTATTTAAATAAAAGAAAAAGCCATGAATAGTTTTGATATTTTAATTATAATAACTTTTGTTGCAATAGGCACTTATATTTTAAGAATATCTGGTTTACTATTATGTAATAAATTAAAAAGATTTAAAAATTTAGATATTTTTTTAGAATCAATTCCAGCAACATTATTAATTGCTTTAATTATCCCTTCTATTATAAAGATGGGAATAATAGGAATTTGTGCTGCAGTTATTTCCATTTTTACTATGTATAAAACAAAAAGTGTTTTATTATCTATGAGTATAGGAGTATTTATTGTTGCTATATATAGAAATGGACTTCTTTTTTAAAGAAGCCCAAAATATTTAAAATTGAATCAATCCATCAACAGGAGAACTTGCAGTTGCATATGGTTTTTTAGGAATTCTTCCTGCTTCATAACTCATTCTTCCTGCAATAACTGCATGTTTCATTGCCTCTGCCATTTTTAAAGGGTCTTTTGCTTGTGCAATTGCTGTATTTGTTAATACAGCTTCTGCTCCTAATTCCATAGCAATTGCAGCATCACTTGCACAACCTACTCCTGCATCAACAATAACAGGAACATTAACTGCATCTTTGATAAATGCAATATTATATCTATTTTGAATACCAAGTCCAGAACCAATAGGAGCAGCAAGAGGCATAATTGCATCTGCACCTGCATCTTCTAATCTTTTTGCAATTATTGGATCGTCATTTGTATAAGCCATTACAGTAAAACCATCTTTTTTAAGAGTTTCACAAGCTTTTATCGTATCAATTACATCTGGATATAGAGTTTTATCAGCATCACCTATAACTTCAAGTTTAATTAAATCAATTCCTGTAGCTTCTCTCATAAGTCTAAATGTAGTAATTGCTTCTTGAGCAGTAAAACATCCAGCTGAATTAGGAAGAAGTTTTACATTTGTATCTTTAAAATAATCTAATAAATTCTCTTCATTTGGATTTGTAATATTTACTCTTCTAATAGCAACAGTAATAAGCTCACTTCCACTTGCTAATGTTGCATCTTTTGTCGTTTGAAAACTATCATATTTTCCAGAACCAACAATTAATCTACTATTAAACTCATACTTTCCTATTTTTAAAACATCACTCATTTTTATTTTTTCCTCCAAAAATACATATATTTATTTTTAACAATTCTGAGATAGAAAACTCTTGTACTCTTTACTTAAGCTATCAATTTTAAAGCTTATAATTTCGGGCACATCATAGCTATGTAATTCTTTAATCTTCCTTTCGATTTTTTCGAAATTTTCTTTTTTAGTTTTTATACTTATTAAGAACTCTTCATCTTCACAAAAATCATCTTTCCACACATAAAAAGAGTCTATTTTAGATACTTGAATACAAGCAGCAAGCTTTTTTTCTAATAAGATTTTTGAAATCTTTTTTGCCTCTTTTATACTATTTGTTGTTGTTTGTACTAATATAGGTTTCATAAGTTTTTTATTCCTTCTATTAAATCTTCTGGGTTTAAAGCATAATTATTGCTTTTAAAATTTTTTGCTGCTAATGTATGAGCTAGTGATGCATTTATTGCACTTTGTAAGAAACTATATCCTTGTGCAAGTAAAGCAACTATTAATCCACTTAGCACATCTCCACTTCCACCTTTACTTAAAGCTGATGTTCCCAAGCAATTTACATATACTTTATTGTTTTGTGAGATTATAACATTTGCCCCTTTTAAAAGTAGAGTTACTTTTGGGTATTTTTTACAAAACAGTTTTACATATTTAAATCTATTACTTTGTAAAGTATCAATATCAATATCTGCAAGTTTTGTTAATTTTAATAAAGAACAAAACTCTTTTGGATGAGGAGTTAAAACAATCTCTTGGTTTAAATAGTCTAACAATAACTTTTCATAAAATAAATCTGCATCGATAACTTTTGCTACATTTGTATTTAAAATCTTCTTTAATTCATTTTTATCATATAATCCTAATCCCATTCCTAAAGCAATAGCTGTTACATTAGATGGTAGATTATGACTTTGCATAATATAATATGGTAACTGTAACTCTTCATGAACAATAGCTGTCACAAGTCCTGCTCCAAAACTAAAAGCAGCACTACTTGCAATAACTCCAGCTCCTTTTTTACACCCAATAACTACACAAGCATGTCCATAATTTCCTTTATGTGTATTTATATTATCTCTAAAAGGAAGCTTTAAATCCTTTTGTTCAAGTAAATACATATCTGTTTGATTTTCATAACAACTACTTGAAAGACCTAAATTTGCCTTTTTTATAATACCTGTGAACTCTTTTGCACCATCTGTTAATAAAGAAGTTTTTAAAGCACCCATAGTAACTGTTACATCAGCTTTAAAAGCACTATTTTTAATTTCTCCATTATTATCAACTCCACTTGGAATATCACAAGCAATTTTATAAGCTTCAATACTATTTATTTTTTCAAGAATATCTATTGCTTCTTTTTTTAAAGGTTTATTCAAACCACTTCCAAAAAGAGAATCTACTACACAATCAATATCAAAAACTTTTCTTAAACTATTAGTAGTATTTACTCCTAATAGCTTTAATCTTTCAAGTTGAAGTTTAGCCATTTTTGATTTTACTTCAAAAGGAGTATAAACTATAATATTTAAATACTCATCTTGTAATAATCTTGCTAAAGCCAAACCATCTGCACCATTATTCCCAACTCCACAAACTATTAAAATAGTAGAGTTATATGATTTAATTTTATTATTAACTTCACACTTTAAAGCTAAAGCTGCATGCTCCATTAACAAGTCTTCACTCAAAGAAAATTTGTCATAACATTTCTTATCTAAAGAACTAACTTCATCAAAAATTTTTTGCATAACTACTCTTTTTTATAAATTGATTTATTATATAAAAATAAAACAAAAAGACTTATAAGTAAGAAAAATATTAGATTTTGTAACTTTATTACTTAAAATATTTATATTTTATTTATTTTTGTTATTTATTAATTACATATAAGTTATATTTTACTATTCTATATATTACCAAAGTAAAAAGGATAACATATGAATATGATAATAGACTTTTTAAATAACATATTTTGGGGATACATTTTAATTTACGGATTATTAGCCGTTGGTGTATTCTTTACTATTAAACTTAAGTTTATTCAATTTGTACATTTTAAAGAGATGTTTAAATCAGTATTTGACAAAGATGAAACTGACGAATCAGGTATTTCACCATTTCAAGCTCTTACAATTTCATTGGCTTCAAGAGTTGGAACAGGGAACCTTGCTGGTGTAGCAGTTGCACTTTTTTTAGGTGGTGCAGGAGCAATTTTTTGGATGTGGATTGTTGCACTTGTTGGTATGGCAACAGCATATGCAGAAAGTACATTAGCTCAACTTTATAAAATTAAAGATGAAAATGACCAATACAGAGGTGGTCCTGCTTTTTATATTGCAAAAGGACTAAAATCTCCACTACTTGCAGCAATTTTCTCAATTAGTTTAATTTTAGCATTTGGTTTAGTATTTAATGCAGTTCAAGCAAATTCAATTGCAGGTGCAGTAAATGCAGCGTTTGGAATTGATAAACTTTATGTAGGACTTACAATTGCAGCAGTTGCAGCATTAGTAATCTTTGGAGGAATAAAAGGTATTGCTAAAGTAGCAGAAGTTGTTGTTCCATTTATGGCCATTATTTATTTATTACTAGCAGTTTTTACAATGATAATTAATTATGAAGCTGTTCCAGGTATTTTAGCATTAATTGTAAAAAGTGCTTTTGGATTAGAAGAAGCAGTAGGTGGTGTAACAGGTGGTATTTTAGCAGCTTTATTAAATGGTGTTAAAAGAGGACTATTTTCAAATGAAGCTGGTATGGGTTCTGCCCCAAATATTGCAGCAGTAGCAACACCAACTCCTCACCATCCATCTTCTCAAGGTTTTGTACAAGCATTAGGTGTTTTTATTGATACAATTTTAATTTGTACAGCAACTGCAGTAATGATTCTTTTAGCAGGTGTGCTAGACCCAGAATCAGGAGTAAAAGGTATTGAATTAACTCAATTAGCACTTTCAACACATATTGGTGATGCTGGTATTTATTTTATTGCAATTGCAATTTTATTCTTTGCATTTACTTCTATTATTGGTAATTATTCATATGCAGAAAATGCCTTAACATATTTAGGTGCTGGAAATAAACTAGGAGTTACAATTTTAAGAATTGCAACAATTGGTATGGTAATTTGGGGATCTCATGAAAAAGTACAAACAGTATTTAATGCAGCTGATGCTTCTATGGGACTTATGGCAACTATAAACTTAGTTGCAATTGTTTTACTTTCTGGAACTGTTGTTAAATTAACAAAAGATTATTTAGAACAAAGAGAGCAAGGTAAAGACCCTACTTTTGAAGCAAAATATTACCCAGAATTAAAAGATAAAATTGATACAACAATCTGGACAAAATAATAAGAGGTTAACTCCTCTTATTATTTAAACTTCCAGCCTTCATTTTCTAAAATCTCTTTAACTTTTGTTTTTACATCACCTTGAAGTTCTATCCACTCATCTTTTATACTTCCACCACAAGCAAGCTTTTTCTTTAGAAGTTTTAATATCTGTTTCTTTTCATTCTCTACTAGATAAAATCTACCTAGTAAAGTTACTGGTTTTCCTTTTCTTTTTTCAAAAGTAAATACTAACTGATGTTTATTTTTTGGTTCAATATTCTGTTTAGGCTTTTTTTTCTTATCCTCTTTTTTTGTATCAAAGTTATCCCCTTGCAAGTTAGCACCCATTTCAAATATCATTATTTTTCCTTTTAATCTTAAAAAAGATTTACATATTTTTAATTCTAGTTTGAATATCTATTTCATTGATTGAAACAAACTCTTCTCTTTCAAATTGTTCAATTGCAACTCTTCCAATCATTGCAGCATTATCTGAACAATATTTTAACTGACTTAAATAAAGTGTTGTATTATGTTTATTACAAAGTTGCTCTAACTCTTTTCTTAAATATATATTTGCACTTGCTCCACCAACTATTGCAAAATTTTTAGGAATTGTAGTTTTAAAATACTTTTTAATTTTTTGCATTATATGACTAACTGCTGCTTTTTGAAAAGAAGCACAAATATCGGCTTTATCTTTAGATGAGAGTTCTTTTATCTTTTCTATTTCCAATCTTACTGCATTTTTAAGTCCTGAATAGCTAAACTCAATTTTAGGACTTTGTCTTAAAGGAATAGGAAAATCAAATCTATTTTCATCTCCTTTTTGTGAAAGTTCTTGAACAATTGGTCCTCCAGGATACCCTAAGCTCATCATCTTTGCAACTTTGTCAAAACTCTCTCCAAAGCTATCATCCATTGTAGTTGCAATAATTTTCATATCATCATATGAATTAGCTTCAATTATTTGAGTATGACCTCCTGAAACTAGCAGTATTGTACAAGGAAGTATGGCTTCTTTTTCAATAAAAAGTGAGTAAATATGCCCTTTTAAATGATTTACTGCAATTAATGGAATATCTAAAGATGTTGCTAATGCTTTTGCCATTGTAACACCTTCCATTAATGTTACAGAAAGACCAGGTGAATTTGTCACAGCAACAGCTTTAAGCTTACTAAAATACTCTTTTGTCTCTTCTAATATTTTTGGTAAAGCTTCAATATGAAGTCTTGCTGCTAATTCAGGAACAACTCCACCATATGCACTATGTTGTAACTCTTGAGATATTTTCTTATGAAATATTAATTTTTTTGTTTTTATATCTGTAATAGCTATTGAGCTATCATCACAAGATGATTCAATACTTAAAATCAATGATTTTATCCTTTTTATAAAACTTAAGAGTCTTTAGACTCTTTGCACTCTTCTTCTCTTTTTATCCAATCTAAAGCACAATCAAGTCTTCCAAAACCAGATTGTGCATTTATATGACCTGCATCTTCCATTATTTTCATACCAATATTTAATTCTTGTTGCAATTGTACTGCCTCTTCTAAACTCATATAAGGGTCATTTGTAGATGCAGCCATGATAACTTCTTTAGCTTTTAAATCTTTTGGCGCATTATATGGGAAAAACTCTTTTATCTCTTCTACATCACAAGTTTTGCTAACAGGAGCAACTAACATTAACTTATCAAGTTGTATATCCAATTCATCACATATATGAAACCATAAAATATTTGCCAAAGAGTGACAAACAACAATTTCAGGTTTAAAGTGTTCAATCTCTTTTTTTAAACACTCTTTCCATTGATTAAAATTTGGATTATTTTTATTTGGAAAAGAAGGAAAAGATACAACATAATTCTGTTTTATTAAATCAATTGCCAAATAAGCTTGCCAATGGGGATATTCACTTCCATTTAATCCATGTAATATTAATACTCTTTTACTCAAGTTTATTCCTTACTTTATATCTCTAACACATCTAATATATTTCTTTTTATGCCTACTATCAAAATATGCTGTTCCACTTATAAAATGCATATAATCAGCATAATACCAAAGGGTTCTCCAATGGGCTTTATTTGCCCAATATCCGTCTGGAACATTATATTTAAAAGCTCTATTTATATAGTTTAATTCATTTTTTTTATCAACTATTAATTTATACTCTTCAATATTTGGTACTCTCCAGTTTGAAAAACCTGCATGCCTTAAGTTTTGACAATATATTGGTACTTGCTCATGAGTTTTTTTAACTTTTATAACACTAATATCATCTTGCCACATTAAATGATTTTTTTTGTCAACAACTACATTTAAACGATGGTTTCTTTCAAAACTACTTGCAAACAAAGAGCTTGCAATTAATAGGAAAACTAGTAGTTTCATTATTTAGCCTTTATACTAAACTTACCCTTTTCTAACTGTTTTGTTACACTTTCATCTAAAAGTTCAATATCAACTTTATACCCTGTTTTAAAAACAAGTCCTACAAGTTGCTTATGCTCAACTCTATTTTCATTTGAGTTATGCTTTTTCCACTTTTCAAACTTCTGTTCATAAGAGTCTAAAATCTCTTTTTCAAACTTACTTCTTGTATATATTAAGTATATTACCAAAATTATTAAAATAAGAAAAGGTATAAGTAAATCAAGACTCACAATAGTTTCTCACTTCTTTATCAATTTCATATATATCATCTATACTACTAATAATTGGTTTATTAAATCTATTTACAGCATCAAGAGTAATTTTAGATATGTCTAAAAATCCAATTTTACTATTTAAAAATTTCGAAACAGCAACTTCATTTGCCGCATTTATTACAACTCCTAAATCTGGATTATTTAAAACCTCATCTTTTATTTCCCAAATTGGATATCTACTTTGTTCTATTTTTTTAAACTCTAAAGATGCAACTTCAAGTAAATCAATTGGTTGTAATATAGATTCATGTACTTCACCTAATATTGCATATGCTATTGGAAGTTGCATTGAAGCATTTGCAATATGAGCGGTTGTACTTCCATCTGTAAAATTAATTAATGCATGAATAAGTGATTTTGTTTCAATAACAGCATCTAATTTTGTAGTATTAAATAGCCATTTTGCTTCAAGTAGTTCAAACATTTTATTAGTCATTGTAGCACTATCAATAGTAATTTTATTTCCCATTGACCAATTTGGATGATTTAATGCTTCTTTTATAGATACATTTTTCAAATCTTTTATTTCATAATCTCTAAAAGAACCTCCACTTGCAGTAATAAGCATTGAATCAACTTTTTTATCTTGAAGTAAATACCATAATCCAAAATGTTCACTATCTATTGCACTTAAATTTGTCTGGTCGATAAACTTTCCTGCTACAACTAATGACTCTTTATTTGCCAATGCAACTTTTTTACCACACTTTATTGCTTTTAATGTTGGTTTTAAACCTAAAAAACCAACTAATGCATTTACTACTGTTTTTGAAGAGCTATTCTCAATGGCTTCTAAGATTGCTTGTAAGCCAAAACCCACATTATTATGATTTACATCTTTTATATCTTCTTTTCTTGCTATTACAACTATTTTGGGATTAAACTCTTTTATTTGTTCATTTAAAAGTTTTATATTTCTACCTGCAACTAAAACTTCAACATCTAAGTTAAATTTTCTTGCAATATTTAAGGTATTTACCCCTATTGAGCCTGTACTTCCTAATACTATCAAACTATAACTCTTAATACTACTAACATAACTACTGATGCAAATAAATATCCATCAGTTCTATCTAATACTCCACCATGTCCAGGTAAAATATCTCCACTATCTTTTACTTTAGCCTCTCTTTTTAAATAGCTTTCAAATAAATCACCAAATACAGAAGCAATTGCAACTATAAAAGAGATTAAAAGTGCTTGAAAATATGAAAGTTCAGTTATTGCAAAAAGTGCACCTAAAACCGAACCAAAAAGAACTCCACCTACAACACCCTCAAGTGTTTTATTAGGACTAGTTTCACAAAATTTTGTTTTTCCAATACTTTTACCTACAAAATATGCACCTGTATCAGTAGTTGCAACTATAAATAAAATCCACCATAGAATTTGTATTCCAAACTCATTATATAAAGATAACAAGATTAAAAATGAAGCCAGAGGATAAAGTAAAGGTAAAAATGTTTTTTTATCAATATCTTTTGTATATGCTAAAACAGAAGCTAAAATAACTAAAGCTAAAAATATTAAATTTTCAGACTCTTTATAAAAATATGCAATTATCCATAATATTGATGAAACTTGATAAACAATGTAGCCTTTTACATTAAAAAGTCTCATGGCTTCATTTACACCAATTATCATAAAAGCACCTAAAAATAGCCATGTAATAAAAAATACATCCAAATAACTTACTAATATAAATACAAAAAACAAGACTAATGCTGTTTTTATCCTTGTTGAACTATCTTTTATTAAATTTGACATTAATTTTCCTACATTTAAAATAGTTGTGATTTTACCATCAAATCACTTTTAATTTGTTAATGTCAGCTTTTTTAAGTTAATTATGAGTAGAAAAACTAGGCAAAATGCCTAGTTTATAGTAGAAATTATAAAATTCCAGAAAGTGATCTTGTTAAACCTTCAACTAGTTTAGGTTTAGCTTCAGTAAACTCAAGATTTACTTTATTAGCAGTACTTACAACTCTAGTTCTGTAAATTTTCCATCTTGCATTTTTAGTATTAATTTTTTGATTAACATTTGCAGACATACCTTGTTTTGCATTGGCATTTGCATTTTGAACAATAGTCTCACCTTCTAAAGGTCTTTGTCTTATTTCAACATCAGTAATCATTGTAAAATAAGTGTCATCAACCATTGCATCAGCAACTGAAGCTACTAATCCACCAATAAGTCCACCAGCTGCATAAGATTTAGCACTATTTGCTCCACTTGCAGCTGCAATTCCAGCTCCTAGAACAACTCCACCAAATCCAGACTCTAATGCACTTCTTGCAGTTCTTGCATCACTTTTACCAACTTGAAGTAAGTTAGCTTGTACCATAAATTCTGCTTCTCTTGGATTTCTTGTGATTTTAAAGCCTCTTTTTTCAAAAGCTTTTTTCACTTCATTTTCAACATCAATATCTTTATCTGTTGTATTTCTAACTCTTACATAAACAATCTGTTTTTCAGGTGC
Organism: Malaciobacter halophilus; assembly: GCF_002837275.1. GTDB lineage: Bacteria > Campylobacterota > Campylobacteria > Campylobacterales > Arcobacteraceae > Malaciobacter > Malaciobacter halophilus. The sequence continues at coordinate 46,682 of NZ_NXIF01000034.1, read as the reverse complement.
AACTGGTTCAAGAAAAATAGAGTCACTCATCTTTGTTTGAACGTCTAAATTTCTTTTCTTAATTGCTGTATGTAAAGCTCCACAACCTGTAAATAATGATATAATAAAAATTGAACTTAATGTTAGTAATCCAATTTTAACATAACTTTTCAATGTTCCCTCCTTGAATTTGGTCATGAAATATTAGCAAAAATATCATAAATAATTACACTTAATATGCATAAAACTTACACTTTTTTTATAATTTAATAAACTTCCTATAAAAATATTATATTTAAAATAAAATTATTATATTTTTACCTCTACTGTTGTATAAGGATTGTATAAAACATTTGAGCCATGTTGTATTTTTACATTTCTTCTTTGTGTATAATCAACTAAATAATTTCCAGAAAAGTCAACTGAAAAACTTGCACACAGCTTTGCTGCTTTAATTATAAGTTCATCAGGTATTATTTTTTTACTATTTTGAACTATTACATGACAAGAAGTTCTATCTTTTAAATGAAACCAAAAATCACTTGCTTTTGAGTTTTTTAGTAAATATATATTTTCTCTTTCATTTCTTCCTAACATTATTTTATATCCATTAAAGAAAAATGATTCATAATTTTGTTGCTTAGTTGTTTTTATTTGATTTTTCTGCTTTTTAGGAAGTAAAAACTCTAACTCATCACTATTTTCACACTTTTGAATATTTAATAACATTTTTGTTAAAAATTCATACTTTTGAGTTAAACTATCTTTCTCTATTGAGATATTTAATGCTTTTTGTTTTAATCTTTTTGCTTTTTTAAACAACTCATTTGAGTACGAAGAAGCACTATACTTTGTATCAAGTTCAATTTGAACTTTATTTCCTTCATAATCATAAGCTTCTAATACTTTTTGATAAGGTTTTATATTATGTAAATTATTTAATATAATACTTGCTTTCTCATATAAACTATTTGACTCTTCTTGAAGATTCTGTTTTTTAGGAAGAGAAGTAATCAATAAATCAAGCTTTTTTAACTTTTTTTTAACTATTGAACTTTTCTGTTTTTTTATATTTTCTAAAACTTTTTGTTCTTTTTTTTCATATATTTCATAAAGATAGGCTTCTATATTTTCAACCTTGTGCTCTTTAAATACAAAATTTTGTTTTGGAATCTCTTCTAATTTATGTCCTGTTTTTACAATTCTACTAGATGAGAACTCATCAATATGTCTTAAGGCTTCTAAAACGACTCTATTTTCATCTAAAATAATTATATTAGTATGTTTACCTGTAAACTCTAATTGTAGTATTGTTGTTAGTTTTTTATAAGAAGAGGAAGAGTTAACTTTTATATTTATTACTTTATCTTCATTATAGATTTTAATTTCTTGAATTTTTGAGTTATTAAATCGTTTTTGTAATAACACATCAAAAGGTGCATTAAAATCTTTTTTTATATTTATTCTATTTTTTTTCTTAAAAATAGTACTCTGTCCCTTAGTCATGTCAAAATATAATATGTTATTATTATTAAATTCAATTATAATTATATTGTTATCAATTCTCTTAATAAGCTTTATATTTTGGGCATTCTTGTTTAAATATTCTACTACTTGTTTTAATAAAAAGTACTTCACAATTAATTCACTTTATGTTATAATAATATTGTTTTGGTTTTTTATATTAATAAAATATAATTGTACCCAAATTTAAATTAGGAGAAAAAACAATGACAAAATTCGTAAAAATAGCTCTTGCAGCAGCATTAGCTTTAGGTGTAACAGCTACAACTGCACAAGCTGATTCTAGAAAAGGACAAAAAATTTTCATTAAAAAATTAAAAAGCCCTTGTGGAATGAATGGAGATAAATTTGCTGCTAAACACTCTCAAGATGAGTGGAAAGAGATTAAAGATTCTGGAAATTTTGAAAATGAAATAATCAAAATATGTCCAAAAGTAAAAAAAGGTTCTATTAAAAAAAGCTGGCAAGGACATTTATTTGATTTTGCATATGAATATGCAAATGACTCTGGAAATGTTCCATCTTGTTAGAATAAAATATATAAATCCCATCCACTTAAAGGGTAACAGTTGAATACTGTTACCCTTTTTTTATTATTTTCATAAGTAAAACTAATATTTTATTAAGCACCTATTAAAAGCTAAAGTTATATAATATTGATAAGATAAATGAAACTTTTATTTATAAGTTTTAGTTATTATAACTATAAAAACACAAGGAGATAATAGCATGAAAAAGGCTATAATAGGTCTATCTACTGCTGTAGCATTAAGTAGTACACTATTTGCTGCAAACACTTCAAATGATGAAATGATGAAGCAAATTGAATTATTAAAAAAACAGATACAAATGCTAGAAACGAAACTTAATTCAAATGAAAGCAAAGTATCAAACTTAGAAAAAAGTTTTACTGACAAAAGATTTACAAAACTTGAAAAAACTGTAAATAGAAACTCAAAAAAGATTCAAGATGTTAAAGCACATGATGCTGGGGATAATATTAAGTGGGATATTGATTTTAGAACTCAATATGACAATGTTCAGTATAAATTAGGAAATGGTAAAAAAGTTTCAAATGAGGCGATTTTTTCAAATAGACTTTGGTTAGGAATGAAATTCCAAGCTGATGATAACTCGATTTTTTATGGAACACTATCATATAACAAACTTTTTGGGGATAATAGAGCAAGTACAAATGGCAATGCAACATTTGATTGGGTTACAAATGAAGCTGCTACAAATGATAATAGTCTAAAAGTAAAAGAGGCTTATTGGTTATATAAAAATGACTCATTTTTAGGAAATAGTGATGTTTCTTGGACTGCTAGTGTTGGAAGAAGACCTTCAACTGATGGCTTAGGAATAAACTTTAGAGCTGATCAAAGTAGAAAATCAGCACTTTCACACACTGTAAATGTTGAGTTTGATGGAGCTAGTGCGAGATTTAACCTTGATAAAATCACAGGTGTTAGTGGTATGTGGCTTAAGTTTTGTGCAGGAAGAGGTCTTACAAATGCAAAACTTAGATTTGATGATTATGACTACATGAAAGATAATGATACATCAGAAAATGTTGATATGGCTGGAGTTATTTTTGTTCCTTATGATGATGGGCAATACTCTATTCACATGAACTATGCAAAAGCTTGGAACTTAATAGGAATGGAAGGGAGTATTGACAATAAAAGAAATGCAAGTCCAACAACAACAGGTAAATTTGATAACTTTGGAGATATTCAATTAGCTACTATTATGTTTAAAGCATGGGGTATTGGAAGTGGAATTTCGGACTTTTTAGATGATACAACTGTATTTGCTTCATATGCTATGAGTAAGACAAGTCCAGATGGAGGTAATGAAATGCTTGGTTCTACAGATTCTGAAACTGGTCACTCATTTTGGATTGGAGCAAATATGCCTTGTCCAATAACTGATAATGCAAGAGTTGGAATTGAGTGGAATAAAGGTAGTAAATACTGGAGACCTATGACTTATGGTGAAGATACAATGGCTGGAAGTAAAATAGCAGCGCGAGGTACTGCATGGGAAGTTTATAGAAACCAAAAACTAACAGATGCTTTAAGTTTTTCTCTTAGATATACTCATATTAAATATGATTATGCAGGAAGTAATGGTTTCTTTGGAGACTTAGGTGAGCCAACAAATATTAGAGATAATAATGTTGAAGAAGCACAAAATATTACAGCAAATGTTAGATATAGATTCTAGTTTTGTAGATAGAGTCTTATTTTAAAGAGACTCTATCTAAATTTATAATTGTAGTTTCTGCTATATTCATCATTGCTATATTTACTCTTCTAAACTCTTCATCTTTTACTTCTAATAATAACTTATCATACATATTTGCATATGGAAAAAGTGTAAAATATATATACTCTTTTGAATTTTTCTCTTTGTCTAACTCTTTAAACCATACAGCTAAAAGAGCTAAGTAAAGCATTGCAGGATTAAAAGTACTATTTTTACTTAAATGTTTAGAAATCTGTTTATTAATAAAATTATATGCATTAAATACTGCTTTAATTCTATAATGATTTCTATTTTTTATATAATGTTCACTATCAAAAGTAACATTATTAATCTGTTTTAATATATCTTCACTAATTGAATTTACATATTTGTCTACTTTTTCATCTACATTAAAGATTTTCTCATTATTATCTTTATACGAAGTTATTAAATCTTTACAAAACAGTAGTAAGGCTTCGGTTTTTATTTTAGATAGGTTTAAAATCATTCCATATTCTATCTAAAATTAATTAATAAACTGATATTAAGATTAAATTTAAGTGCAAATGCGCTAAAATGTACAAAATTCTATAAAATTGCTACGGCAAAATTTATTAAGAAAAGGAAATTATTGGAACCAATTGGTGTATTAAGTGAAGGTAAAATATACGACCTTCAAACTGCGGAAGCTTTAAATATAACTGGAGAAGAGATTAGAAATGATAACTCTCCTGAATCTTTAGAGATACTTAGACACTCTTGTGCACACCTTATGGCACAAGCTATCAAAGAGTTATATCCAGAAGCTAAATTCTTTGTTGGTCCTGTTGTAAAAGAGGGATTTTATTATGATTTCAAGGTAGATTCAAAAATATCTGATGAGGATTTACCAAAAATTGAAAAGAAAATGAAAGAGCTTGCAAATGCAAAGCTACCAATACAAAGATATGAAACAACCAAAGCTGAGATTTTAGAAAAGTTTGCAAATGATGAACTTAAGCAAGCAGTACTGAAAAATATTACTGATGACACCTTAACTTTATATAAACAAGGGGACTTTGAAGATTTATGTAGAGGCCCTCATGTTCCTAATACTAGAATGATTAGAAGCTTCAAACTTACAAGAGTAGCTGGTGCTTATCTTGGTGGGGATGAAGAGAATGAAATGATTACTAGAATCTATGGAATTGCATTTTTTGATAAAAAAGAGTTAAATGACTATGTAAGAATGCTAGAAGAAGCTAAAAAAAGAGACCATAGAAAACTTGGAACAGAATTAGAACTATTTACATTTAATGAAGAAGTTGGAGCTGGACTTCCAATGTGGCTTCCAAATGGAGCAAGACTTAGAAGTAAACTAGAAAGAATTCTTTACAAAGCGCATAGAGTAAGAGGTTATGAACCAGTAAGAGGTCCAGAGATTTTAAAAGCTCAACAATGGGTTACATCTGGTCACTATGAAAACTACAAACAAAATATGTATTTAACTGAAATTGATGGGCAAGAGTATGGAATAAAACCTATGAACTGTGTTGGTCATATTCAGATTTTCAAAAATGATTTAGTTTCATATAAAGACTTACCTAAAAAACTTTTTGAGTATGGAGTTGTTCACAGACATGAAATGAGTGGAGCAATGCATGGGCTTTTTAGAGTTAGAGAATTTACTCAAGATGATGCGCATATCTTTTGTACACAAGCACAAGTAAAAGAAGTAATTATTGAAGTTTTAGAGTTTGTAGATAAACTACTTAGTTTATTTGACTTTAAATATGAAATGGAAGTATCAACAAAACCTAAAAAAGCAATAGGTGATGATGAATTTTGGGAAAAGACTACAAAAGGTATCATGGATGCTTTAGATGAGAACAATCTGCCTTATGGAATTGATGAAGGTGGTGGAGCATTTTATGGACCAAAAATCGATATTAAGATTTTAGATGCTATTGGAAGAAAATGGCAATGTGGTACTGTTCAAGTTGATATGAATTTACCTAGTAGATTTAATGTAGAGTATATCAACGACAAAGGTGAAAAAGAACAACCTGTAATGATTCATAGAGCAATTTTAGGTTCTTTTGAAAGATTTATTGGTATTCTAACAGAACACTGTGCTGGAGAGTTTCCTTTTGTTATCGCTCCAACAGAAGTTATCTTTGTTCCGATTGCAAATACTCATGTTGAGTATGCAAAATCTTTACAAAAAGAGCTATTATATAAAGAGATTGATTCTAAAATTTTTGATATGAACGAGAGTTTAAATAAAAGAATTAGAATGGCAGAGAAGCAAAGAGTACCAATGATAGTTGTTGTTGGTGATGAAGAAGTGGCAAATAACTCTATAGCATTAAGAGATAGACGAAAGAGAGAGCAATCTAACATGTCTAAAGAGGAGTTTATTTCAATGTTAGAAGAAATTAAAAAAGGATGTGAAATTTGAGTCGAAACAATAAAAAAGACGAAGTGTTAATGAACGAAGACATTACAGTAAGAGAGGTTAGATGTACATCTGATGATGGAACTAATTATGGTATTATTCCAACAAGAGATGCACAAGCAACGGCTGATGAATTAGGACTAGATTTAGTTTTAATTGCACCAAGTGCAAAACCACCAGTTGCAAAAATCATGGATTATGGTAAATTTAAATACCAACAAGAAAAGAAGAAAAAAGAAGCTAAGAAAAAACAAAAAGTTATTGTTGTTAAAGAAGTGAAATTCTCTGTAAAAATTGCAGATAATGACATTAATTATAAAGTTAAACATGCTATTGAATTTCTTGAAAAGGGATTCCATGTTAAATGTAGGGTTTTCTTAAAAGGTAGAGAAATGGCTCATCCTGAAGCGGGTGTTGAAGTTCTTGAAAGAATTTGGCCTATGCTTGAAGAGTATGGAACAAGAGATGCTAAACCTAAACAAGAAGGAAGATTTGTTAATATGATGGTTCTTCCTAAAAAAGAAGAGAAAAAATAACTCTTAAATATGTAGAAGACAACTCTCTTCTACATATTGCTAGACAATTAACCTAACTTTAAACTATATTTAAGTAAAATCACAAACTTTTTCAGTTATATGAAAATGCAAATTTATTGAAAGGATTCCACAATGCCAAAGATGAAATCTAATAGTGGAGCTTTAAAGAGATTTAAAGTAAAAAAGAATGGTTCTATTAAAAGAGGATCAGCTTTTAGAAGCCACATCTTAACAAAAAAGAGCCCTAAGAGAAAAAGAAATCTTAGAAGCGAGCAAACTGTTGCATCTGTTGATAATGCAAGAGTTAAAAAAATGTTAAACAAAGCGTAATTAAAAGATTACATAGTCCCTCCACATATGTGGACAAGTTCGATTTAATATAATCGACACCTATAAAAACGGTAAAGAAAGGAAAAATATGCCTAGAGTTAAAACTGGTATAGTTAGAAGAAGAAGACACAAAAAAGTATTAAAACAAGCCAAAGGTTTTTTTAGTGGTAGAAGAAAACACTTTAGAAAAGCCAAAGAGCAACTTGAGCATTCATTAGTATATGCTTATAGAGATAGAAGACAAAAGAAAAGAGATTTCAAAAAGCTTTGGATTATTAGAATCAATGCTGCTTGTAGACTAAATGATATTAACTATTCAAGATTCATGAATGGATTAAAATTAGCTAATATTGAATTAGATAGAAAAATCTTAGCTGATATGGCTATGAATGATGCTGAAGCTTTTGCATCATTAGTAGCAAAAGCAAAAGATGCTTTAGCAGCATAATTAAATTTGCACTAATAAAATAAAAAGGGTAAGAACAAAAGTTCTTGCCCTTTTTTTATGCCTTAACAAGAAGGAACATTTCCTGAATCACTTGCATAGTTATATAAAAAGTCATATACATGTTTTAAATATTTGTCTCTTAAAGGTTTAGCTTTTGGACAAATTTTAAGAATCTCATCATTTAATTGATTAGATTCAAATTTACTTTTCCACTCATCTTGAGTATGTTTTTTTGCTAAAACACCACCTGTAAAACCGCAAGGCTTTTTTAACTTTTTAATGATGATTTTTTGTCCTTTTAATGCATCAGCTTGAACAGTTACACTAAACATTGAACTTGCTAAAATACAAACAGCAGTTGCTTTTAATAATTTTTTTAACATTTTTTATCCTTTTAATAATATTTATTAACCTAATGGCTCATTTACTTCAATTTCACAACTAGTACCTTTACAATCTATATTTGCATCAAAATAGAAGATTTCTGAAACATCTATTTTTGCATCATACAGTTTTGTCCAAGCTTCTAGTGATCTTCCACCTGCTGTACAATTAAATACTATGCTTTTACCTTTTGGAAGCTTTTCTAACAGCTCTTTTGCATTTAATTTTCCAGCATTAATATTTATTGCTCCTGGTAAATGTCCTGACTTAAACTCCTCTTTTGAAGTAACATCTACAATTTGAATATTTGAAGGAACATTTTTTTGTAAAATCAATTTTTTAAACCATTCTCCATCAACTGTACCTTCATCAAGACCTAATTTAACACTATTTTTACTAAATTTTGGTTCATTGTCATCACTTTTTACTACTGTATTTGATGATGCCGATGCAGTTGTAGCTAAGCCAGCCTCTTTCCATTGAGGCAATCCTCCTGCAAAAACAGAAACATTTTTATACCCTTTTTTAAGTAAAGCATTAGCTACTTTATGTGATTTAGAACAATTAAATCCTCCACAAAAAACTACTATTTTTTCATCTTTGTTAGCTGGGAATCTTCCTATTAATGTATCAAGTTTTGTATCAGGTATTGCAATTGAACCAGGAATAGTCTCTTGTAAGACTTTTTTATATGGTCTTGCATCTACCATTAAAGCCGAATTTTTTCCTTGTACACTTTTCATTACAGCAAGAGATACTTCAGGATAAGATTTTTTTAACCATTCAGGTTCTCCTGCTTGATATAATTTTACATTTGTAAAACCTTTTTTCTTAAGCATAGATGCAACTTTTGGACTTTTACCACATTTCCAACCACCACAATAAACTATAATCTCTTTATTTTTTGCAGTATCTTTTAATTGTGGGAAATACTCTTCAAACTTTGTATCTGGAATATTGATACTTGAAGGAATAGTGCTTTTTTTATATTTTGCTTCTGGTCTTGCATCAACTAAAACTGCACTTGCACTTTTTTTTGTACCTTTTCCTATTGCTTTTTTTGTATATTCAAAATCAACTATTTCTAAATTATCTGCTTTAATAAGCTTTTGAACCTTTGAACTAGCCTTTGATAATAGTTCTGCTTGTCCTGCAAATGCATTTGCAACAAATAGACTTGAAACTAAAGCAATTGTTGCTAAAATTTTAGTAACTCTCATAACTTCTCCTTTTATTAATGAATTTCTCTTTGTTTATTAATTGAAAATAATGTATCAACTAATTTGTATATAAATATTACAACACCAACTGAACCAAGAACAATAAAAATCTCACCTAAATGTGGGCTAACATAATTAAAATTTGTTGCAACACCATAAAAATCATACTTCTCATATCCTACACCAAACCTATTTGTTAAAGGATTGGCATTCCCACCATATACAAATAAATATCTTCCTATATATCCTCCTATAATAACTGAGATTGAAGCTAATATTATATATGACTTATCTGGTTTAATAAGTAGTAAAAATGGCATTACTAATGCAAATAGAATATATCCTCCAAAGAATAAGTATCTAAACTCTCCAAATAAAATTATAAATGCCCAGTCTTTATCTATAACCAAATAACCAACAACTTCATAAATTGCTAATACAAATATAAAAAATAGTATGCTTTTTCTTATTAGTGACATTAGCTCTTTATAACCTTTTTTATTTCTATGAACAAAATATGATAAAACTCCCATTACCCCAAGTGCTGAAACAAATGCAGAGATAATAAAATACCACATTAAAGCAGGAAACTCTGTCCATAAATGCCTAGCTGTATTCATTGAAAATAGTTTTGCTTGAATGTAATACTCAACTAAATCTACACCAATACTTAACACTAAAATAGGAAAAGCCAATTTTTTAGCTAACTCTCTTTTTTTTGTAAGTATTAAATAGATTTCAAACATAACAAAAGGAATATACGTAAAATATAATGGAAGCATAAGCCACATACCTGCATTTGTATTTGGGTCTAAAAACATCCATTTCATATTTAACATATTTAAATCAGTAGCAATAGTAAAAAGTCCTGCAAGAACCATTGCAAGCCCTAAAACCATAAATGATGCAGCTAATTTTTCTACTATTTTAAAATTCAATAGTTCTGCTAATGCTACTAAAAAAATTATCCCACTTCCTGTATAAATCATGTACATATAATTAGAAATAAAAAGTGTCCATGGAACTTCTCTACTAACTTCACCTACATTACCAAAAATTGCAGCTCTCATAGCTTCTTTTAACTCTGGATTTGTTGGGTCAACACCCATAGAGTGTGCAGTTGCAACTTCTGTAAAATATCTTAATTCATAAATTTCATATATTCCATAAAATGCAAAGCATATTAAAATATATGAAAAAAACATTACTCTATTAAAAAAGAGTTCTTTAAAAGAGGCCTTATTAATCTCAAGCCCAGCAATTGCATACTTTTCCATAATTATTTCCTTACACCTTTAAACTCTAATAAATACTCATCCCAATTATAAATTTTTGTTTCATGAGAGATACTTTGTCTTGCATAACTTTCTGAATCTGGAACAATATAAAAAAGTTTTGGTCTAGTATTTAGCTTCTGTTTTAAAAAGAAAAATCTTTTTGTTTTTAAAAGTTTTACTAAATCACTATTCTCATCATCTAAATCACCAAACATTCTCACATTTGTAGGGCAAGTTGCTTGGCATGCAGTTGTTCCATACTCTTCAATTCTGTGATCACAAAAAGTACATTTATCTACAGCTACTTTTGTATCATCAACAAATCTTGCATCATAAGGACACGCTTCCATACAACCTTTACATAAAATACATTTTTCATAATCAACTTGTACAATTCCACCTTTAGCAATATAACTTGCATTTGTAGGACAAACACTTACACAAGGAGGATTTTCACAATGGTTACACTGAGAAGGATATAAATTTATATAAGACTTATCAAAAATTGTTCCTTCTACAATACCAACCCAAATTCTTTGTTTATCTGCACCTAACTGTACACCATTTTCTTCTTTGCAAGCAGTCTCACACGCTTTACAATTTATACAACTTTGATAATCAAGTGCCATTGCATAATTAGCCATAATTAAACCTTTCTAATAGAAACAATTGTTTCATGCATAATTGCACTACCAAATACTGGTTCTATATCATCTTCTATGATTTCATTATCACTTGCACCATTTCTATTTGCAAATGTCATTCCTGTTGATTGTGAACCAAAACCATGAACATAAAAAACTGTATCTTCAATTATTTTATCCGTAGGAAAAGCCTTTATTTGAATTTTTCCTGCACTACTTTGAACCTCAACAACATCTCCATGATTTATGCCATTTTTCTTTGCATCTTTTTTATTAATCCATATAAAATTTTCTGGCATTAACTCTAAAAGCATTACATTATTTGCTGTTGAGTTTTGAGTAAACTGAGAGTGTCTTCCACTAATAAATTTAAATTTACCTTTTGGTATTTTTTTAAAATCTTCTTGATGCCATACAGGCATAGGGTCAATTCCTTTTTTAGCAAGATTTTCTAAGTAACACTCTATTTTCTTAGTTGGTGTTGAGAAAAGTCTTTTTATTTCTGCTATATCTCTTGGATTAATACATGTATCAATATCATCCGAATCCTCTTTATTTTCAAGTTTTAATACTGTATAAAACTTCTCTTTTTCTTTGTAATATCTAAATTTATTATTATCTAACTTTTTAAAACTTTTTGACATTTTAGGATAAAACACACCTTTTGTTCTTAATGTATTCCATGCTTTTTCATCATACTTTTCTAAAACCATCTCTTTATTAATATGTTCTTGAGAGTGTTCAAAAGCATCTGCTAAATCATATCCATTATCTTTATATAACTCATCAATCTCTTCTTTTGATAAACCTTCAATTTCATATTGAAGATCTTCATCATATTTTTTACTTATTTCAAAAAGAGGTTTAGATAGTTTTTTACCAAGTCCATGTAAAATCTCTATTACTGGCTTTGTTTCATACATAGGTTCAATTACCTTTCTTCTAAGTGCAATAGAAGGCTCAACACCAGGAAAAGATTTAACAGGGTCTTCTCTTTCTAAATATGTACATTCTGGTAAAATCACATCTGCCATTATTGCAGTATCACTTGGCATTGTATCTATTACTACAACTAAATCCATCTTTTTAAACATCTGCTTTGTTTTTTCAACATGAGGTACAGATAAAACTGGATTTTGTTTATAAACAAACATTCCTCTTATTGGATATGGTGTTCTTTCTTCTAAAATCATATTTCTCCATGCAATCCATGAACCACTTCCTCCTATAATTTTAGCTTCATCTTTTTCAATTCTTGGCTTAGGATTTGAGTATAATGGTGCATTAACATAGTGGCTACCCAATGGTAGTTTTTTTCCAAATACAATACCACCTTTTACATCTATTCCTCCACCTAATGCTGTAAATATTGCTTGTGCTCGTCTTAATTGAAAATCATTTTTTGTCCATGTTGACCTTCTACCTTGATAATATATTGCTTGAGGAGCATTAGCCATAAACTCTTGTGCAACTTTTTCTATTTCATGTGCAGGTATCCCTGTTATATTTTCTGCCCATTTAGGAGTATATTCACTATTTAATATATGCTCTTTATATTTATCAAAATTTGAAAAATTGTTTTTTACATATTTTCTATTATATAATTCATTTTTAATTACATGATATGTTAATGCTAATACAAAAGCTAAATCTGTTCCTGATTTTATTGCTAAATAATCATCAGCATGCATAGCTGTATTTGTAAATCTTGGATCTACAACAACAAGCTTTGTTCCTCTTCCTCTTGTTCTTTTAAAAATATCCATAGTATCAGGAGTAAGAATTGCTTCTGCTCTATTAGCACCTGCCATAATTACATATTTTGCATTTTGTAAATCAGCTTGTCCATACTTACCAATTGTTAATGCATATCCAGATACAGCAGTTTGAAGACAAATAGAAGCGTGATTTACGAAGTTAGATGAACCAATTTTATTTGACATAAAAGTTTTAAATGTATGTTCTGCTAAACCTTCTCCAGCACAATACCCAAAACATGATCTATTATCTTTTTCTTCATCCAATATTTTTGTCATCTTTTCTGTAATATAAGTGTATGCCTCATCCCATGTTACTCTTTTATATTTCCCATCACCTCTTTTACCTACTCTAATTAAAGGATATTTTATTCTATCAGGGTCATATAAAGCTTGTATACCAGCATTTCCTCTAGCACAAAGCATATTTTGAGATTTTGGGAAATATGGATTTGGCTCAAGTTTTGTTACGATATTGTTTTCAACTCTTGCAAATGCAGCACATTTATTAACACATACTTCACACAAAGTTGGTACAAGTTTTACATCTTTATTATTAGAATTTTTTCTTGTACCAAAACTAATTTTATCTTTATTTGAAGTATCTTTACAGATTGCACTTGAACTTGCAATCACCGATAAAGCAACTGTCCCTTGGAGAAATTTTCTTCGTGAAATCTCAACTTCCATTTCTCACTCCTTCTTAAAATTATTTATTAATCTTATAACTTTAGCATAGGTTAATATAAATTATTCTTATTTATGAATGAATATTCACTAATTTTTTCAAAATTTCTCTTTTTTTGTTATTTTTATAAGTATTTTTAATAATATTTTTATTTTAAACATTATTTTTTCTTATGAAGTGACTTTATAGTTACATTATTGTTTTAGTTGATTTTAAATATTTATATATTTATTTATTTTTAAATAGTTTTTTTAGAAGTTTTGTTATTGATTGTAATACTACTATTATTACTAATACTATTGTAAATATAATCAAAGAGTATATAAAAGGATGAAAAGGTGATGAATGATTTAAAAGTGCTTTAAAATGTTCAACTGGATATTTAGTCCACTTATCAAGATGTATTACTAATGACGAGATTAAAAAAATTACTATATATAATAAAATTAAGTTTTTAAAGTATTTCATTTTACTATCCAAAATAAAGCAGAATATCTGCTTTATTTTTTATAAAAATTTGTATGAATATATTCAGCCATCTCTTTTGGACTGTAACTCATACCTTTTTTCTCGATAATCTCATGATTTCTTTCCATAATATCATGATTAGTACCAGATGATTGTGTTAAAGTTTTATTTTGTATATCTTGTAACTCTAACTCTAAGTCATGCACTAACATATTATTTAATGCTGGAGCATTTTTATTTGGGTTACCTTGTGCATTCGTGCCGTGACATTTAGAACACATTTGCATATAAATTTGAGATACTGTATATTTACTACCTTTTTTATAACTCTTTGCATCTTTATTAAATGTAAAGAATATATATTTAGCCATCTCTTTTGAATTGTAATCCATGCCTTTTTGAATTATCTTTTTCATATTATGTTGCATAATATCATGATTAGTACCAGATGATTGGTAAGAGGCCCCACCTTTTAAATCATATAAACTAATCTCCAACTCATTTAATCCAATATTATTTAAAGCAGGTGCTTCTTTTTTAATATTTCCTTCTGCTTTAATACCATGGCATTTTGAACACATTGATGCATATATCTCTTTTGAAGAGTAATTGCCCTTTGCATGTAGCCCTATTCCTAAAAAACTAACTATAAAAATTAGGTATAACACTCTTTTTGTTTGCATTTTATTCCTTTTATTAAATTAAGCTCTTCCTGATAACATACCATACATAGTCATTGGTTTTAATGCATATACTTTTAATAACCACCAAATATATCTTTCTTGTGTTGGGTCAAGAGGAAATGATGGAGTAGGTTTTCTTGTCCAATTAAACTCAGCAAGCATTACTTTTCCAATATCAGTAATTAAAGGACAAACTGTATAACCTTCATATTTAGAAGTTAAAGGTTTTCCTTCCATTAAAGAGATTAAATTATCAACTACAACCTTATATTGCTTTCTTACACTTCCTCCAGTTTTACCCATTGGAACTGCTGCAATATCACCTAAAGAGAAGATATTGTCATACTTAACATGTTGTAATGTCTGTTTATTTACAGGAATCCAACCTTTTGCTGAACCAACTTCTGAATCTCCTATCTCTTTTGGAGCAATCATAGGAGGAGTAATGTGTAATAAATCAAAAGGTACTTTTACATCTTCATGCTTTAATATCATGTCATACTCTTCTAAATCTTCGTCCCATGCACCTTTTTCAAGCCATTTTTTATCAAATGTAGCAATTTTATTATCTAAATCAACTTCAACTAAATTATGTTTATAGTTCCACTTCATTCCTCTTTGTTTAAACTGTTCAACAATTGCATCATGATACTCTGGAACACCAAACATTGTAGAACCATTTGGATAGAATGTTAACTCTGCATTATCTCTTGCTCCTGCTTCAACAAGCCTAGAGTTAGTTAAATACATAATTTTTTTAGGAGCCCCTCCACATTTAATAGCAGTATTTGGGTGAGTATAAACTCCTTGCATTTTCTTTTTGCCAGTCTTAGCAGCCTCAACAAACTTTTGCATTTGCTCCCATGTCTTAACTGCACTATCTACATTATAAATAGAACAAACACCTGAATCTGCAAAAGTATCAAGAATTTTTTTAGCACTTCCAACACTTTTTGCTTCACCAATCTCTTCTAAACCTCTAATTCTTCCAAAATCAAGTGATAGTCCTGCAGCAATAATTAAATAATCATATGTAATCTCTTCACCTGAACCAATTGTTAATTTATTATTATCAGGATTAAAATCTACTGCTTTATCTTTAATAAGTTTTACGCCATTAGGAATAAAATCTTTTGTATCATACATCACATCTTCTTTTGTATAAACACCAGATGCAACTAAAGTATTTCCTGGTTGATATGATACTGATTTTGGATTTGGTTCAATAATAGTAATATCTGGATTTGATAGTGAATTAGTTAGTTTAGCAGCAGTAGAAACTCCAGCAAGTCCTCCACCAACAATTACAATTTTTGCTTTAACATCACTAGCTTTTGCAGATACAGCTGCTTGTGCCTCATTTCCTCCCATAAGAAATGCAGCTGACCCAAGACCTGCAACTTTAAAAGCGTCCCTTCTTGAAAGTCCCTCTTTTTTAAGTTTAGAGTCTAATAAGTCTAGTGCTTCATTAAGCTCATCTTTTGCCATTTTGCTTCCTTTTATAATTTTATCTTATATAAGAAGCATAACTAAAACTAAATAATATAATCCTTAGTTATAACTTAATCATGTTATATTTAATATTCATCTAACTTATAATATTTAGTGCTTTTTGGTAATCTTTTGGATGGTTTAAGTTAATAAACTCATCTTCATTAGTAAATTCAACAATATTTGTCCTTACAGCCTCTAAGAGATGAGATATTTTGTGTATATCATTTTTAATCATATTATCAACTATATGTTTTATATTTGAAGAGAAGACACCACATAAATTATGTACTCTTTGAGTTTTTGCAACAGTAATATCATAACCTTTACTACAATTAATAATTTTTGAGATTGAGTCAATTTCTACTAAGGGAGTATCTACTGTAATAAGGAAAATTTTATCATTTTTATTAAGTTTACTTATAATACTATCTATACCAATTATAGGAGAATATATTAAAGACTCTTCTAAAAGTAAATTAGCTTCAAAATCAAATTTATCTGTTTTTGATGATAGATAAATCTCTTTAAAATATGGTTTTAATCTGTCATATTGATATTTTGCAAGGGAAGTTTTATTTGCGAATGGAAGAAGAGATTTATCTTCTTTCATTCTTGAGCTTTTTCCACCACATAAAATCACACAAGGTATATTAAATTGTGGTTTCATAATTATAAAGAGTTTGGATCAGTTATATATCCAGAGATTGCACTTGCTGCTGCAACTGCACTATTTGCAAGATAAATTTTAGAGCTTCTACTTCCCATTCTTCCTACAAAGTTTCTATTTGTAGTAGAGATACAAACCTCATCATCTCCTAAAATACCCATATATCCTCCTAAACATGCTCCACATGTAGGATTTGATACAACTGCTCCTGAATCAACTAATGTATCAATATAGCCTTTTTTTGTGGCTTCTCTTAAAATTTGTTGTGTACCAGGAGTTAAAATAAGTCTTACATGTCTTGCAACTTTTTTATCTTTTAATATTTTAGCTGCAACCTCAAAATCACTTAATCTTCCATTTGTACAAGAACCTATAAATACTTGGTCAACTCTTATTTCATCTATTACTGCTTGAGAAACTGAATGTCCATTTGATGGTAAAAATGGATAAGCAATTACTGGTTCAAGATTTTCAACATCTATTTCAATTACTTGACAATATGTTGCATCTTCATCACTATAATGTATTTTTGGTTCAGCTCTTAATGAACTTCTACTATCTAAGAACTCTTTTGTTATTTCATCATATGCAACAATACCATTTTTAGCTCCTGCTTCAATTGCCATATTACATAAAGAGAATCTATCATCCATTGTTAAGTGTGGGATTGTAGTTCCAGTAAACTCTAACGTTTTATAAAGTGCACCATCAACACCTAAAATTCTAATTACTTCTAAAATTAAATCTTTTCCTGTAACATACTCTTTTGGTTTACCATTAAATACTACTTTGATTGATTCTGGTACCTTAAACCAGTTACCACCTGTAATCATTCCAAAAGATATATCTGTGCTTCCCATACCTGTACTAAATGCCCCTAAAGCACCATGTGTACATGTATGAGAATCTGCACCAATAATAACATCACCTGGTAATACTAAACCCTTTTCTGGTAGCAATGCATGTTCAATTCCCATATCTTTTTCATCAAAAAAGTTTTTAAGATTATGCTTCATTGCAAAATCTCTTGAAATTTTAGCTTGATTTGCACTTGCTATATCTTTTGCTGGAATAAAGTGGTCTAGTACAATAGCAAAGCCATCTGGATTAGCAAGTTTCTCTTTTCCACTCTCCTCAAATGCTTTAATAGATATAGGTGTAGTAATATCATTACCAATTACCATATCTATATTACATCTAATGATTTCTCCCGCATGTACTTCTCTTCCTACATGCTCACTAAATATTTTTTCTGTTATTGTTTGTCCCATTTATTACCTACTTAATATATAATTTGTCGCAAGATTATATCTAAAAAAAAGTTAACCTTACAAAAGCTTAAGCTTTTTGCTCTTTTTTACCCCATATTTGTTTATATATAATAATTGCAACTGCTAAATTAATAATCATATCTGCTAGATTAAAAATTGCAAATTCAAAACCACAATGCCAATATATATAATCAACAACTGCTCCATAAGTGAATCTATCTAAAATATTTGATAAACCACCTGCTAATAAAAGTGTTATTGAAAAAGAATACTCTTTTAAAACCTCTTTATTAAAATAAAGATAGATAATTCCAATTAAAATAAGTGTTAATTGAATATATTTTAAGTACTCTTTTAAGAAAGAAAACATTGAAAAAGCAACACCATAATTATATGCAAGTTGAAAAGATAAACAACTTCCTTCTACTCCCCAGTTATGAAAAACAAAAGCGTATTTAACAGCTTGGTCTATAAAAAATATACCAAAAAATATAAAAACCATTAGTAGTGTTTTATTCATAATCTATCTTTAAAAAACTCCACTAATTTTTGCATATATTCATCTACTAATTTCTTATCTTTACCTTCAAGTAGAATTCTCAATTTTTTTTCAGTACCTGAATATCTTATTAAATCCCTCATTCCATTTGATTTAATCTCATCTTGTAACTGTTTTAAACCTTCAAGTTTTGAAAGAGGTTTTTTTTCACTTACAATAATATTTTTTAATACTTGAGGATACAAATCAAAAGGGTTTAATACTTCGCTTGCTTTTTTCTTACTTTTAACCATCATAGCTAATACTTGTAATGCACTTGCAAGACCATCTCCTGTTTTAGCAACATCTGAGAATATTATATGCCCACTTTGTTCTCCACCAAAATTTAAACAACAGTTTTTCATACCCTCTAAAACATACTTATCTCCAACATCACTTCTTTGAAGCTCAATATTATGTTTTGCTAAATAATCTTCTAAGGCTTGATTACTCATAACAGTAGCAACACAAGCATTTCCAGCAAGAAGATTTTCTTCACTTAAGTAAGTACATAAAGCACCAATTAGTTTATCTCCTGAAACTACATCTCCATTTTCATCAATTACTACTAATCTATCAGCATCCCCATCAAGTGCAATACCAATATCAGCTCTTGTTTCTAAAACAATTTTTCCCACATTTTTAGGATGAAGTGCTCCACAATCATCGTTTATATTATAACCATTAGGAGAATTATTAATTGTAATAACTTCTGCTCCTAGCTCTTCAAGAATTGTTGGACCAACTTTATAAGCTGCTCCATTTGCACAATCTAAAACAATTCTTATACCTTGTAAAGTTAAATCTTTTGGAAATGAGCTTTTTATAGAAACGATATATCTTCCAATTACATCATCAATTCTTTTTGAAGAACCTATTGATTTTCCTGTTTTTTGTTGTGAATTCAAATACTCTTTATTTGCAAAAATCTCTTCAATCTCTGCTTCACATTTTGAACTTAGTTTATTTCCATGATTATCAAAAAATTTAATTCCATTATCATCATAAGGATTATGTGAAGCACTTATCATAATCCCAGCATCACATCTCATACTCTCAGTTAAGTATGCTATGGCAGGTGTAGGCATAGGTCCAATTTGTATTACATCATATCCAACAGCAGTTAATCCAGATACAAGTGCATTTTCAATCATATATCCACTTCTTCTCGTATCTTTTCCCACTAAAATTTTATTTGTTGTAGAATGTTTTCTAAAAAATATTCCTGCAGCCATTGCAAGTTTAATTGTTGTAATTGCATCTAAAAACTCACCAGCTTTTCCTCTAACACCATCAGTTCCAAATAGTTTCATTAAATCTTCCTAAATTTAAACTTAATTTAAAGTTGTTTTAGGTAACATTCTACCCTTAAAATTTTTATAAAGAGGTTAAAATAAAATGGCAAATCACAAATCTGCTGAAAAAAGAGCTAGACAAACAAAGGTTAGAACTGAAAGAAACAGATTCTATAAAACAAGAATTAAAAACTTAACTAAAGATGTATTATCTGCTGTAGAAGCAAATGATAAAGAAAAAGCTGCTTCAGCAATTAAAGCTGCAAACAAATATATCCACCACTGCGTAAGTAAAGGTGTATTAAAAAAAGGAAATGCAGCAAGAAAAGTTAGTAGATTACAAACTAAAGTAAATGCTATATAATCCTAAGGTTATATACTTACTCTATTAAATAATACATACAAATATGACAAAAGAAAAACTACAGCCTTTTATAGATAGATATGAAGAGATTAACAAGCTGTTAATCTCACCAGATGTTACATCTGATATAAAAAAGATGACAGAACTATCTAAAGAGCAATCATCAATCGAGCCAATCGTTAAAAAAGCTAATGAATATATTCAAATAATTGAAGATATTGAAGAAAATAAAATGCTTTTAGAAGATGCCGAGTTAGGTGAACTTGCAAAAGAAGAGCTAAGAGAACTAGAAGCTAAAAAACCTGAGCTTGAAGAAGAGATTAAAGTCTTAATGATTCCAAAAGATCCAAATGATGATAAAAACATCTACTTGGAACTTAGAGCTGGAACAGGTGGAGATGAAGCTGCAATTTTTGTAGGTGACTTATTTAGAGCCTATTTAAGATATGCAGAAAATAATGGCTGGAAAGTTGAAGTTATGAACTCTAGTGAGAGTGAAGCTGGTGGTTATAAAGAACTAGTACTACTTGTAAAAGGTGACCATGCCTATAGTAAACTAAAGTTTGAAGGTGGTACACATAGAGTTCAAAGGGTACCAGCAACAGAGTCACAAGGAAGAGTACATACATCTGCAATTACAGTTGCAGTTATGCCAGAGGTTGATGATATTGAAATTGAAATCAACCCAAATGACTTAAAAATTGATGTTATGCGAGCAAGTGGTAATGGAGGTCAATCTGTAAATACAACAGATAGTGCAGTAAGAATTACTCACCTTCCAAGTGGACTTGTAGTAACAAATCAAGACCAAAAATCACAGCATAAAAATAAAGAAAGAGCAATGAAAGTTCTTAAAGCTAGACTTTATGACTTACAAATGCAAGAACAAATGGCTCAAGAAGGTGCAGATAGAAAAGCCCAAGTTGGTACTGGAGACAGAAGTGGAAGAATTAGAACATATAATTATCCACAAAATAGAGTTTCAGACCACAGAATTAACCTTACACTTTACAGACTTGAGTACATAATGAATGATGGATTATTTGATGAAATAATAGATCCATTAATCGCTGATTACCAAACAAAACTTATGGAGATGAGTGATATATAAATTATCACTCTTTTCATTTCTACACTAAAAACTTATTAAATTTTAGCTAAATTACAATTTAGTAACCAAAATGTAACCAACTAATTATACAATTTCTTCATCAAACATCAATGGAGAATAAAACATGACAATTAAGAAAACGACATTAGCAATTCTTGCAAGTGCAGCATTGACTGTAAGTTTAAGTGCTAGAGATCAAATAAAAATGGTTGGTTCATCAACTGTATATCCTTTTGCTTCAGCAGTTGCTGAAGAGTTAGGTGCAACTACTAAATATCCTACACCTGTTGTTGAATCTACTGGTTCAGGTGGTGGTATGAAACTATTTTGTGCTGGAAACGGTATGAATACTCCTGATATTACAAATGCTTCAAGAAGAATGAAAGCAAAAGAGTTCAAAATGTGTGAGAAAAATGGTGTAACAGATATTACTGAAGCAGTTATAGGATTTGATGGTATTGCATTTGCACAATCAAACTCAAATAAGCCATTTTCTGTTACAAAAAAACAATTAGCATTAGCAGTTGCAGCTGAAGTTCCAGGTAAAAATGGGAAACTTATAGATAACCCTTATAAAAAGTGGTCTGATATTGACTCTTCATTACCAAATAGAGAGATTATTATTTATGGTCCTCCAAAATCTTCAGGAACAAGAGATGCATTTGAAGATATGGTTTTAAAAGCTACATTTAAAAAAATGGATGAATATACTTCATTATACAAAAAAGACAAGAAAAAATATAAAGCATACAAAAAATATCACAAAGTTAGACAAGATGGTATTTATGTTCCTTCAGGTGAAAATGACAATTTAATTGTTCAAAAATTAAATAAAAACAAAGATGCTTTTGGTATTTTTGGTTACTCATTTTTAGTTGAGAATGAAGATAAATTAATAGGTGCAAAAATAAACGGTGTTATGCCAACTCCTGATGCAATTTCATCTGGTGAATATCCAATTTCAAGATCACTATTTTTCTACATTAAAAACTCTCATGAGAAAGATGTTCCAGCAATGAAAGATTATGTAAAAATGTTTATGGATGATATGATGATTGGTGAAGAAGGAATTTTAACAGAAATTGGGCTTATTCCATTACCAAAAGCAAAAAGAGCAGCTATTAAAGCAAGTGTAACAAAAAGAGAAAAAGTTACTTTAGACTCTTTAAAACACTAATTAAAAAAGAGGAATCTCTCCTTCCTCTTTTTACTAGCTATAAATATAGGTCTTTACATATTTTCGCGAACAAATTACTAAAAGATCTATATATATAACTACAAAGGTCTTCAAATGTCCACTGCAAAAAAAAATATAGATGACTTTCGTATAATTGTTGATAAACTAGATTATGCATTTCAACCAATTGTAAATACTAGAACAGGAAAACTTTTTGCAGTTGAAGCCTTAATTAGAGGCTATCAAAATATAGGATTTAAATCAATTCCTGATTTATTTGATAACTTTTTTGATAAAAAGATATTATACAAGATTGATTTGATTCTTAGAAAAAAGGCTATTGAAAAATTTAATCATATTAAAATAGAAGATTTGAAGCTATTTTATAACTTGGATAATAGATTACTTTATATGCCAGACTTTGAAAAAGGAAATACAAATAAAATCTTAAAACAGCTAAATATTAAAGAGAGTGCTATTTGTTTTGAAATTACAGAAAATGGTTCAATGCAAAATAAACTTATGGTTAATAAAATGTTAAATAATTATAAAAGTGAAGGTTTTAATATTGCAATTGATGATTTTGGTACTGGAATTTCAGGACTTGAACTTCTTTATTTAAGTGAGGCAGATTATATTAAACTAGATAGATTTTTTATAAGAGATATAAACAAAGATTCAAGAAAAAAACTCTTTTGCTCTTCTATTGTTGATATGGCTCATGTAATGGGAATAAAAGTTATAGCTGAGGGTATTGAAACTACAGCTGAGTACTATACTTGTAAAGATATTAATATTGATTATATTCAAGGTTTCTTAATCTCAAAACCTACACTTAATATATTACATATAAAGCATACATATGAAAATATCCCTAATCTATTTAAAAATGATAGAAGAAATAAAACAAATAATTTAATAGATAAAGATTATATTGAGTATATAGAGCCACTTAGTATAAACTCAAACTTACATGACCTTTTTTTATATTTTAAAGAATTTCCTAGTAATAATTTTGTTCCTATAATTGATGAGTATAAAACACTTTTAGGAGTTATTTATGAAGTTGATATAAAAAAACTTTCATACTCACAATATGGACTATCTCTTGCTCAAAATGTATCTTTTAAATCAAAACTTAGTAGTTATATTAAGCCTTCTTTATCAATTGAAGTAGCTTGGGGAATTGATAAAACATTAGAAATGTTTAATTTAAGAGGCAATGAATCAAAGGGGATTTTTGTAACTAAGAGTAATAAATATATTGGTTTTATTAATGTAAATAATCTCTTGTCTCTTTCATACAAAAGAAATCTAGAAATTGCACAGAATCAAAATCCTTTGACTAAACTACCTGGAAATAATCAAATAGACAAATTTATACAAAATAGTTTTAAAAGTGATGAAGTAACTCACATAGTATATTTTGATTTTAATGATTTTAAACCATTTAATGATTATTATGGTTTTAGACAAGGAGATAGAGCTATACTTATTTTTTCAGAACTTTTACAAAAATCTCTTCGAAAAAGTGCTTTTGTTGCTCATATTGGAGGAGATGATTTTTTCGTAGGATTTAGGGGTAAAAAGTTCGAAAAAGTTTACAAAAAAATCAATCAAGTTCAACAAGAGTTTAAACAAAGTGTAAGTAGCTTATATAATGAAGAGGATAAGAAAAAAGGTTTTATAAGTACAAAAGATAGATTTGGAATAAATAGAGAGTTTAAACTTTTAAGTGTTTGTTCAGCAATTATTGAGATTACAAAATACTCTAATCAATCAAATTTTGATAAAATCTTAGGAAAAATAAAAAAAGACTCTAAGCTAACAGATGCGCCACTTGGTAGTTCTATTCTAATGTAACCATTTTGTAACCTTTATTTTATAGAATTTTTAAAATTTTATAGATAAAGGTAAATGTATTGACACCCTTTGAGACAAGAAATAAATCCACACAGATAAAAGAGAAGATAATTAAGATATTTTTGATTACTGCTTCTATTATCTCAATTCTAACTACATTTGGAATTTTATTCTCTATTCTTTTTGAAGCAATAGAATTTTTCCAATTAAGAAGTTTTTGGTACTTTATTACTGGTACTGAATGGTCACCAGGAATTGCAAATAGTAAATTTGGCGCAGTTCCTATTTTTGCAGGTACATTTGTAATTACTATAATTGCAATGGCAGTAGCAATTCCTATTGGTTTAGGAAGTGCTGTATATATGAGTGAATATGCTTCAAGAAAAGTAAGAAATGCTCTTAAACCTTTACTTGAAATTCTAGCAGGAATTCCAACAGTTGTTTATGGTTTCTTTGCAGCAATTACAATTGCTCCTATGATTGTTAAAGCTGCTGCTGCAATTGGTCTTGAAGCATCATTTAATTCAGCACTTGCCTCTGGAGTAGTTATGGGAATTATGATTATTCCTGTAATTGCCTCTTTAAGTGATGATGTAATAAGAGCCGTTCCAGATTCACAAAGAAAAGCATCTTTAGGATTAGGACTAACACAAGGTGAAACTATTAAAAATATTGTTTTACCATCAGCTATGCCAGGTATTATCTCTGCTTCACTTCTTGGTTTATCTAAAGCATTAGGTGAAACAATGATTGTTGTTATGGCAGCAGGATTAAGACCAAACTTATCAATAAATCCTTTAGAAGATATGACTACTGTTACAGTTAGAATAGTTGATGCATTAGTAGGAGACCAAGCTTTTAACTCTCCTGCAACACTATCTGCATTTGCTCTTGGGCTTGTACTTTTTGTTGTAACATTGGCTTTAAATGTTATTTCATTAACGTTAATTAGAAAATTCAAAGAAAAATATAAAGTGAATACATTATGATTATTAGAAGAAACAAAAAGAAAAAAGAAGAAAATCCATTTTATGACCCTACTTTAAAAAGTAGACATAGAAGTTCTAAAAGATTCAAAAGGTTTACACTTGGGTCTTTAGTTTTTTCAATTGCATTTTTAGCATTTTTTTTAACAGATATTGTGACTAAAGGAACTCCTGCATTTAAGCAAGCTTATTTATTAGTTGATGTAACTTATAGTCAAGCAGCAATAAAAAATTATAGAAAATCAATTGATAGAAAATATAGAGGTGTAGTTTCAAGAGCATGGATAAGAGAAGTTCCAAATATGATTGAAGCAAATCCTAAACTTTTAGGAAAAACTATTCCTACTTGGGTATTAGCAGACGACCAAGTTGACCAATATCTAAAAGGACACTACTATAAACTTAAAAGAAAAGATAGAGCTTTAATTGATGATATGAAAGCTTATGGAAAAGCAGAATTAAAATTTAATGAAATCTTTTTTACAAATGGAGATTCAAAAACTCCTGAATATGCAGGTTTAAAATCAGCAATTATAGGTTCCGTATTAACTTTAATTATTACTATGCTTGTAGCTTTTCCAATTGGTGTTATGACTGCTATTTACCTAGAAGAGTTTGCAGATGATAATAAATTTACTCAAATTATAGAAGTAAATATAAATAATCTTGCTGCCATTCCTTCAATACTATTTGGTCTTTTAGGACTAGCAATTTTTATTAATCTTTTTGGTTTACCAAGAAGTTCACCTTTAGTTGGTGGTTTAACATTAGCACTTATGACACTACCAATTATCATTGTAAGTTCAAGGGCAGCTTTAAGAAGTGTTCCTGATTCGATTAGACAAGCAGGATATGGTTTAGGTCTTACTAAAATTCAAGTAACAAAAGATCATGTTTTACCATTAGCTTTTCCTGGAATTATGACAGGTTCAATTATTGGTCTTGCACAAGCCATGGGAGAAACAGCACCACTTATTATTGTAGGTATGATTGCATTTATTCCAGATGCACCATCAATGGTTACTCAAGCAGCAACAGTAATGCCTGCACAAATTTTTACATGGGCAGGTATGCCTGAAAGAATGTATATAGAAAAAACTGCTGCTGGTATTATTGTATTACTAAGTGTATTAATTTCATTAAATGCACTAGCAATTTATTTAAGAAAAAAATTCGAAGTTAAATGGTAGGAAATATTAAATGAGCAAAGAAATTAAAAATAATGAAGTAAAAGTAAATGTTAACTCTTTAAACCTTTGGTATGGAGATAACCACGCTTTACATAATATAGATGTAAACATATATAAAAATAAAATTACAGCTTTAATTGGACCATCAGGGTGTGGGAAATCTACTTTTTTAAGATGTTTAAATAGAATGAATGACTTAATATCAATTGTAAAAATTGATGGAGAAGTAATAATTGATAATAAAAATATTTATGATAAAGATGTAGATGAAGTAAGCGTTAGAAAAAGAATTGGTATGGTTTTTCAACAACCAAACCCTTTTCCAAAATCAATATATGACAATGTAGCTTATGCACCTTTAAAGCATGGTATTGTTGGAAAAGGTAAAGAGTGTGATGAGTTAGTTGAAACATCACTTAAAAAATCTGGACTTTGGGATGAAGTTAAAGATAAACTTAATGAACCAGGAACTTCTCTTTCAGGGGGACAACAACAAAGATTATGTATTGCAAGAACAATTGCTGTAAAGCCTGAAGTTATTTTAATGGATGAGCCAACCTCAGCACTTGACCCTATCTCAACAGAAAAAATTGAAGCTTTAATGCTAGAATTAAAACAAGATTATACAATTATTACTGTTACTCACAATATGCAACAAGCAGCAAGAGTTGCAGACTATACAGCATTTTTCCACTTAGGAAAATTAATAGAATATGATGAAACAGAAACAATATTTGTTAATCCAAATAATAAAAAAACAGAAGATTATATTACAGGAAGGTTTGGATAATGTTAAAAACATATGAAGAAAAGATTGAAACAATCAAAAATGAAATAAGGCAGATTGGAGAGATTGTATTAAAAGCTAATAAAACTTCATTAAAAGCTTTAAAAGATAATGAAATTGAGTTATTAAAAGATATTGATTTATCACTAAAAAGATTAGTTTCAAAATCTAATGAAATAGATAATATGATAGTTACTACTCTTGCTTTATACTCTCCTGAAGCAAAAGATTTAAGACAAATGGTTTCTTATTTAAAAATAACAAATGAGTTAGTAAGAGCAGGAACAAACTCAAAAACTTTTATTAAGACTTTTAGAAAATCATTTTCAGAAGAGTTAGATGAAGCAACAATATTAGAGTATGCAATACCATTACAAAAAGCTGCTGTAAGTGCTCTTGAGATTACACTAGGTATGCTAGATGAGTATGATGAAAAAGTTGTAGAAGAGAGCTTTAATAAAGTATTAGTAGAAGAGAGTAAAACTGATGACTTATATGCAATGGTTGAAAAAAATATTTTAAAATTAATAAGTAAAAACCAAGAGCTTTCAAAAGACTATTTTAATCTTTTAAGTAGTTTAAGAAGATTAGAAAAATGTGCAGATAGAGCTACAAGTATTGCAAATTTAATTGTATTTGCCCATGTAGGTGGAGAAATCGAACAATAAATATATGAGAAAAGCTATACAAAGAATTAAAAACTACTTTGAGAATAACTACGAATTTTTAGCAGCAGGTATTATTTTTATTATAATTCTTGCTGCAAATCTTGAGTTTCAAAAAATAATTGTTTTAATGTTAGAATTCATTGTAATAATGGAAGTTATGAAAATGATTTCTGATTTTATAAAAAAAGCAAAACTACGCCTAAGATTTGTTATTGATATTTTTATAATTTTTCTAATTAGAGATGTTATAATTTATACTTCACATGCAAAAAAAGACTACTTTACAATAATATTTTTATTATTTGTAATTTTAATTTTCTTTATATTTAGAATACTTGCTATAAAATATTCTCCAGGTAAAAAAGAGATTATATTAAAAGAAGAAAGTAATGAAAAATAGATTAATTTTAATTGTTGAAGATGAAGAAGATATTTTAGAACTTTTAGAATATACTTTACAAAAAGAGGGTTACGATACAATTGGATGTTTAAATGTAAACCCAGTAATTGATAAAATATTAGATGAAGAAGATATAGATTTAATTTTAATGGATAGAAATCTACCTGGGGTTGATGGAACTACTTTCATATCAGAAATTAGAGCAAAAGGTTACACAAATCCTGTAATTTATGTAACAGCTAAAGACAAAGATGAGGATATTTTAGAAGGATTTGATGCTTATGCAGATGATTATATTACAAAACCATTTAATTTAAAAGAGCTTAGTGCTAGAGTTAAAGCTGTTTTAAAAAGAACATCTAAAGATATAGAGATTTTAAAAGTAAAAGATATAGTATATAAAGCAACAAATAAAAAATTCTATATTAATGATAAAGCTATTGAATTAACTCACTTAGAGCATGATTTACTTTTAGAATTTATAAAAAACAAAGATATATTAATGACAAGAGAGCATCTTTTAAACACTGTTTGGGAAGACTCTTTTGATAAAAAACTAAAAACAGTAAATGTTGCAGTTAAAAGATTAAAAGCAAAAATTGACCCTAATGGAGAAAAAGAGTATATAAAATCTATTAGAGGTGAAGGATATATCTTTTGTTAAAAATTCATCAACTATTTTTAAGAACCTTTATTGGAATATTTTTTCTTATTTTTTTAAGTATAAGTTTTACTACTTATTTTTGGTCAAAAAACATCTATATGAACCAAATAGAAAAAAACCTTTCTCAAAATATTGATTCAATCTCATTGGTTTTACATAATATTAATGATATTGAAAAAGTAGTAAATGAGTTTAAAAAAAGAACAAATTTAAGAATTACAATAATAGATGAAAAAGGAAAGGTAATAGTAGAAAGTGATAAAGATAAAAGCTCTATGGAAAATCATCAAGACAGATTTGAAATAATTCATGCAAAATATGATGGAATTGGCAAAACAATTAGATTTTCAGACTCTTTAAATAAAGAGCTTTTATATGTAGCAAAAAAAATTAAATTAAAAGATAAAACTTATTATATAAGACTTGCAGATTATACAGATAAAATTCAAGAGAATTTTCTAAGATTATCTTTTCATATTATTGCAATAATAACTATATTTTTAATTTTAGCATTCTTTGCTACTTATTTTATTAGTATAAAAATAAAAAAAGAGACAGACTCAATTTTAAAATTTCTTATAGATTTAAGTGAAAAAAGACCTAATTATCAAATTAGTTCAAACTATACACAAGAGTTTAATAAAATAGCTAGATTTTTAAACAAAGTTGCAGCCAAATTAGCTAAAAAAGAGAAACAAAAAGCAAAACAAACAGCAAAATTAAAACTTGCAAATAGACAAAAAGATGAGATAATCTCTGCAATCTCCCATGAGTTTAAGAATCCAATTGCAATAATTTCTGGTTATAGCGAGACTTTATTATGTGATTCTGATTTACCTAATAGCATGAAAGAGAAATTTTTAAATAAGATTAAATCAAATGGCGATAAAATGTCTAATATTATAGATAAACTTAGACTATCATTGAAACTTGAAGAGGGTAAACAACAAGTAACAACACAAAACTGTTCAATTAAAAAACTTTGTGAAGCTGTAGTTTCTGATTTACAAGATAAATACAAAGAGCATGATATTACAATTGAAGGTGAAGATATAAATCTAAAAGTTGATGAAACACTTATGGAAATGGCAATAAGTAATTTAGTAGAAAATGCACTTAAATATTCAGAAGATGATGTAATCATCAAATTATCAAGCTCTTCTATAAGTATAATAGATAAAGGTATTGGAATAGAAGAAAATGATTTAAATAAAATTAACAAAAAATTTTATAGAGTCTCGAAAAATGGCTGGAATAACTCATTGGGACTTGGTTTATTTATAGTTCAAGCTATTTTATCTTTACATAATTTTAAACTTGAAGTAAGAAGTAAACTTCATTCTGGTTCGGAATTTATAATAAAATATTAAACATGACTTAATTTAAGTTGTTATTAAGCTTATTTAGAATACTATTTCACCTCATTAATCAAATCGGAGAAATAAATGAAATTTACTCAAATGGCAAAAGCTAATGAAATCGAGAGAGATTGGATAGTAGTAGATGCAACTGATAAAGTATTTGGTAGAATTATTACTGAAGTAGCTACTATTTTAAGAGGTAAACATAAACCATCTTACACTCCTCACGTAGATTGCGGAGATTACGTTGTAATTATTAACGCTTCAAAAGCTAAATTTTCTGGAACAAAACTAGAAACTAAAAACTATTATACTCACTCAGGATATTTTGGTAGTACAAAAACTCACAAAATGTCTGAAATGTTTGAAAAAAACCCTGAGAAGTTATATAAATTAGCTACAAGAGGTATGTTACCAAAAACAAAACTTGGTAAAGACATGTTAAAAAAATTAAAAGTATATGCAGGTTCTGAGCACCCTCATACTGCGCAAATTAAAGGATAAGACTAATGGCAAAAGTTTACGCAACAGGAAGAAGAAAATCAGCTGTAGCTAAAGTATGGCTAGAGAATGGTAATGGTCAACTTACAATCAATGGTCAATCTTTAGATGAGTGGTTAGGTGGTCTTGAATCAATTAAAAAAAGAGTTATGCAACCACTAGAAGTATCTAAACAAGAAACTTCTGTAAATATCGTAGTTAAAACGCTTGGAGGTGGATATTCTGCACAAGCTGATGCTGTAAGACACGGTATTTCAAGAGCTTTAGTTGCTTATGATGAGCAATTTAGAGCTATTTTAAAACCTTATGGTTTATTAACAAGAGATGCTAGAAGCGTTGAAAGAAAAAAATACGGAAGAAAAAAAGCAAGAAAATCTACACAATTCTCAAAAAGATAATCTGTTTTTATTCGAATATTTTACAAAGGAAGCAAAATATTTTGCTTCCTTTTTTTATGCACTAAAAATACTAATCAATAGGTATAAACAAATCAGTTGTCGTAGTACCAAATAATAAATCTCTATATGAATTATGATGAAGTTGAAAAGATGGTTTTAATGATATTTGATAATTCTTATCATGATAAAAAGTATCAAATACAATATTGAAGAAATTGTCAAATTCTCCTAAAGTACCCGTAAAAGAGAATTTAGCATATTTTCCACCTCTTATAGTTTTTATTGGTAAATTTGCAATATGTGAATGTTTATTTTTTTCAAATAGTATGCAAGCTTCGTATCTTAAGTTTGTTTTTTGAAGAGTAATTGATGGTTCGTTATAGCAAATTGATATATATTGTAGATTATTTTGGGATAATTCACAAAAATTATTCTCTACTTCCATCCAGGACGCTCTTTCTGAGTAGTGATAATCTCCACATACTCGTACAAAGAAAACCTTAAAATCATCAATATTTACAACTTTAAAAGATGGAGTGTCATATTTTTTATTAAATGTACGAAATCTATCTTTATACTCTTTAGGAGAACAGTTATAAATACTCTTAAAAGCTCTAGTAAGTGAAATATTATTATTAAAACCTGTTCTTATTGCTGAGTCTGTTACATTATTGTATTGATATTTTAACATCAACGCAGTTTTTTCTACTCTTAATCTTTTTATATATTGATGAACGCTTTCTCCAACATAATCTTTAAACAATCTTTGAAAATGAAAAGGTGAATAACCTGCCAAATGAGAAAGCTTTTCAATTGATAAATTATGATTTAAATTACATTCAATTTCATCTAATACTTTTTCTATGTGCAAATTATAATTAGATAAATTAAGTGATTTCATATTTTGCATCTCCTCTAAATTTTGAACTATAGCATTTTTTGTATATTAATAGACATAACATAGCATTTTTTGTATAGTATTCAATATTATTAAAATATATAATTACTTTATTAATTAATTAATATTTAAGCTTTAAGCTTAGATAAGCTATATATAAGGATTTACTACTTTTAATAATAGCGTCTTTTTATATAGTAATAGATAAAAAATAGTGTTTTATATGAAAAAAAATAGAATATTGTTAAAATATATTACTACTTAATTAATTAATTAATATTTAAGTTTAGAGAATAAGAGGAGGTAATTAATGGAATTCCTAGAATTATGTTTATTACTGTATGTATCGTATCTGGTGTATAAAAAACCAGAAAAAGAGAAGTTGGCTTTTAATTTATTAGCCTTTACCGCAATATTAGTCGCTTTTGTATTCTATGCAATTGATATTCAATATAATGTATTACCTGCATTTAATTTATAGGAGTTCTTTATGAGAAAAAATATAAATTTATATGTACTTATGTCTTTTGCAGTTTTAGGTGTTATGGCAGGGCCAGTAGCCGTTGCTAACATGATATTTGGTTACATCTTAGGAGATGCACCTTGTACAAGTTGTTGGGCACTTAGAATTAATATGATTGTTGTAGCAGCAGGAGCTTTATTTATAATAAGATATGGTCTAAGAATGAAATATTTAGCTCTTATTATAATGGTTTCTGCCTTTGGTATTTGGAATGCTTTTTGGCATTTAGGATGGTATGCTCAAATGGATATAGGACAAGGTCAAGCATTACCAATTTTTAATATTCATACACAAATTTGGGCTGGAATAGTTTTTTGGGCTGTTTTAATTGTACTTGGTTTAATTCTAGCTTTTGCTAATTTAAAAACAGACCAAGAAGTTTTAGTAAAATTAAACTATAGAAATTTAACAAAAGTAAATAAGTTTGCATTTGTTACATTTATGGTAGTAACAACTTCCAATGCAGTACAAGCCTTTATTGCAGCTGGACCACCACCTTTTACTGCACCTGATTCACCAGCTAGATTTACTTTTAATCCTAAGTATAATAGTTGGAGTAGTTTATTACCAAATGCATTTTCTGCTCCAACATGGAGAGGTCCATTTGGTGTAGATACTCCTGATTTACCAGCGCAAAAAGCTAATTACATGGAGTTTGACCATAATGTAAATAATTCACCTTTACATATAACAACTAAACTAAATTTAGTATCAGAAAAAAATATTAATCTTGATTTAAATTCACCTATTAGTGGTATTAGATTTAATAAAAAAACTAATCAATTTGCCATTGCAACTCAAGATTGGGGAATGTATCTTACAAATAAAGATTTAAACAATATTCATACACATTTAATTTTAGATAGTTTCTATTTCCCATTTATGACAAATTTTGCAGATATTGATATTATGGATAATGAAAATATAAAAATTATGGGAACAAATAAAACTTATGCAATTGTAAAATATGATCCTGTAAATGCTGATGAAGTAGAAGGATTTGCACACTTTAAAGAGGGTGCTGATAAATTTGTCGCTATTGAGAAAAACTCTTTTAGAACAGTAAGAGCAAATACAAACTATGTAAATAGCTTCGTAAGCTTAGGAGATTATAGTTATACAATTAGTGTTCCAAGTAACTTACAAAAGAATTTTGTTGTTATAAAACAATCAAATATTGATGGGGTTCTATCTGGAGAATATACACCAACTTTAGCTTCAAATATACAAACAAGAAATAATAAAGGATTAGGTGATTACTACATTACTGGACTTGCCAAAAAAGATGGTATGTTATATGCATTAAGTAAAAACTACAACACAATTTTACAGATTAATCCTAAAACTGAAGAAATTGTGAAAACATATTCATACCCAAGCAAAATAACAAATGCAAGAGCTATTGATTTTGTTGATGGAAATATCAATATAGTTAGTTACCAAGATGGCAAAAATAAACTTTATATACTTAAATAAAAAAATACTTCTTCTTAAATGAAGAAGTATTTAATTTCATGAAAAAGAAGGAAAATATTATGGGAGCTTCAAATATTAATAATGGTAGAAGAAGTTTTGTAAAAGGAACTACTGCATGTTTAGTTAGTGTACCACTATTTGGAATGTCATATACATCTACAAAATATGATAAGGTAGATTATAAACCCACTCAAACAAATGGCGCATCTGAATATCATTTTGTAACATGTCCTAGAAACTGTAGAGATGCATGTTCTTTAGTTGCAGAAGTACAAAATGGTGTAATGATAGATATTCAAGGAAATAAAGCGCATCCTGTTACAAAAGGTCATCCTTGTGTAAAAGGTAATACTTATAGAGAATATTTATATCAGCCAAATAGAATACTATACCCTATGAAAAGAGTAGGAAAAAGAAAAGAAGGTAAATGGGAGAGAATCTCATGGGACGAAGCTTTTAAACTTGCAGGAAAAAAATTAACTGAAATTAAAAATAAATATGGTGGAGAAGCTATTGGAGAAATGGTTTATTCTGGTAATGAAGGTCACATCTCAAAAACTATCGCTCCTGGTAATTTACTTGAAAAAATTGGTGCAACAAGATTAGTTAGAAATCCATGTGATTGGCCAAGATATCAAGGAACTCCAAGTGTTATTGGTACACCATATTCAAAAGATATGCTTGAAACAGTGGATTCAGATTTATATGTTACATGGGGTTCAAATGAAGCTTATACAGCTGTACACTGGGCTAGATTTGGTCAAGATGTAAGAAGAAAAAATGGAGGTAAATTAGTTACTATAAACTCTGTTAGAACGCCAATGGCAAATAATTCAGATATGTTTATACAACTAAAACCTTCAACAGACCCTTATTTTTGTTTAGGTGTATGTAAAGTTCTTATTGAAAGAAACTTATATGATAAAGAGTTTGTATCTAAATATGCGCTTGGTTTTGATGAATTAGTAAAAGAGACTAAAGAGTATTCATTAGAAGAGTTAGCAAAAGCATGTGAAATTACGCCAGAAGAGATTATTGAGTTTGCAAAAATATATGCAGCGGCTAAAAGACCTGCAATTGCCCATGGTGATGGTGGTCAAAGACACTTTAATGGAGCTAGACTTGTTAGAGCAGTTACATTTTTACCTGTTTTAGTAGGAGCATTAAACAAAAAAGGTGCTGGACTATTTTGGGCTTACACAAACTTAAATCCATGCTATGACTTTAGTAAAGTAATGCCTGATTTATCTCCAAAAGATGAAAATGGAGAAAAAATCAAAAGACAAACTGCAAATTATGTACAATTTGGTAGAGCCTTAAGACTCAATAACCCAACAAGTTTAGATACAGAATCTCAAGTTTATAAAGAAGTAACTCTTCCTACTCCTTTAAGAGCAGTTATACATTATAACACTAGTATGATTACTACTGCACCAAACTCTGATTTAATTAAAAAAAGATTAATGGAAGATGATGACTTTTATTTAATTGTATTAGACCCTTTCCATACGGATACTGTTGATTATGCAGATTTAGTTCTACCTGCAGGAACTTTTTTAGAATCTGAAGATGTTCAAAATGACCAAATTTCTGGTTATGTTTGTTATAACGCAGCAGCAGCAAAATTAGTTGGTGAGAGTAAAATTAATTTAGAAATTTTCAATGGAATTGCAAAAGCTATGGGATATACAGATGAATGTTTTAATATCAATGATCCAAAAGTAGTTATAAAAAAGATGCTAGATACTCCTTTTAGTAAGAAACAAGGAATAACTTACGAAAGATTAGTAAAAGAAGGACAAGTAAAACCTATAAGAACAGTAGAAACAATGAAAGAGCATTTTCCTTATTATCCATATTGTAAACCAACAGATCTTAAATTTAAAACACCTTCTGGAAAAGCAGAACTTTATTCTCAATATTTTAAAGATTCAGGATTTCATCCAGTTATTGACCTTGAAACAGATTGGGATTATTATGAAGCACAAAATGAATTTGGAAAAAGTTATCTAAAAAAATATCCATTATATTTTATGACTCCTGGAACACAACTACAAAATAATTCAAATTGGGGAACAAATAAATATATTCTACCAAGAGTATTATATGATGGTTACCCAGAACTATTTATGAATAAAGTAGATGCAAATTCAAGAAATATAAAAGAGGGTACTGTTGTATGTGCTAGAAACGAAAAAGGTAAAGCATTTTTTAGAGTTAGAATTTCAACTGAGATGAATCCTGGCATTACTTATGCATGGAATAATATTTGGTGCAAAGTTACAAAAACAGATACAGGAGCTAATATTTTATGTAGTGATGGTATTAGTGATTTAGGACAAGGTTCAACATATACTGCATCATTTATTGAAGTTGAAAAAGCATAAAGGAATATAAAATGAAAAAAGTAAGAAAAAGTTTTCTATTTGACCAAGATTTTTGTATAGGATGTAAAGCCTGTGAAGTTGCGTGTCAAACTTATCATAAGCAAGAACCAGAAATAAATTGGAGAAAAGTTGACGAATATGAAGTAGTTCAAAATGGAAACATTAAAAGTCTATTTTTAACACATTCATGTAACCACTGTGAAAATCCAATTTGTGCAGAAGTTTGTCCAGCAGAAGCATATACAGTAAGAGAAGATGGTATTGTAGAGTTAAATAGAGATAAGTGCATTGGTTGTGGTTACTGTGCTCAAAGTTGTGAATATAATGCTATTACTTTATTAGGTCAAGAAAATAAAGCTCAAAAATGTAATATGTGTGCTGAAAGACTTGATAGAGGTGAACTTCCTGCTTGTGTAACAGCATGTCCTATGGGTGTATTAAGCATCATTGAAACAGATTTAGCCAATAGAGCAGGAATGGAAAAAGAAGTTGTTGGATTTAAAGCAAATTCTTATGTACCATCAACACGATTTTATCCAAAATTTGTAACAGGTATGAAAAGAAAAGAATTTACACTAAAAATTTAACTTAATAGATTGGAGAAAGATTATGAAAACAGTAAAAGCGTATCATCCATTGATAATGACAACTCACAAGTTTATATTAATACAAACAATAACATTAATTATAACGGGGTTACCATTTTTTTCTAAAACATTTAGCTTTTTAGCTTACTATGTAGGTTATCCTGCAAGTGTAGTACTAAAAAACAATGAGCCTTTAATAACAGGACTAATGATTTTTAGAACACTACATTGGGTAAGTGGATTTTTATTAGCATTAACAGCATTTATATTTGCAGTAGTTATGCTAAGAAGATTAAAAGAGTTAAGTATATGGCCTGAAAAATGGGGTATAGAAGCAATAAAAGATGGAATTAAACAAATGAAACTACATTATGTTGAAAATAAACCAGCAAAATTTGGAAAATACAACATAGGTCAAAAAGCAGCAGCTTGGGCTATGTATTTTTTTGTTACTGCACTAATAGTTACAGGATTTATTCTAGTTTATAAAAATATCTATATAGATGCTTTATCATTAAGAACAGCTGAACTTATAACTACTCTTCACTCTTTTAGTTTCTTAATGCTAGGATTTATTTTAATGGTGCATGTTCTTTTTGCATTATTACCATCAAATTTACCTGCATTTAAAGCAATGTTCCAAACAGGAGAGATGAGTATTGAACATATTAAAAAACACCATATTTATTGGTATGAAAGACTAAAAAAACAGAATATAATAAAAGAAGAAAACAAAGAAGAAGAAAAATAAGGATTCGAAATGGAAAAGATAGTTAAAGATTGCGAAGATTTGTCAAAAGCCTATGATTTATTAAGAATACTTTTTTTCAATCAATGGACAAACGAAAATGTATCTTCCTTTAAAGAAAAATCTAATGACCTAAACATGGATTTAAAAAATAGCAACTTTATTCAATTGATTGAAGAGTTAAATAATAATATGGTAAATGAGGCAAGATGGGACTATAATAGATTATTTGTAGGACCTGAAAAACCTTTAGCTATGCCTTTTGAATCTTCTTATAGATTAAATGAAAATCTACTTATGGGAAAATTCACTTACCAAGTAAGAGATTATTATTCTCAAGTAGGAATTGAAGTTCAAAACTTAAATCACTTTCCCGACGATTTTATAGGATTTGAGTTTCAATATCTTTACTATTTATCATTATTGATAATTGAATCATATAAAATTGATAATATAGAAGAAGTAAATAAATTTCTTAAAATAAGAAAAGAGTTCTTTAATAACCATCCCAAAGCTTGGATTAATAATTTTAGCGAAGATATAATAATTAATTCAAAACAAACAATTTTAAAAGAATTCGGTATATTTATAAAAGAGATTATGAAAAAAGAAGAAAACTTTCTAAAAGCAGTGGCATAAATAGACAAAAAAATACAATCCCAACTAGTTTTTAAAAAAAGACTGTTTTTATTAAAAGTTTATAAGGAAGCAAAATATTTGCTTCCTTTTTTTATGCATTTTTTTAAAAAAAAACACTACAATACATTATGAAAAAAATAATTCTTTTAACTCTGTTTATTTTTAATTTTTTATTTGCAAGTACATTAAATCTATCAATTAGCTCAAGTCCTAGTAGATTAAATCCCATATTATCAAATGATAGTGCAAGTAGCCAAATCAGCCAATGGCTTTTTAATGGTTTATTAAAATATGATAAATATGGAAATATTGTACCTGATATTGCAAAAAACTTCTATTTTCAAACTGATACAAAACTAATAATAGAGTTAAAAAAAGGTGTACTTTGGCATGATGGAGTTGAAGTAACAGCAAAAGATGCTTTATTTACTTATGAAACTATTAAAAATCCAAAAGTTTATACTTCAATTGCTTCAAATTACAAAAAAGTAAAAGATGTAAAACTTATAGATAAATATACTCTACAAATAGAGTATAAAGAACCTTATTTTAAAGCTTTGGAAATTTGGTTAATTGGTCTTTTGCCATATCATATATTAAAAGATGAAAAAAATTTAATGACAAGCAAATTTAATAAGCAACCTATTGGAACAGGACCTTATAAATTAAAAGAGTTAAAAAACTCATCAGATATAGTTTTATATGCAAATAAAAACTATTTTGAAGGCAAACCCAAAATTGATAAAATTCATTATAAATTTTATCCTGATACCACTACTTCTTTTTTAATGTTAAAACAAAAAAAGCTAGATATTTCTTCTTTAACCCCTATACAAATTGATAGACAACTTACAAAAGATTTTTTTGATAATTATAAAATAATTGAAGAACCTGCATTTTCATATACATATATGGCATTTAACTTAAAAAATAAAAAGTTTCAAGATATAAAAGTTAGGCAAGCCCTATCTTTAGCCATAAATAGGCAAGAAATGGTAGATATTCTATTTTTTGGACATGGTAAAGTTTGTAATGGTCCTTTTTTGCCAGGAAGCTTTGCATATGATGAATCTGTAAAACCTATAAAACAAAATATAAAAAAAGCAAAAGCTTTATTAAAAGAGGCTGGTTATGACAAGAATAATCCATTAAAGTTTGAATTAATAACAAATACGGGAAATGATATAAGAATAAATGCAGCTCAAATTTTACAACATCAACTTAAAAAAGTAAATGTAAATGTGAAAATTAGAGTTGTAGAGTGGCAGGCTTTTTTAAATACAGTAGTACATCCAAGAAAATTTGAAAGCCTACTTCTTGCATGGTCACTTCCTCTAATGCCAGATGCTTATCCTATCTGGCATAGTGACTCGCAAAAAATAGGAAGATTTAATTTTGTTGGATATGAAAATAAATCAATAGATAAACTAATTGAAAAAGGTGCAAAAACGATAAATAAAAAGCAACTCTCGAAAATTTATAAAAAAATATTTAGAAAAATAACAAATGACTTACCCTACTTATTTTTATTTATTCCAAACTCAATAACTGTAGTAAATAAAGATATTAAAAATATTGAACCTACATTTTTAGGTATAATGCACAATCAAATTCATTGGGAAAAAATAAATAAGGAATAAAATTGAAAGAAAACAATATCATACTATTTGATTTAGATGGAACATTAATCGATTCTACAAATGCAATTATTAGCTGTTTTAGACATACATTTGAAGAACTATCATATGATTTTCAAGGTGAAGATGAACATATAAAAAAACTTATTGGTTATCCTTTAGATATTATGTATAAAGATTTAGGAGTAGAAGATGAAAGAGTATGGGATTTTGTAGATGCATATAAACAAAAATACAGAACTGTTTCACTTGAACAAACTACACTATTAGAAGAAGTAAAAGAGTGTTTAGAGTTTGCATCTAAATTTGCAAGATTATCAATTGTAACAACAAAAACAGCACTTTATACTACTCCTCTTTTAAAACATCTTGATATATTACACTATTTTGAACATATAATAGGAAGAGAAAATGTTGAAAATCCAAAACCTCACCCTGAGCCAATTCATAAAACACTTGATTTAATGAATTTAAATAAAACAAGTAATGTTTGGATGGTAGGAGATACAAAATTAGATTTAATCGCTGCAAATAGTGCTGGAGTAAATAGTGTAGGAGTTTTATGTGGATATGGAGAAGAAGATTCATTAAAAGAGCATACTCAACATATAGTACAAAACTCATATGAAGCAGTAAAATTAATTAAAAATATCTCAAAAATATAGTTATAAAAGCAACCTTATTATTTAAATAATTAATACTTTATTAAGTAAACTTTAATTATTATCTATAAAATTGATAGTATTATAAGGATAGATAATGGTTAAAAAATTTGCTACAATGGATGGGAATGAGGCTGCTGCATATGTTTCATATGCTTTTACAGAAGTAGCAGGAGTATATCCTATCACACCCTCTTCACAAATGGGAGACATAACAGAAAAATGGGCTACTCAAGGTAAAGAGAATCTTTTTGGTTCTACTGTAAAAGTAATAGAGATGCAAAGTGAGGCAGGTGCAGCAGGAACTTTCCATGGTTCTTTACAAGCAGGGGCACTTACAACTACTTATACAGCTTCTCAAGGACTTCTTTTAAAAATTCCAAATATGTATAAAGTTGCAGGTCAATTATTACCTGGTGTTATACATGTAAGTGCTAGGGCACTAGCAACTCATGCATTATCTATCTTTGGAGACCACCAAGATGTAATGAGTGCAAGAGCAACTGGTTTTGCAATGCTTGCAACTGGTTCTGTACAAGAGGTTATGGATTTAGGAGGAATAGCTCACCTTAGTGCTATTAAAGGGAAAGTTCCTTTTTTACACTTTTTTGATGGCTTTAGAACATCTCATGAGATTAATAAAGTTGAAGTAATGCCATATGAAGTATTTGATAAATTACTTGATTATGAAGCTGTACAAAAATTTAGAGACAATTCACTTAATCCTGAATCACCAATTACAAGAGGAACTGCACAAAACGATGATATATATTTTCAAGGGAGAGAAGCAGCAAATAGATACTATAATCAACTTCCTGATATTGTAAATGAATATATGAGTGAAATATCTAAAGTTACAGGAAGAGATTATGCACCTTTTACTTATTATGGTGATGAAAATGCAACAGATATTATTGTAGCTATGGGTTCTGTTACTGAAACAATTAAAGAAACAATTGATTATCTAAGAAAAGAAGAAAAAAGAAAAGTTGGTCTTTTAAGTGTACATTTATATCGTCCTTTTTCAGCAAAATACTTTATGAATGCTTTACCACTAAGTGTAGAAAGAATCTGTGTTATTGATAGAACAAAAGAACCAGGAAGTTTAGGGGAACCTTTATATTTAGATGTTAAAGCACTATTTTATGGACAAAAAAATCAACCAAAAATTATTGGAGGAAGATATGGTTTATCTTCTAAAGATGTTCCACCAAATCAAATCATAGCACTTTTTGATAACCTTGCAAGTAAAACTTCAAAAGATAATTTCACAGTTGGAATTATTGATGATGTAACTCATACTTCAATAGAAGTAAAAAACAATATTCCAATTGTTGAAGATGTAACTGAATGTTTATTTTATGGTTTAGGAGCAGATGGAACTGTAGGTGCAAATAAAAACTCTGTAAAAATTATTGGTGATAAAACAGATCTTTACGCACAAGCCTATTTTGCATATGACTCTAAAAAAAGTGGTGGATATACAAGGTCTCACTTAAGATTTAGTAAAAATCCTATTAGATCAACTTATCTTGTATCAAACCCAAGTTTTGTGGCCTGTTCTAAAGAGGTATATTTAGAACAATATGAAGTAATTGATAAGTTAAAACAAAATGGAACTTTTTTATTAAACTCAATCCATTCAAAAGATGAAATAGAGAATAAACTACCAAATAGAGTAAAAAAACTTCTTGCAGATAAAAATATAAACTTTTATATAATAAATGCAACAAGATTAGCTCATGATATTGGTTTAGGAAATAGAACAAACACTATTATGCAAGCAGCATTTTTTAAACTTGCAAATGTTATTCCATATGAAGAAGCGAAAGAGTATATGAAAGAGTATGCTAAAAAAGCATATGGAAATAAAGGTGAAGAGATAGTAAATATGAACTATCAAGCAATTGACCAAGGAGAACATGGTGTTGAAAAAGTTGATGTAAAAAAAGAGTGGTCAAATCTTGAAGGTGGTTCTTTAACAATTAATTCAAAATACAATGGAAGCGAGTATGTTGAACAATTTGCAAAAGTTGTAAATGCTGCAAAAGGTGATGAGATACCTGTATCTACTATTGTTGAACTAGGAATGGAGTGTGGAACTTTTGAAAATGGTTCAACTGAGTATGAAAAAAGAGGTATTGCAACTATGGTTCCTCAATGGAATAGTGACACATGTATTCAGTGTAACCAATGTGCTTTTGAATGCCCACATGCAGTAATTAGGCCTTTTTTAATGGATGAAGA
This sequence comes from Malaciobacter halophilus, assembly GCF_002837275.1. Classification (GTDB taxonomy): domain Bacteria; phylum Campylobacterota; class Campylobacteria; order Campylobacterales; family Arcobacteraceae; genus Malaciobacter; species Malaciobacter halophilus. Next base: position 3,518 of record NZ_NXIF01000034.1, on the reverse strand, counting down.
AGAGTTTAAAAATGCTCCTCAAGGAGTAAAAGAACACGCACTTGATGCAAAAGGAAAAGAGTTTAAAGATAAAGATTTAAAATATAAAATTCAAGTTTCTATTTTAGACTGTACAGGTTGCAATATTTGTGTTGATATTTGTCCTACAAAAGAGAAATCATTGAAAATGGTGCCATACTCAATTGAAGAAGATAATCATGAACAAGAGAATGCTGATTATTTATTCAATGATGTTTCATATAAGGATTATTTAGTTGAACCTACAAATGTTAAAAACTCTCAATTTGCAAAACCATTATTTGAATATCACTCTGCTTGTCCAGGTTGTGGAGAAACACCATATATTACGCTAGCTACTCAACTATTTGGGGATAGAATGATGATTGCAAATGCAACTGGTTGCTCATCTATTTATTCAGGTTCTGCTCCATCTACACCATATACAAAAAATGAAAAAGGAGAAGGTCCAGCATGGGCAAACTCTTTATTTGAAGATAATGCAGAGTTTGGATATGGAATGTATGCTGCAATGGAAACAATTAGAAATAGAGTTGCAAAAATTATGATAAATAGTATGGATGAAGTAAACAATCCATTAAAAGTTTTATATAAAGAGTGGTTAGAAAATAGAAATAATGGAGCAAAAACCCAAGAAATAAGAGATAAATTAGTTCCTCAACTTGAAGCAAATCAAGATTTAAAAGGAGTGAAAGAGTTACTAAACTTAAAAAAATTCTTTGTAAAAAAATCTCAATGGATGATTGGAGGAGATGGTTGGGCTTATGATATTGGATACGGAGGAGTTGACCATGTTTTATCAACTGGAGAGAATGTAAATATTTTAGTTGTTGATACTGAAGTTTATTCAAACACAGGAGGACAATCTTCTAAAGCTGCACGTGCTGGTTCAATTGCAGATTTTACAAATGATGGAAAACCAAATGCAAAAAAAGATTTAGGTTATATTTCAATGACTTATGGAAATATTTATATAGCACAAATCAATTCAAGAGCAAATCAAAAACAAGCACTTCAAGCTATGAAAGAAGCTGAAGAGTATGATGGACCATCATTAATTATTGCTTATTCACCATGTATTGCACATGGGATCCAAGGAGGTTTAATGAAATCAGTTGAACAAGGACAACTCGCAACTGATAGTGGATATTGGCCTATTTATACATATGACCCAAGAAAGATAAAAAAAGGTGAAAATCCAATTAAAATTTTTGGAAAGAAACCAAACTGGGATAAATATGAAGAGTTTTTATTAAAAGAGACAAGATATAAATCTTTAAAAAAACTAAACCCAGAACAAGCAGATTTTCTACTTGAAAAAAATAAAAAAGATGCACAATATAGATATAGACAGCTACAAAGATGGGCTTCTATGGATTATAGTGATGAGATAGAAGAAGAAAAACTAGAAGAAGTGCAGGTTTAAAACCTCACTTCTTTAACTTAAAAATATGACTATATTTTAATACTAATTACCCATTTACTTTTATTTAGATAAAATTCAAAACAATAAATATTGAAAGGTTTAATATGCCATTACTAGATAGTTTTAGAGTTGACCACACAATTATGCCAGCACCTGCTGTTAGAGTTGCAAAAACTATGAAATCTCCATCTGGAGATATTATTACTGTATTTGATTTAAGATTTTGCGTGCCAAATGAAAAAATGTTGGGAGAAAAAGGAATTCATACCTTAGAACATCTTTTTGCAGGATTTATAAGAGAACACTTAAACTCAGAAAATGTAGAGATTATTGATGTATCTCCTATGGGTTGTAGAACTGGTTTTTATATGAGTTTACTTGGCTCTCCAACAGAAGAGGAAGTAGCAACTGCATGGAGAATGTCTATGGAAGATGTTTTAAAAGTTAAATCACAAAATGATATTCCAGAATTAAATAAATTTCAATGTGGTACATATAAAATGCACTCACTAGATGAAGCAAAACAGATTGCGCAAGATATCTTAGATAATAAAATTGGAGTAATGTCTAATAAAGAGTTATATTTACCAGAAGAAAAACTAAAAGAGTTAGAAATCTAGTGTATAAAACTATAAGTACCAATGATGGCTCAAATACCCTCTACTCTAGCCAATATAATCAGCACTATCATAATATAAATGATGGTGCTATTTTTGAAACCCTTACAAAACATGTAATACCTGCAATAACTTTTCATAAAAATAGACATGAACTAAATATTTTAGATATATGTTATGGTTTAGGTTATAACACTCTTGGAACTTTGTATTATTTAAAAACAAATAATTTAAAGATAAAAGTAAATATTTACTCACCTGAGCTTAACAAAAAGCTTGTTAAAAGTTTAAAAGATTTTGATTATCCAAAAGAGTTTAGTAATTTAAAACATATAATTAAATGTATTAGTGAAGATTTATATTACAAAGATGAACAAATAGAAATTAAAGTCTTTTTTAAAGATGCAAGAGTACTGTTAAAAGATTTAAATATAAAATTTGATGTAATATATCAAGATGCATTTTCAAGTGAAGTAAACAATGAACTTTGGACTAAAGAGTATTTTTCACTTCTTTATAATTTGTGCAATGATGATTCAATAATTACAACATACTCAGTTGCTACGCCTGTTAGATTATCCATGTATGAAGCTGGATTTTACATATATGAGTACATTCCTTATAAAAGAAAACAAACCTTAGCTTTTAAAAAACAACAAAATTTATTGGGTAAATATGTAGATATGGAATTGAAAAAAACTAGAAATCCAAGTGCTAAAGCACTATATGATAGATAGATAACTTAGTCAACTAAGTTATCTAAGATATATTTTTGTAAATCTTTTTTAGGTAATTCTAATTTATTCGATTGTTGAAATATTTTATCTATTTTTCGATTATACTCTTTATATGGAAAAAAAGGAAAATGAACTTGCCATCCTTTTTTAATCTGACTTAATGCTACTTGGTCAACTAACCATACTCTAAAGAAATTAAAAAAGATAAAAATAACAGCCGTTAAAAGCATTGCAACAATAATAGATACATGTGGGTCAAGATTTGCGAAAAGTCCATGTGTTATAGCTGTAAAAGGTACTGTAAATAGAATTACTAAAGCAATATAAACTAAATAAGCTCTTCCAACTTTCAATCGAAATCCTAATTTTACAGGGTCAACATGAAGTTTCTGTAAATATTGAGAATTAGCAATTAATAAATCTTTTAATAATATAGGTTGCTTAGATACTGTAAATACATAATCTATAATCTTTTGTTTTAAAGATGATAGCATTTAATTTCCTTATTTTAATATTGATTTATTTTATCTAAATTTAGTTAATAATATATTAATAGTTAAAGTTAAAGCTATTGTAAGAAATAAAAAGTTGAGAAAAAAAAAGAGCCCATAACTAAGATAACTGTAAAAAGTTAAAATAGATAAGGGCTTAAAAAGACTCAAGAGCTGGCAGAGGCCTACGTTTCCACAAGTGAAACCTGCAGTATTATCAGCGCAGAAG
>NZ_NXIF01000033.1 GCF_002837275.1 Malaciobacter halophilus | reverse complement strand
TAGTTTATCAATATCTTTACCAATTGCTTCTCTACCTTCTTGTGAAGTAGTATCAGTTGAAGCTTGAATAAGTTTTGTTTTAACTATATCTAAAATATTTGACTGCTCTGCCATAGCTTTATCAGCAATTTGTGTTAAAGACACTGCTGAGTTACCATTTGAAATTGATTGTCCAATTGAACTAGCTTGTGTTCTTAATTTATCAGCAATTGCAAGTCCTGAAGCGTCATCGCTTGCTTTATTGATTCTAAGACCAGAACTTAGTTTCTCTAATGAGTTTGTTAAGTTTTTGTTTGTTAATGATGCAGATTCTTGTGCTTGTAATGAAGCAACGTTTGTATTAATTCTCATAATAAATCCTTTTTTATAAGATAAAAAGATTTACCCATGACACGGGAGCCTAAAAAACATTTCTTGTGTTACCAAGCATAGAGTTTCAACTCTTCGGCATCCATTGATACCTATAATTTATTAATTTTAGTTTTTACTAATTTCTTGAATAGCTTCTATAGTTTTTATATTGCTATTAACTCTTCTTTTCATATTATTTCTTTTAATATGTTTTTCTAGAATTTTGCTATATTTAACATAGTTTCTAGAACCCTTTTCAAAAGTACATAACTTTTTTTGGATTTTTAAAATGTTATCCGGTATAGAAATTCGTTTTGTCATTTTAAGTCCTTTATTTAAGTTACATAAGAATTATGACACACCAATTCTTAAAATTAGCTTAAATTTAAGAAAAATATAAAAAAAGCCTAAACTTTCGCTCAGGCTCGTTTTTATGGTGTTTGTAGGGTAAAAATATAGAAAAAAATTGACTATTGTAGTAATCTAAGAACATTTTGTTGTACATTATTTGCTTGACTCATTGCAAATGTACCAGCTTGTGAAATGATATTTTGTTTATTAAATGTTGCACTCTCTTGAGCATAATCAACATCTCTAATTACAGACTCAGCTGCTTTAATATTTGTTTGTTGTGTCATTTGGTTTCTAACTGCTGATTCTAATTGATTTTGAGTAGAACCAAAATCCGCTCTCCAACTATTTAATGTATTTAATGCATTATCAATAGAAATTAATGCACTTCTTGCATTTCCTGCACTAAATGTACCAGCAGAACCAACTGAAGCAGCAGACTGTAATCCTACTAAACCTAATCCACTCGTATTTGCTTGAACACCAGCAGTAGTAGAAATAGTATCAGCACTAGTTTCACCCATTTGGAATGTTAATTGCGTTGCTGCTGCACTTGCTGCTGAACCTTGAAGCAGTGAAGTTCCATTATAGTTTGTTTGGCTTGCAATATTATTTAACTGAGATAATAGTTTATCAATATCTTTACCAATAGATTCTCTACCTTCTTGTGAAGTAGTATCAGTTGAAGCTTGAATAAGTTTTGTTTTAACTATATCTAAAATATTAGATTGCTCTGCCATAGCTTTATCAGCAATTTGTGTTAATGAAATTGCTGAGTTACCATTTGAAATTGATTGTCCAATTGAACTAGCTTGTGTTCTTAATTTATCAGCAATTGCAAGTCCTGATGCGTCATCACTTGCTTTATTGATTCTAAGACCAGAACTTAGTTTCTCTAGTGAATTTGTTAAGCTTTTATTTGTGTTTGTATTTGCTTCTTGTGCCATAAGTGAAGCAGTATTTGTATTAATTCTCATATTTACCCTTTTATCAATACTTTCATTATCTTTAAATTTTATCTAAGCAAAAATTAAACTTTGTTTAAGATAACGCCACTTTCTATATGATTTGTATATGAAAACTGGTCAAATAGTGCAAAATGTTCAATTTTATGTGTTTTTGTAAGTTCAATTAAATCACGATGTAAAGTTTCAGGATTGCATGAAATATATACTATTTTATCAAAAGTTGATACAAGTTTTCTTGTTGTTTCATCTAATCCTGCTCTTGGTGGATCAACAAATATAGTTGAAAAACTATAATCTTTTAAATTAATATCTTTTAATCTTCTAAACTCTCTTTTATTTTGTAAGGCTTGAACAAACTCTTCACTACTCATTCTAATAAAGTCAATATTTGAAATAGAGTTTAACTGACAATTTCTTAAAGCTGATTTTATTGAAGTTTTTGAAATTTCTGTTGCTAATACTTTTCTAAACTTAATAGATAAAGGTATTGTAAAATTTCCTCCTCCACAATAAAGTTCACATAAATCTGTTTGAGAGTTTTCAAGTTTACTTAATACCCATTCAATCATTTTTACATTTACTTTACTATTTGGTTGAGTAAATCCTCCCTCTTTATACTCAAAAAAGAGGCTTTTATTATCTATTTTTAACTCTTCTTTAATAAAATCTTCACTTAATATAATTTTTTGTTTTCTACTTCTTCCAATAATTTTTATATTTAGTTTTTTCTCTAAATTTTTAGCTTTTAAAATCCATTCATCATCTAGTTTTTTATGATAAATCAAAGTTACAAGCATATCTGATTTTGTTGAGTTTAAAAATTCACATGCAAAAAGTTTAAACTTTAAAGTTTCATCTTTTTGTATTTGTTCTAATAAAATTGGCATCAAAGAAGAGATATCTTTACTTACAATTTTACATGAATCAATTTCTAATGCAGTTTTATCAAAGCTATTCATAGCATAACTAATTGTTGCATTATTGTCTTTGTCAAAATTTTTCCAAATTCTAAATTCAGCTCTATTTCTAAAGTTTGACTCTTCACTTTTTATAATATCAAACTCAATTGTTGTTAAATCTTCAAATCTTTTTTTCTCTTTATTAATTTTGTATTGAAGTTGCTCTTCATATGATTTATCATATAAAGTACAGCTACCACATTTACCAAAATATATACAATCCATTAATTTACCTTATATTTTTAATACTATATTATATTAAAATCAATATAATACGCCCATGAAAGATATATGGCAAAAACAATTACAAAACCTTTTAAATTGTGATTTGAAATCACAATTCCCTTTAGCAAGAAGTTTAAATAGAAAATTAAAATTTTTTGTTGGTCCAACAAACTCTGGTAAAACTTATAGTGCAATGAAAGAATTAAAACAATCAAATAGTGGTTTATATCTTGCTCCTTTAAGACTTTTAGCTTTAGAAGGATATGAGGATTTAAAAGCCTCAAATACAAAAGCATCTTTAATGACAGGAGAAGAGCAGATTTTTGATGAAGATGCTGCTCATGTATGCTCTACAATTGAAATGATAGATTTTGAATTAGATGTTGATTTAGCAATAATTGATGAAGTTCAAATGCTTGAAGATGATGAAAGAGGGTGGGCATGGGTAAATGCAATTATAGGTTGTCCAGCAAAACAGATTATTATGACAGGTTCTGTTAATGCCTTAGATGCAGTAAAGAAAATTGCACACTATTTAAAAGAAGATTTAGAAATAGTTAAATTTAAAAGAAAAAATGAACTTCATTTAATGCAAAAACATACGTTACTAAAAGAGATAGAGCCTCAAACAGCACTTATCGCATTTAGTAGAAATGATGTATTAAAACTAAAACAAAAGCTTCAAAAATATCATAAAGTATCTGTTATTTATGGAAACTTATCTCCAGAAGTTAGACGTGATGAAGCAAGAAGATTTAGAGAAAAACAAAGTGATATTTTAATCGCCACTGATGCAATTGCCATGGGATTAAATCTTCCAATAAAAACAGTACTGTTTACAACACACACAAAGTTTGATGGAGTGTGTAAAAGACCAATAAATGTAAATGAAATAGTTCAAATAGCAGGAAGAGCGGGAAGATATGGTCATCATGAAGAAGGATTTATAGGTGCTACATCAAAAGATGCTTTAAAACATTTACATAAAGAGTATTCAAAACCAATAAGAACAATAAAGCCACCTTTTAAAGTAAAAATCAATGCACAACAACTTGAAGGATTAAGTGGTCATATAAAAACAAAATCTTTACAAAAAATCTTGAAATTTTTCAATGATAATATGTATTTTGATGGACCATTTGTTGCTTCAAATATTGGTTCAATGATAACAGCTTCTAAAATTTTGGACCAAAAAAATAATTTAAAATTGGAAGATAAGTATATGCTTTCACAAGCACCAATTACAACAAAATCTACAATTATTTTACAAGCTTATGATGCCTATGTTGCAGCAGTAATTAAAAATAAAGTTGTAAGATATAAGCCTTCAATTACTCTTCCAAAAAAAGCAATAACACAGCGTGATTTACTACTAGTAGAAGATGAAGTAAAAAAAATATCTTTATATTTATGGTTATCATATAAATTTCCAGAACTCTTTCCTGATAGTATTAAAGCAAGTATTGCAAGAGCTAATTTTAATAGATTTATTGAAAACTCATTGAAGTTAAACTTAAAAGATGAAAGAGTAAATAATAATAAAAAGTTTGGTAATAAATTTAAACCAAGACGTAGAAAAAGATTTTAATAAAAATTTTGATAAAATATGTACACTATTATAAAAGTCTGAGGATTTAAGCTTAATGTTAAATTTATTTAAACAAGATGTGACTGAAAGTTTTCAAAAAGAGCTATTAAAAAACTATTTAAATGTTGAAAAAGTTCAGAAGCTAATTGATGATGGCGCAGATATCCATAGACTTAATGATAAGAAACAGACTTTACTTTTCCCCTTAGTTAAGAAAAAAAGAATTGAAGCAATTAGAATACTTTTGAAAAATGGAATAGATATAAATCATGAAGATATGTATGGAAAAACTGTTTTAAGTGAAACTGTTGAACGTGGCGATGGAGTCATGATAAGGTTTTTACTTGATAATGGAGCTTCAATAAACTATGTCAACTCATCAGGAAGAACTATTTTACAAGATGTGGCATTAGAAGAAAACCATAGGGTTTTTGAAATACTAATGGCACACAAACCTGATTTAAATATAAAAGATACCTATGGTAAAACAGTACTTTTTGATGCAGTTGAGGGTGGAAATTTAAAGATTATAAGAGAAGTTTTAAATAATATTGATGACCCTAATGTTGTAGATGAAAATGGACAAACAGCACTTTTTACTGCAGTTTTAAAAGATAACCCTGAGGTTGCAAAGTTTTTAATTGTAAATGGTGTTGATGTTCATGTAACAGATGAAAATAGAGAGAATGTGCTCTTTAATGCTGTTATTATGGGTTCTGTTAATATTGAAGTTATTGAAATGCTTTTAGAAAAAGGCATAAAATTAAATATAAAAAATTTAAAAAATCAAACTATTTTAGATGAAATCTTAAAAATATTATCAATTTTAAAAAATCCCAAACAAAAAATTGAGGGTAAATATAAATTAGTAAATAAAAATAGAAACTATTTAAAACTTACTTCTGTTCTCATTGAGCATGGATTAGCAGTTAATAGAGTTGATAGTGATGGAAAAACTGTTTTATATAAAGAAGTTGAAAGAGAAAACTACGATACTATAAATTTCTTATTGTCTTCTGGGGCAGATATAAATGCAGAAGATAAAAATGGAAGAACAGTGCTTTTTGAAGCTATTTTTGGTGGTATGAAAAATATAGCAATGATAGAGTTCCTACTTTCTAAGGGTGCTGATGTTGATCATAGAGATATATTAGAAAGAACAGTAATTGATGAATTATGTGAAATAATCTTAGTAAAAAATAACAATAAAAAACCTATGTCAAGAAGATATTTAGATATTAATGATGAGGAAGATTATTTTACTTTACTAAAAAGAGTCATAAGTTATAGACCTAAACTTAATAGGCCTCGTTCAAATGGTAGAACTACAATTTTTGATATTATAATTCATAACAATCTTTCTTTGATAAAATTACTTTTTAATGCAGGTGCAGATGCTAATATTATGGATGATAATGGAGATACTCCTTTAACTATTTTAGTTGACCATGGATTAAAACTTAAGAATTTAAGAGCAAAAGAGCAATTTTTAGAAAGATTAGTATTTTTATTAAAATTTAGAATTGATGTAAATGTTAGAGATAAAGAGGGACGAACTGTTTATCATAGAGCTGTGATGGCAGATGATATTGAAGTTGTTGAAAAACTTTTATCAAAAAAAGCAGATTTAAATATCAAAGATAAACAAGGACGAACTGCTTTACATCATACACAATGGAAAGGTAATTTTAAAATTGCTAGACTTTTAATTGCTGCTGGAGCAGATGTTAATGCAGTTGATTATGCAGGATTTACCATATTAAATTATGCAGCAATTTTAGGGCATACAAAACTTGTTGTAATCTTAATAGCTTCTGGTGTATTAATGTACAATCACAATAAAAAAAGTCGTTCAGTTGCTCAATTTTTTAAAGAAAGAGAAAAAAATTTAGCAAAACTTTTAAGTGGTAATATTACTGACCCTAAGATGCTAAGCTCAATAAAGCAGGTAATAAAAAATCTAAGAGCAGAAATCGATGAAGCTTTAAAGTAAGGAAAAATATGAATAATTTATCAATTATAATACTTGCCGCTGGTGCAGGTACAAGAATGAAATCAGAAAAACCAAAAGTTTTACATGAAATTTCAGGAAAACCAATGCTTTATTATTCTATTAAAGAAGCATTAGAATTAAGTGATGATATTACGGTAGTTTTATACCATCAAGCTTCAAGAGTTCAACAAAGCATTGAAAAATATTTTAATAATATAAATTTTGTTATACAAGACCATGAAAACTATCCAGGAACTGGTGGTGCTGTTATGAATATAGAACCAAAGTATGAAAAAACTTTGGTTCTAAATGCAGATATGCCATTAATACAAGCAAAAGAGCTAAAAAAATTTGACTTAGATGCAACAATTGTTATGTCAGTATTAGATTTAGAAGATGCTACAGGTTATGGAAGAGTTATTTTAGAAAATGAAAAAGTTACAAAGATTGTTGAACAAAAAGATGCAAATGAAGAAGAGTTAAAAGTAACAACTGCAAATGCAGGAGTTTATCAATTTGAAACATCATTTTTAAAACAATATTTACCACTTTTATCAAACGATAATGCACAAAAAGAGTATTATATTACAGATTTAATAGAGCTTGCTATAAAAGATAATAAAACACTAAAGCCATTAATTGTTAGTGAAGAGAATTTTAAAGGAGTTAACTCAAAATATGAGCTATCAGCAGCTGAAGTAATACATCAAAATAGAATTAAAAAGAAGTTTATGCAAAATGGTGTAATTATGAGACTTCCTGATACTATTTATATAGAAGAAGGAGTTGAAATTGAAGGTGAATCAGTAATTGAAAATGGAGTTTGTTTATTAGGTAATACAAAAATTATAAACTCTATTGTTAAAACAAACTCAATAGTTGAAGATTCAACACTTCAAAATTCAGATATTGGACCAATGGCAAGAATTAGACCTCAAAGTTATTTAGAAAATACCCATATTGGAAATTTTGTAGAAACAAAAAAAGCCATTTTAAATGGCGTAAAAGCAGGACATTTATCTTATTTAGGTGATTGTGAAATGGATGTAGGAACAAATGTAGGTGCTGGAACAATTACGTGTAATTATGATGGAGTTAATAAGTATAAAACAAAAGTTGGTAAAAATGTTTTTATTGGCTCAGATACGCAATTAGTAGCTCCTGTAACAATAGAAGATGATGTTATTTTAGCAGCAGGAGCTTGTATTACAAAAGATGTGCCAAAAGGTTCTTTAGCAATTACAAGAGCTCCAATGAAAGTAATTAAAAACTACTTTTATAAATTTTTCAAGAAGTAAATCATGTTATTAAAAGATAAAAATATTTTAGTTGCAGTTACAGGTTCAATTGCAATTTATAAAGCCTTGGAGTTAATAAGATTATATATAAAAGCTGGTGCAAATGTAAAAGTTATTATGACAAAAGAGGCAAAAAGATTTATTAATCCAATAACTTTTGAAGCTATTTCACAACATAAAATTTTGGATGAAAATAATGAATCATGGGATAAAAATAGTTTAAATAATCATATAGATACAGGAAAATGGGCAGACGCTTTTGTAATAGCTCCTGCTAGTGTAAATACAATCAATAAATTAAGTAATGGTATTGCAGATAACTTATTAACTCAAACAGCAATTGCATATACAAAAGATAAACTTTTATGTCCTGCTGCAAATACAAATATGGTACAAAATCCTATTACTTTAGAAAGTATTAAAAAATTAAGATTATGCAATTATGAGATTATCCAAACACAAGTAAAAGAGTTGGCTTGTAAAGATGTAGGTGATGGTGCTATGGCTGAACCTCAAGAGATTTTTTATGCAACTGTGAGATTAATATATAAAGATGAGTATTGGATTAATAGAAAAGTAGTTTTAAGTGGAGGAGGAACTATTGAGAAGATTGATGATGTAAGATATATCTCAAATTTTTCTTCTGGAAAAATGGCTTCTTCTTTAGCTCTTGCTTTATATCTAAAAGGTGCAGATGTATGTTTGGTTACTACACGAGGTTATGAAGGGTTACCAAGTGCAATTCAAATTGTAAAAGTGCAAAGTAGCTTACAAATGTATGAAAGCTTAGTTGAAAAACTAAATTTTGTAAAAAAAGATAAAGTACTTAAAAGACCTTTTTTATTTATGGCTGCTGCTGTTAGTGATTATTTACCATCAAATAAAGAAGAAGGAAAATTAAAAAAAGAGTTATTGGGAACTTCTTGGAGTTTGAACTTAAAGCAAAATATAGATATTTTAAGTTCTATAAAAAAAGATGATATTGTATCTATTGGTTTTAAAGCAGAGATGGACGAAACAGTTGCAAATGATAACGCAAAGAAGATGTTAATTAATAAAAATCTTGATGGAGTTTGTTTAAATATATTAAATGAGCAAAACTATTTTGGTTCAAATAATAACAGTATAGAGCTTATTTTAAAAGATAAGTCTTACTCTTTTTGTGCTTCAAAATTAGATATTTCAATACAACTTTTAGATTCTTTAAAAAAAGAGTTTGATGAATACAAATAGTCATAAAAAAGAGTTACCAAAACATATTGCTATAATTATGGATGGCAATGGAAGATGGGCAAATGAAAGAGGTCTTAAAAGAACAGTTGGGCATGAAGAAGGAGCAAAAACAGTAAGAGAAATTACAAAACATTGTAATAGTATAGGAGTTAAATATTTAACTTTATATGCTTTTTCCACTGAAAATTGGTCTAGGCCTAAATTAGAAATTGAGTTTTTAATGAAACTTTTAGAAAAATATTTAAAAAGTGAACTTAATATCTATTTAGATAATAACGTAAGATTTAAAGCAATAGGAGATATTTCAAGATTCTCAAAATCTTTGCAAGAGATGATAAAAAAGAGTGAGAAAGCAACTAAAAATGCAACTGGATTAACTCAAGTTTTAGCGTTAAATTATGGTTCTCAAGATGAAATTTTAAGGGCAATTAAAAAATTAAATGAGCAACATTTAGAAGTAACAAAACAAAACTTTGAAAAATGTTTAGATACAGCAGGAATACCTGATGTAGATTTATTAATTAGAACAAGTGGTGAAGTAAGATTGTCAAACTATTTACTTTGGCAAAATGCATATGCGGAGATGTTTTTTGTAAATACATATTGGCCTGAGTTCACAACAAATGAACTTGATGACATAATAAGTGATTATCAAAATAGAGAGAGAAGATTTGGAGGCATTTAGCTTTATTTTTGGAGTGATATTTGGTTCTTTTTTAAATGTTTTAATATATAGATTACCTAAAGGTATTAGTATTATAAAAGGCTCTTTTTGTCCAAAGTGTGGAAACAATATTCCTTTTTTTTATAATATTCCTTTATTATCATATCTATTTTTTAAAGCAAAATGTGCTACTTGTAAAGGCAAAATTCCATTTAGATATTTTGCAGTAGAGCTAATAACAGGATGTATAACTTTACTTTTGTTTTTACAAGTATCATTTAGTTTGGAGTTTGTATATTTACTTATATTATTTTATACTTTAATTGTTTTATCTTTTATTGATTTTGAGTATAAACAAGTTCCTGATTATTTGCTTTTAATTGGATTGTTTTTTGCTTTTTTAGCAACAAATGATGAGTTTTTAATTAGCTTAAAAAATGCTTGTATTTTTGCAGGTTTTTTTGTCCTTTTAGAGTTTATAATTACTTTTTATATACAAAATATCAAAGCAAGATTGACTAATAATAAAGCTTTACAAAATGCAAAAGCTTTAGGTGAGGGTGATATTCCTGTTATCGCATGTATTGCTGTAGTATTAGGAGTTGAGTCATCAATTGTAGCTATGTTTTTAGCAGGAATTTTTGCTATAATACCATCTATTTTTAATATAATTTTAAAAAAAGATAGTCAAATTCCATTTATCCCTTTTTTAGTATTAGGGTTTTTATTTGAATTTTTTATAAATATTTCATCAAAGGTTTTAACTTGAAAATAAAAAGTTATCTTTATTCACAGTTGTCATTATCATTTTTACCAATATTTCTGGGACTTTATTTTATTACATCAATTATTTTTTTAGTAAAGATTGCTTCTTTAACATCAGTAATTACAATAGATGGTTTTGAACTATTTAAACTATATTCATATACGATTCCAAAAATTATATTTTTTACTGTTCCTATTTCGTTTTTTATCTCTCTTGTTATTACTTTGGCAAAACTTTCAAGTGAGTATGAATTAATAGTTATTACATCTTTTGGTTTAAATCCAATGAAAATATTAAAGATATTTTTTCCAACTACACTTGTTTTATCTTTAGCATTAGTTGTTATTTCAGTTGGACTTATACCTAAAACAGACTATTTAATGGATACTTTTTTAGCAAAAAAGAAGAAAGAAGCAAACTTTAATATTAAGGCTTCTGAGTTTGGACAAAAGTTTGGAGATTGGCTAATTTATATTGATAAAAAAGATGGTAAAAAGTATGAAAATATTAAACTATTTAAAACTGAAAAGGGATTAGACCAGTTTATTTTAGCTAATGAAGCAGTTTTAAATAATAAAGATGGAGAGCTTAGCTTTAGATTAATTAATGGAAAAGCATTTTATATAGCTGATGATGAGTTAAATCAAATTGACTATAAAACAATGGATATAAATGATTCAATTGTTAATAAAAAAGGTTTTATTTTTACTGATGCTATTAATTATTGGAAATATAATCTAACTAGAGGTTCTGATATAGATGATTTTACTTTTTTTATCTTAACTTCACTTTTCCCTTTAATTTCGCTATTTTTAGTTATAGCTTTTGGTTACTATAATCCTAGATATGAAAAGAATAGGTCTATTGGATTGTCTTTAGTTGCAGTTGTTATTTATTATGTAATTACTAAATATCTTACAAAAAATGTAGATTTACACTCACTATATATTGCACCAACTTTATGGATTATAGGAACATATTACTTATATACAAAAACAACAAAAAAACTATATTAAAATGAATGCAAAGTTTATAATCTCATATGACGGTTCTTTATATAAAGGTTCTCAAACTCAACCAGATAATAGTAGCGTAGAAGATAGACTTCAAGAAGCTTTTCTTAGTTTAAATATAAAAACAAAAATAGTTTTAAGTGGAAGAACTGATAAAGATGTTCATGCAACAGGACAAGTTTTTAATGCTATTTTACCTAATTACTGGAAAGATTTAAAAAAATTAAAAACAGTTTTAAATAAACATCTTCCTTTATCTATTAGAGTAAATAAAATAGTTTTTGTAAATAAACAGTTTCATTCTCGTTTTCATGCAAAAAAAAGAGTTTACAGATATTTAATAACTTCAAAGCCAACAACAGCTTTTAATGCAAAATATATAACTTATGTAGAAAATATTAATGAAGAGCTTTTAAAAGAGGCAATTAAACTTTTTATTGGAGTTCATGATTTTGAGTTTTTTCATAAAAAAGGGAGTGATAAACATAACTTAATAAGAGAAGTTTATGATGCAACTTTTTATAAGTATAAAAATATTTATGTATTTAAATTCACAGCAAATTCATATTTACGTTCACAAATTAGACTTATGGTAGGTTTTTTGCTTAAAATAAGTGAAGGAAAGTTAACAAAAGAAGATTTACTTTTACAACTAAATAAGCAAAAGCATATTTATAAAACTCCAGCAAGTCCATATGGGCTATATTTAGCAAAGGTTTATTACTAATGTTTTTAAAAAAGAAAAGATTTAATACTTTAAGTGATATAAAAAAACATATTATTTTAACACCTTTAGTTTTTGTTTTAATTATTGCTACTTTTTCAGTAGTAGTAGTATCTTTGGTTTTAGATTATAAAAAAAGTAATCAAATTGAATTATTAATACAAAAAGATAAATATCAAAAAAGAAATATTTTAAGATCATATATAAGTGATGTTAAGTATAACTCAAGTGCGAGTTTTGATGATATAGAGGAAAAACTTAATAGAAGTGTATTTGAAATAAGTGGTCATATTCAAGCTTTGCAATCAAATAATCACAAAGTAGAGTTTAAAGACATTAAGAAGGCTTTAATAGATTTAGAAAATAAAAGAGATATTGATTTTGTAGTTTTTAATTCAAATAGTTTTGAAGTTTTAAGAGGTGCAAATATTGTATCTTATTTACAAAGTTTAACAAACTCAAAGATGAAAACAGATTATTTTAGAGTTCATATGTTAAGAAATATTATTTATATGGGTGATGAAAATCTTATTTATTGGTTAGATAATCAAAAAAGAGACATAAGACTTAGCTATTTTCAAAAAATTGAATCTAAAAACTGGGTAATTGGTGCTTTTTCAAAAATTGATGATATGAAAGCATTAACAAGAAAAACAATTGAAAACTCAATAGTATCAAAAAGTAAAGCTTATGAAAATAGCTATTTTTGGTTTTATGATTATGAAAATGCTTATGTTTATAACTATTATAATAAAGGTCATAAAATAAGTAAAGAAAATCTTATTAAAGAAGATAGAGTTAATTTTTCTAGATTTCTTAAAAAAGAGTCTTTAGAACAAAATGATGATATTTATAATTTTGCAAAATATCAATTTTTAGTTGCTGTAAAAAGTTTTGAAGTATATAAAAAAATAGATAAGATAAAAAAAGAGTATCATACAAAACTTGCAGTTTCAATAACTATAATAATTTTAATTGCTTTATTTATGGTATTTGTTTCTGTTGTCTTTGCAAAGTTTGTAAATACACTATTTAATCGATATAACAAAAGACTTGAAACAAAAAACTCTTTATACAAAAAGTGGAAAGAGAGATATGAGTTAGCTATTATTGCATCAAATGATGGTCTTTGGGATATTAACTTAGATACAAAAGAGATTTTCTTCTCAAATAGATGGTTAGAGATGCTAGGATATAAAAGAGGAGCTATTCAAACTTTTGATGAGTGGTTAAACTTAATTCATGTAGATGATAGACAAAAAGTTAATTACAGATTTAATGAGCATTTAGAAGGTAAAACTGAGCACTTTTTATGTGAATATAGAATTAAAACATTTGATAATTATTATAAGTGGGTTTTTGTAAGAGGAAAGGCTTTTGGAAATGCTAATCAAGCTTCAAATAGAATGCTTATGATGTCTATGGATATTGACCAAAGAAAAAAGCTTACTGATGAATTACAAAATGTAGAAGTTCTTGTGGAAATGGGGAAAATTGTTATTTTTAAATGGAATAATGATGAAAAACTAAGTGTAGATTATGTTTCAAAAAGTATAAACTCATATGGATATGAAACAGAAGAGTTTGAACACAATATAAATTATGCTGATATAGTCCATGAAGATGATATTGATAGTTTAAAACAAAGAATTGAAAAAGCAATTGAAAAAGATGATTATTTTTTTACTATTATTTATAGAGTAAAAGATAAAAAAGGAAATATCAAATGGGTCTTTAATAGAACTATTTTATTAAAAGACCATTTTGGAAAAGTAACACATCTTTATGGGTATATAAATGATATAACAAGAATGAAGATGACAGAAGAGGAATTAAAATTAAAGATTGCAAATGAAGTAGAAAAAAATGTTGAAAAAGATAGACTTTTAGCACATCAAAGTAAATTAGCATCAATGGGAGAAGTTTTAGGAAGTGTTGCTCATCAATGGAGACAGCCGTTAAATAATATTAACTTATTGGTACATTTTATTAGAGATAATTATGGTAATTTTACAAAAGAAGAGTTGCATGAAGCAATAAGAAGTGCAAAAGTACAAATTGATTATATGTCTCAAACAATAGATGATTTTAGAAATTTTTATAGACCTACTAAAGAAAAAGAGATTTTTAATATAAAACAGTCTGTAAATGCTTGTGTGAAGATTGTTCAAGGGCAGTTAGAAAAGGCAAATGTTGATATTGAAGTACTTGGTGATGATATTGAGATTCATGGTTATCAAAGTGAGTTTCAACAAGTTGTAGTAAATATTTTAAATAACGCAAGTGAAGCAGCAATTATTAAACTTGAAAAAGAGAGTTTTAAACCTAAAATCCAAGTTAATATAATTAAGATAGAAAATAATGTAAAAGTAACTTTAAGTAATAACTGTGGTGAAGTTGATAAAGAGGTTTTAGAAAGAATGTTTGAACCTTATTTTACTACAAAGTTTGAAGACCAAGGTACAGGAATTGGACTTTATATGGCAAAGACAATTATTGAAAAAAATATGAATGGGAAAATTGAGGTAACAAATATTGATAAAGGGGTTAAATTTAGAATAATTTTACCAATTTAAAGAGCAAATTTGTTATTATTAGTTTAACTATAAATAGGAATAGAATATGGAAGCTTTTAATACAAGAGTTTTATTAGTAGAAGATGAAGAGTTAGCTAGGAAGACTTTATCTTTTTATTTAAATACAATTTTTGATGAAGTTGTTGTTGCCTGCGATGGTGAAGAAGGAAGTAGAAAGTTTCAAGAAAATCATGCTTTAAACAGAGCTTTTGATTTAGTACTTACAGATATAAAAATGCCAAATAAAAATGGTATTGAAATGATTGATGATATCTTAAGTTTAGTTCCAAATCAAAGGTTTATTATTGTTAGTGCACATAAAAATGAAGATGATTTACTGAAACTTATTAATCTAAGAGTTTTAGGATATTTTGTTAAGCCTTTAAATATTGATAATATGATGGAGATGCTTCAAAAAGCAAAAGATGAAGTTTTAGCTGATAGAAAAACAACTGTTAGTGAAGATTTTATTACGATAAATAAGACCTATACATATAATAAGACAAATGATAAACTTTATAATCAAGAAACAATAGTTAAATTATCTAAAAAAGAGGCAGATATTTTATCTGTATTAA
Source organism: Malaciobacter halophilus (assembly GCF_002837275.1). GTDB lineage: Bacteria > Campylobacterota > Campylobacteria > Campylobacterales > Arcobacteraceae > Malaciobacter > Malaciobacter halophilus. The sequence goes on along the minus strand of NZ_NXIF01000033.1, from coordinate 64,578 downwards.
TAGATAATTTTGGAGAAGTTGTATCTGTTGAAAGTTTTAAAAAGTTAGTTTGGAATGATATAAATACTAATGATTCTGCTTTTAGAACAGTAATGAAAAGATTAAAAGATAAAGTTAAAGATGATGACTTTATTATTTCTCATAAAGGTTATGGATATATTATAGAAAAGCCTTTTATAAAATAGAAAAAAGAGTTTAATCTCTTTTTTCATTTCCTTTCTCATCCCAATCTTTCCAACCATAAAATTTTAAAGGTTCAATTTTATGTAAATTTTTAAGATGTGAAGACCAAGCTTTTAGGTTTTCTTCTAAATCTATTTTAAATTGCTCTTCACTTTTATATGTGAAGTCTTTATTTTGAATCTCTGTTGATAAAAAAGTTGGATAAACTGTAAATCCCATATAGTGTAAAGAGAAAGTAATAGAACGAAGAATAGTCTCAATCTCTCCTCCGCCTCTTCCATTTTTAGTAAAAGTAGATAATGGAGCACCTGAAGTAACAGAACAGATTGCTTTTTTGCCTTTGAAGTACCCTTTATCATATCTCATTTTACTTGTATAAAGACCACCTGCAACAAAAACTCTATCAAACCACCCTTTAAGCATAGCTGGTTGTTGATGCCACCATAATGGAAATTGCAAAATTAACAAATCACATTTTTTTATTTTTTCTATTTGTTCTTTAACATCTTTTGATAAAGTATCAGTTTTATATGCATTTCTTTGTTCCGATAATACATCAAATTTAGAGGTATTTACTCTATTTTTATAATGTATTGCTTTTTCTACTGGATCAAAATTAATTGCATATAAGTCTGAGATCTCTACATTGTGACCTTGTTTTGTTAATGTTTTTTCAGCAGTATTTGTTAAAGATGCATTAAAAGATTGTTTTTCTGGATGACAGTGAACTATTAGTATATTCATAAGAAACACTCCTTTATATTAGAGCAAGATATTAATAGTTCAATTATAATAAAGTATCCTAAATGGATACTTTATTTATAAGTCTACTTCATATTTTGAAGTATTCTCTGCTTTAAGTTTAGCTTTTTGGAAAAGATAAATTAAAGCAAAAATAGCTAGTCCTATTAAATAAGATATATAGTGACTTGGTAAAGATAGTTTTGCTTCCATTAGTTTTGGTAAAAACATAAAAGGAACAACACCTAAAAATATAAATCTTTCTATTACATTTGTCCATGTTAAGAAGTATCCTTGTGTAAAACAAGAGAATGCAATCATACCAATAAAAGCTGTAATAAATATTGTTGCAACTTCAAATGGATCAGTTATCCATATCCATCCACTTGGATCTGCTGGATTAAATGAATCTACACCTGAAATTAGCAGTAACTCTGGATTAAAGAAGAACATAAATGGTAAAATTGCTGTTCTAATATCATATTTAAATCCTTGAATACCTGTTTTTATCGGGTCAGATTTTGCAATACCTGCTGCTGCATATGCTGCAAGACCAACAGGAGGCGTATCATCTGCTAAGATACCAAAATAGAACACAAATAAGTGTGCTGCAATTGCTGGAATTAAGTATCCATTATCTTGTGCAAGTGTTAAAATAACTGGTGCTGTTAATGATGCCATTACAATATAGTTTGCAGTAGTAGGCAGTCCCATTCCTAAAATTAAAGATACAATAGCTGCTAAAATAAGAATAATAAAGATATTTCCACCTGAAATTGTTTCAATAACTTCTAATAATACTTGACCTAGACCAGTTAGTGTAATAGAACCTACAACAATACCTGCAAGTGCAGTTGCAACTGCAATAGGAACCATATTTTTAGCACCACTAATAAACCCAGCTAAAATATCAACAAATCCACTAATCCAAACCTCTTTTGTAATTTTTTGCTTATAAATAAGTGCTCTAAAAGGGTGTTGAACAACCATTAGTAACATTAATAAAGAAACTGCATTAAAAGCAGCACTAGCAGCACTCTCTCTTAAAATCATAAGAGTATAAAGTAAAAACAGAATTGGAACTAAATAGTGAATACCTCTTAAAAATGTTTTTAATTTAGGTGGTAAATCTTTTGGATCTGCACCTTTTAATCCAAGTTTTAATGCTTCTAAGTGAACTATATAAAATAGTGCAAAATATGAAACAAATGCAGGAATAAATGCAGCATAAATAACATCTGTATAATTAAGAGCTAAAAACTCTGCAATAATAAAAGCAGCTGCACCCATTACAGGTGGCATTAATTGACCATTTGTAGAAGCAGCAACTTCAACCGCACCAGCTTGTTCTGGTCTAAATCCAGTTTTTTTCATCAATGGAATTGTAAATGTACCAGTTGTTACTGTATTTGCGATTGATGAACCACTCATAATACCTGTAAATCCAGATGCAACAACTGAAGCTTTAGCTGGACCACCTCTAAATTTTCCAAGTAATGCAAATGCTAAATTGATAAAATATTCACCTGCACCAGCTTTATCTAATAAAGAACCAAAAAGTACAAATAAAAATACAAAACCAGTTGAAACTCCTAATGGTACACCAAAAATACCTTCAGTTGTCAAAAACATATGTCCTGCAAGTTTATTTAAACTAGCACCTTTATGAATAATTAATTCTGGCATATAAGGACCAAGAATATCGTATGCTAAAAATACAATAGCAATTAAACTAAGTGCGAAACCTAATACTCTTCTACCCGCTTCTAATAAAATTACAATACCTAAAAGCGCAACTGAAATATCAACCATATTATAATCACCTGGTCTTAAAGCCAAATCATTATAAAAAAATGCAATATAACCTGCAGTACATAGACCTAATGTTGCGAATGTATAACCAAACCATCTAATTTTTTTTAGAAAATACTCTTTTCTAAACATTGGATAGATTAAAAATGATAATACCAATGCAAATGTTAGGTGAATTGACCTTGCAATTGTTGAATTAAGTGGTTCTATAACAATATAAAGTTGAAATAAAGTCCATGCTAATGCAATTGCAGAAATAAGCCAAAATTCATAGTGTTGTGTTCCAAACACTCTTTGACCTTCTAGGTCATTAACTATATTCTCTGTCTCTTTTGCCTGTTCGACTTCAAGTTCGTCAAGCGTGTGATGTTTGTCTCGTTCTATCATAGTAATACCTTAATCATATAGAATTATTGTCATACTTCATATAAAGTATGAAATTTATGTGAATTAAATGAAATATAACAATATAGTTTCGAAAGCACTAGGCTTTCGAAAGTTTTATAATATACCTGCTTCTTTGAAGTACTTTTTTGCACCTTCATGTAAAGGAGCACTTAAACCATCAAGTAATGATTTTTTTGTAATATTTGCATATGCAGGGTGTAGTTTTTTGAATTTTTCAAAGTTTTCTAAAATTGCTTTAACTACAGTATAAACTGCTTTTTCACTTACATCGTCACTAGTAACAAGTACAGCTTTTACACCAAATGTAGGAGTTGGATTTGGGTTTCCTTTATAGATTCCACCTGGAACATCTGCTTTTGCAAAATAAGGATTTTCTTTAATTAATGTATCAACATTGCTTCCTTCTAATGGAACAATTTTTACATCAACTGAATTTGATGCATCTTTAATATTTGCAGTTGGGTGTCCAACCATATAAAAATAACCATCAATTTTATTATCTCTTAAAGCATCAGGCATTTCAGAAGCTTTTAAAGCACCAGCAAATGCTAAATCAGATTTTTTAATACCACTAGTTTTAAATAGATTTAAAGCAGTTGCTTCATTTCCTGAACCTGGGTTTCCTAAATTAATTCTTTTACCTTTTACATCAGCTAAAGAGTTAATATTTGCATCTTTTCTTGATACTAATGTTAATAATTCAGGATAAATAGCCATTACAGATTTTAATTTCTTAATAGTATTACCTTTATATTTTCCAGTACCCTTAGATGCTTGATAAACAACATCTGATTGTGCAATACCAAAATCTAATTCACCATTTTTAATAGTGTTGATGTTATATACAGAACCACCTGTAGATTCTACTGAACATCTGATTTTAGTCTCTTTTTTATATTGGTTTACAAGTCTACAAATAGCTCCACCTGTTGGGTAGTAAGTTCCTGTAACTCCACCTGTACCAATTGTAATAAATTCAGCAGCAAATGCTGGAAGTGTTAATGCTCCTACTAGAGCAGCTGTAGCAAGCTTCTTCATTCGTTCTCCTTTTTGATTTTTATAAGTTTTGCAATGACATAATCACAACATAATTATTATATCATAAATCTATTATAATATAATATTAATAAATAATGGTGCCAAAGTTGTATATTAATTGCACAAAAATTGCATTAATTGTAAAAATGTACCATATGTAAAATTTATGCAAACTTAAATAGAAATTTTAGTTATGGTATAATCCATAAATGAAAAATCAACAGCTTATAATAATTATTTACATAATTCTTGTAGTATTCTCAATTATGTATGCAACTCAACCATTACAGCCGTTATTAGCTAATCAGTTTGATATAAATATGGTACAAGCTTCACAATTTACAGCAGTAATAATGTTCTCTTTAGCAATTGCACCAATTGTATATGGATATGTGCTAGAGTCTATTTGTCCTAAAAAAATGCTTTTTATTGCTTCAGTGATACTTCTTGTAACAAATCTAATTTTATCTTACTCAAATAGCTATGAGATGTTTTTAACAATTAGAGTAATAGAGTCTTTAGTAATTCCAGCAATAATTACTTCATGTATGAGTATATTAGCAAATAGTGATAAAGCTAATGTAAAATATAACATGGCAATTTATGTTGCAGCGACAGTATTTGGGGGAATGGTTGGTCGTGTAGTATCTGGGTTTATTGCTACACAGTTTGGATGGAGAACAGTATTTTTATCTTTATCAATTGCACTATTTTTGGGTTTATTTTTAATAAGAAAACTCTCTTTTGAAGGAGATACAAATCTTACTAAAGCAAAAATAAGTGATGTTATACAGATATTAAAAGATAGAAGATTTGTTTTAATTTATCTATTAATGTTCACAACATTTTTTGTATTTGCAGGATTACTTAATATTTTACCTTTTAGAATGAAAGAGTTAATTCCTGATGCAACTGAATCACAAATTGGCTTATTATATTTAGGTTATGGTATGGGAATAGTAGTATCTTTACTTTCAAAAAAAATTATAAAATTGCTAAAAGGTGAGTCAAACACAATTTTAGTTGGTGGAGTAATTTTTACATTAGTAAATCTATCTTTTTTTAGTGATAATATGCTATTTGTTTTCTTTATGCTATTTATTTTTTGTGTTGGTATGTTTACTGTACATAGTGTAAGCACAGGTATTGCTAACTCTATAAAACAATCTCAAAAGTCTTTGACTTCTGGAATGTATTTAACATTTTATTATATTGGAGGTGCTGTTGGTTCTGTAGTTCCTGCAATGTTTTATCATTCAGTTGGATGGGATTTTACAGTAATTTTATTTATTTGTGCACTTATAATTATTTATAGTTTATTTTTTATATTTAGAAATGATTTTAAAATGTAAGGAAATTTGGCTATTATATAAATAAAATAATTTTGGATATTGCTAATGAGAAGATTTTTAATATTTTTAATATTTTTAAATATCTCACTTTTTTCTGATGAGATTTTTACAAAAGAAGAGAAAGAGTTTATTAAAAATTCAAATATAAAAATTGTTTCTGCTACTCCTTGGGAACCTTTTCATGTGATAGATAATGGAGTTCAAACTGGAATATCTTATGATATTTGGAGCTTGATTAAGCAAAAAACTGGTTTGAAAAGTGAATCTATACAGTTGGAGTCTTTTACAAAAGTTTTAAACTCAATAAAACAGAAACGTTACGATATGGCACTTAGTGTTGGAAAAACAAAAGATAGACAAAAATATGCAAAATTTACAAAAAGTTATGCTACTTTTCCTATCTCAATTGCCACTACAAAAGATGTTAGAAAGAATTTAACAATAAATGATTTAAAAAGTAGAGTAATTGCAGTAGGAAAGAACTACACTGCACATAAAAAATTACAAGAACAGTATCCTTTTTTAAAATTTGTCTTAGTAAAAGACATAAGAGAGGGGTTAAAGCTTTTATCTGATAATAAAGTATTTGCTTATATTGATATTATGCCAGTACTGTCATATAATATAAACAAATTAGGATATACTAATTTAAGAATTTCAGGTAATACTGGAATAGATTTTGATGTAACATTTATGATTAGAGATGACTATAAAGAGTTGATTTCTATAGTAAATAAAGTTATTGCAACAATCTCATCTTCTGAAAAACAAGCAATATTAAATAAATGGATAGCAGTTATTTATCATGATGAACCAAATTATGAAATAATACTTTATATTTTAAGCATAGTTGTTATTATTGTTTCTATTGTAATGTATAAAAATAGACAACTTTTAAAGTACCAAGAGGTTATTAAGCAAAAAAATAGTGTTTTAGAAAAACAAAAAGAGAAACTTTTAGAGACAAACTATTTGCTTGAAGATACACAAAAGAGTTTAGAAAACTCTTTAAATAGTTTTAAAGTATTGCTAAACTCAACTATTGAAGCGATAATAATAGTAAGAGATAATAAAATTAAATATGCAAATGAGTCTTTTTTAAAAGTTTTTGAATATAAAAATAATGATGATGTTTTCAACACTTATGTAGATAATCACTTTGCAAGAAGCATTTTAAATAAAGAGTTAAATAATAAAGCTTTTGAGTTTCAAGGAATAGATAAAAGTGGAAACGAATTTCCTATATTAGTAAAAAAAGAGAGTATCTTTTTTGAAAATAAAAAGTCTTTAATTATCTCTATTTTTGATTTAACTGAACTAAAACAAAAAGAAAAATTAATTTTAGAGCAATCTAAACTTGTAAGTATGGGAGAGATGATTGGTAATATTGCTCATCAATGGAGACAACCTTTAACAGCAATAACTACTGCTGCAAGTAGTTTAAAGTTAAGAAAAGAATTAGGTGATTTTACAGATGAGGTTTTAAATGAATCTGTTGAAGCAATAATGAGAAATAGTAAATTTTTATCTCAAACAATTGATGATTTTAAAAACTATTTAAAAGACACAAAACAAAAAGAGCAGTTTAATATCAAAGATTTATTTGAACAATCATTAAGTTTAATAAGACCTGCTTTGGAAAATAGTTTTATTGAGAATAGGGTGAATATTGAGCATGATATATTTATAAAAAGTTATTTTAATGAGTTAAATCAAGCTATGTTGAATATCTTAAATAATGCAAAAGATGCATTAATAGATAGTCAAATAGAGCAAAAAATAGTATTTTTAAAAGCATATATGCAAGAAGATGAAGTAGTAATAGAGATAAAAGATACAGCAGGTGGAATAAAAGAAGAGATTTTAAACTCTATATTTGAACCTTATTTTACAACTAAGCATCAAAGTCAAGGCACAGGGCTTGGTCTTTATATGACATATAAAATAATAACTGAGAGTTTAAATGGAAGTATAGAGGCACAAAATGTATCTTTTACTTATAACAATAGTATGCATAAAGGTGCAAAGTTTATAATTAGGTTGCCATATAATTAAATGAAAAAACTTTTAACAAATAGTAAAACAGATAATTTTTATAATATTTTAACAAATCTTTTTGATTCTTGTAAAAGTTTTTATATAAATGTAGCTTTTATAAATTATAGTGGTTTACAACTATTACTTAATAGTTTAAAAAAGTGTGAACAAAGAAAAGTTAAAGGCAAAGTTTTAACTTCAACATATCTAAATTTTACAGAGATAAAAGCTCTTAAAAAACTTCAAGAGTTTAATAATATTCAATTAAAAATATTTGATAGTAATAAAGTGGGGTTTCACAGTAAGGCTTATATTTTTGAGTTTGAAGATAGCTATAAAATAATTGTAGGCTCTTCAAATATAACAGCAAGTGCATTTAAATCAAATATAGAATGGAATTTAAAAGTAGTTAGCAAAAAAGAAGATAATTTTACTCTTGAAGTGCTACATCAGTATGATATACTATTTCAAAAAGCTTATTTTTTAGATGAAAATTTTTTAAACTCTTATGAAAATTTTTTAAAAACAAATAGTGTTAAAATCAATAAAGAGTTTATTTTTAAACAAGAGTTAAAAGCAAATAGTATGCAAATTGAAGCATTGAAAAATTTAATTAACTTAAGAAAGAATGGACAAGATAAAGCAATAGCAGTTTGTGCAACAGGTACAGGGAAAACTTATCTTAGTGCTTTTGATATAAAAAACTTTAATGCAAAAAAAGTATTATTTCTAGCCCATAGAGAAAATATTTTAATCTCTTCAAAATTTAGTTTTGAAAAAGTTATAAGTTCTAAAAGTTATGGTTTTTTTACTGGAAATAAAAAAGAGATTAATGCTGAGTATCTTTTTGCAACTATACAAACAATAAGTAAAAATCTAAAGCTATTCAAAAAAGATGAGTTTGACTATATAGTATATGATGAAGCCCATCATATTACTAGTCCAAGTTTTCAAAAAGTTTACTCCTATTTTAAACCAAAATTCTCTTTGGGATTAACTGCCACACCTAATAGAAGTGATGAGCAAAATGTTTATGAAGTTTTTGAAGATAATATTGCAATTGATTTAAGATTAAACGATGCTTTAGAGAGAAACTTGGTTTGTGCTTTTCACTATTTTGGTATAAGCGATATAGTAACTGATTATAAGGATATTAATTTAGAAGATATTCCTAAGCTGGCAAAGCTTTTAAGTGTTAATAAACGAGTTGATTTTATATTAGAACAACTAAAATTTTATGGACATGACAATAAAAAAAGAAAGGCATTAGCTTTTTGTGTAAATAAAGAACATGCAAACTATATGTGTGAAGAGTTTAATAAAAAAGAAGTAGTATCAACTACACTTTTAGCAGAAGATTCAATATCAAGTAGAGAAAAAGCTATTGAAAAATTACAAGATGAAAATAGTAACTTAGAAGTTATTTTTTGTGTAGATATTTTTAATGAAGGTGTAGATATACCCAAAATAAATACAATTTTAATGTTAAGACCAACAACTTCTTCAACAGTATTTATACAGCAATTAGGAAGAGGACTTAGAAAGACAAAAGATAAAGAGTTTTTAACTATTTTAGATTTTATTGGAAATCATAACAGAGCTTATTTAATTGCATATGCTCTTTTATCCAATAAAGCAATAGATAAAGATAGTGTAAAGCTTGCACTTAATAATAGTTTTGCAACAATACCAAATAATAGTTTTATTTGTATGGATGAAATCTCAAAAAATAGGGTTTTAAAACAGTTAGAAGAGAAAAATTTTAGTAGTTTTAGATATTTAAAACAACAGTTTTTAGAGTTTAAAAATAGTATTAAAAAATCTGTTTATCTTATAGATTTTATAACTTATGAAACAACAATTAATCCAAAAGATTTTATAGATGATAGTAAATCATATATAGAGTTTGTATTAAAAGTACAAAAAACTACTAACAATTACTCTTTAGAGTTCTTAAAGACTATTAGATTTATAGATTCACATATTAATTTAAAAAGAGTTAATGAGTTTGCTATACTAAAATATCTTATAAATCATGATTCAATAGATATTTTAACAGCAAAAAAAGAGATTTTAAAATATCAAGAAAAAGTTGATATACAAAGTATAAAACATAGTTTTAGATACTTAAATCAAGATTTCTTTGATAGTGCACAAATAAAAAGATATGAAAAAGTTGTTGATTTAAATAATGAGATTTTATATGTATCTCAAAGCTTTAAAAGATGTTTAGAAGTAAAAGAACAAAAACAGATTATAAAAAATAGTTTAGAGTATGGAATTGTTTTATATGAAAAAGAGTTTGGAAGAGCTTATTATGGATTACCATTTTTTAAACTTTATGAAAAGTATAATATGAAAAATATTGCATTGCTTTGCAATTTAGATAAGATACATAGCTCTTTTAGGGGAAGTGGACAGCTAAAATATAAAAATGACTACTTTTTATTTATAAATTTAGATAAACAAAATGCAGTAAAAAGTAAAAGATATAATAATACTTTCTTTACAAATGATACTTTTTCTTGGCAAACAAAACCTAATGCAACTATAAACAAAGGTGATGGTCAAAAACTAATTGATAATAAAAAATATAAGATAAAAATCCATATTTTTGTAAGAAAGTTTATTACAGTAGATAGAAAAACACAAAATTTCATATATTTAGGATTAGCAAATACTATAAAGCATGAAGGTGAAAAACCCATCAATTTAACTTTAAAATTAGAAAAAAAACTTCCTGCTTATTTATTTGATGAGTTTACATTAAGTGTTTAAGCCGCTGCTTCATCAATTATTTTAAAGATTGTTTTTTCAACTCTTTGCATTAGTGGTTTTAATTTTTCATTTAATTGAGGGAATAGAAAAGAGGGCTTAACTACACATATATTTGTTTTCCCTTCATCCTCATATAAAGAGATACTACATGGCAAAACTGAGCTAACACTTGGGTCAATATCTAAAATCTCTTTAGCAATATATGGCTGGCATATATCTAATATTAGACATCTTCTTCCAAGCTCAACATCTTTTGCTTTTAGTTTTTCATGTACATTATGAGTATGTTGAAGTCCAAATTTATTTTTTACAATAGACTCTTGAAGTGCTTCATAAGTCTCATCAAATGATTTATTTGTTGTAAGTTGATATTTCATAATTTTTCCTTATAATTAATAATCGAAAATTTTAACAAAACTATTATTATATAAAGATTTTAAAGTAAGAAAATCTAAAAAAATTAAATTTAAAAAAATTGATTATAATAAGTTAAAATTATAAAACTATCTTAACAATATATAATTTATATATAAAAAATACTCTATAAATTATTATTTAAAAACTTTTATAAAAAAAGACTCAAAAAGTACTTGACAAATATACACTCAATAAGTTATAATACTTTAGCAGTTCAAGAGAATGAGTGCTAAAAATTCAAAAGATTGGTTTTAAATGATTGATAAAAAAGAGTTTTTATTACAGTCTATTATCAAAGCATATATTGAACACTGTGAGCCAATTGGCTCTAGTCAGTTAAAATCAATGTATGATATCGCTTACTCACCAGCAACTATTAGAGGGTACTTTAAGAAGTTAGGTGATGAGGGTTATTTAGCCCAAGCACATGCAAGTAGTGGAAGAACACCAACTACTGAAGCTTTAAAGCAGTATTGGCATGGTAAGTTAAATTTTAAACTATCTTTTGTTGATTTAAGAACTATTGAGCATTTAGCCCAAGTAATAGGTCTTACTGTTTTTATAAAAGAGCTTAAAAATGATAAATTGGTAAATATAATTAATATCCAAGATAAGTATATGATTTTGGAATTTGATAATTTTCCAATTACAATAAAGTTCTCTTCTGCACTTTATAGATTTTTGCAAGATATGATTGGTTTAGAAATTAATCATATTATAAAAATATCTAAAGATGTGGGAGCTTATGAATTATATGAACAGATTTCGCAGTTTGTGAAAAAAAGAGACCTTTCAATATATAACACTAAAGAGTTTTTAAGATTAGCTCTTAGCTATGATTTTGATGAAAGTATTATTAATTCGTTTTTAAATGGAGAAGTTATAGACAAATGTGAAGAGGGCTTATATTTTGAAGAGTTATTACCAAGTGGCTATACTGCAATTTGCCATGAGTGTAATATCAAAGGATATAATTCTAAAATGCTTGTAGTTGGCGAGTTATCAAAAGATTTTGAGTATTTTTATAACCAAATTAGTATGTCTTAGGAGTGAAAATTGAGCGAAGAAAAAAAAGAAGAATTACAACAAGAAGAAGTAGTACAAAATCAAGAAGAACAAACTTGTGAAGACAACACTACTGAAGAGGTAAAAGAAGAGACTGTAGAGAGTGTAAAAGCTGAACTTGAAGAGAAATTAAAAGAAGCAGAAGATAAATATTTAAGAGTTCATGCTGACTTTGAAAATATTAAAAAAAGATTAGAAAGAGAGAAGTATCAAGCAATAGATTATGCATCTGAAAAGTTTGCAAAAGATTTACTAACACCAATTGATACTTTAGAAATGGCATTACAATCTGCAAATGCAGAGTTAAGTGCAGAAGAGTTATTGGAAAAGTTAAAAGAGGGAATTGAATTAACTTTAAAAAACTTTACAACAGTATTTGAAAAACATGATATTAGTGTAGTTGAAACTGATGGTGAATTTGATCCAAATTTTCATGATGCAGTAATGCAAGTTGATAGTTCTGAACATGATGATGGACAGATTGTACAGCAGTTACAAAAAGGTTATAAGTATAAAGAAAGATTGCTAAGACCTGCAATGGTTTCTATTTGTAAAAAATAGATAAGTTTGACCGAAATGTCATAAAACTAGATAGATTAGAAAAATTATTATAAATTAAAAAACAAAATTTGATAAGGAAATAAAATGAGCAAAGTAATTGGAATTGACTTAGGTACAACTAACTCTTGTATGGCAGTTTATGAAGGTGGGGAAGCAAAAGTTATACCAAATAAAGAGGGTAAAAATACTACTCCATCTATTGTTGCATTTACTGATAAAAATGAAGTTTTAGTTGGTGATCCAGCAAAAAGACAAGCTATTACAAATCCAGAGAAAACTATATATTCTGTAAAAAGAATTATGGGTCTTATGATGGAAGAAGAGAATGCAAAAGAAGCACAAGAAAAAGTAGGGTACAAAATTGTAGATAGAAATGGAGCTGCTGCAGTTGATATTGCAGGAAAAATATATACTCCACAAGAGATTTCTGCAAAAATCTTAGGAAAATTAAAAGCAGATGCAGAAGAGTATTTAGGAGCACCTGTAACTGATGCAGTTATTACAGTACCAGCTTATTTTAATGATGCTCAAAGAAAAGCTACTCAAGAAGCAGGAACAATTGCAGGATTAAATGTATTAAGAATTATCAATGAACCAACAGCAGCATCACTAGCATATGGACTTGATAAAAAAGGTGAAGAAAAAGTATTAGTTTATGATTTAGGTGGTGGTACATTTGACGTTACTACACTTGAAATTGGGGATGGAACATTTGAAGTTCTTTCAACAGATGGTAATGCATTTTTAGGTGGAGATGATTTTGATAACAGAATTATTGATTGGTTAGCAAAAGAGTTTAAAGATGAGAATGGTTTTGACATTAAAAATGACAAAATGGCATTACAAAGATTAAAAGATGCAGCAGAAAATGCTAAAAAAGAGTTATCTTCAGCAGAATCAACTGAGATTAACTTACCATTTATTTCTATGGGTAATGCAGGACCAGTTCACTTAGTAAAATCTTTAACAAGAGCTAAGTTTGAGTCTATGACTGAAGATTTAATCAATGAAACATTATCTCATATTAAAACTGCTTTAGATGATGCAGGACTTGATAAAGGTGAGATTCAAGAAATTATTATGGTTGGTGGTTCTACAAGATTACCAAAAGCTAATGAAGTAGTTAAAAACTATTTTGGAAAAGATTTAAATAAAGGTGTAAACCCAGATGAAGTTGTTGCAAAAGGTGCTGCAGTTCAAGCTGGTGTATTAAAAGGAGATGTTAAGGATGTATTACTATTAGATGTAACTCCTTTATCATTAGGTATTGAGACTCTTGGTGGAGTTATGACTAAATTAATTGAGAAAGGTACTACAATTCCTGTTAAAAAATCTCAAGTATTTAGTACAGCAGAAGATAACCAACCAGCTGTATCAATTCATGTAACTCAAGGGGAAAGAGAGTTTGCTAAAGATAATAAATCTTTAGGTATGTTTGAACTTTCAGATATTCCAGCAGCTCCAAGAGGTGTTCCTCAAATTGAAGTAACATTTGATATTGATGCAAATGGTGTTTTAAATGTATCTGCTAAAGATAAAGGAACTGGAAAAGAGAACAAAATTACTATCTCTGGTTCATCTGGACTAAGTGATGAAGAGATTGAAAAAATGGTAAATGAAGCTGAAGCAAATAAAGAAGCTGATGCAAAAAGAAAAGAAGTAATTGAAGTTAGAAACCAAGCAGATTCATTACTTCATAGTACAAGAAAAACTTTAGAAGAGAATGAAAGTGCTGTTTCAGAAGAAGAAAAACAAAAAATTATAGATGCAGCAGCAGCTTTAGAAGAGATTTTAAAAGATGAAAATGCTACAAAAGAGCAAATTGAAGAAAAAGTTAAAGCATTAACTGAAGTAAGCCATAAATTAGCAGAAGCTATGTACGCAAAAGAGCAACAAGCTCAAGGTGGACAAGCAGGACAAGCTAATAAAAAAGCTAAAAAAGATGATGACGATGTAATTGACGCTGAGGTTGAATAATCTTGCACAATAACATTTTATTTGCAAAGGGAAGGTGACTTCCCTTATGCAAACACTAATATTTCTACTACTAACTTTTCTTTTAGTAATATTCTCAATATTACTTTACTTTAAAACTAAGCATCAAAGAGTTAAAAAACTGGATTCAGGAGAATGCCCAAATTGTGGTGAAAAAACCAGAACTTTTTTTGATGAACAGACAAAAACAATGTTTAAAAACGAAGCAATTACAAAAAGAGTATTGAAAAATCATGGCTGTTCTGGAGTAGTTGAATTTGAGTATAGATGTAAACATTGTGGCTTAAAAGAAGTACATCCTCAAAGTCATTAATTTTTTGTAATTAAATATTTACTTTAAGATGTTAAAATACTGCAAAATTAAAGGAGCAGTTTTGAAACATTTACTAATTTTTTTTATTACAGTTTTAATTTTTACTGGATGTTCTATCAAAGAGTACCAAAAATACGATGATATATCTAAGGCATCTTTAGAAAAAGTAAATTTTTATGATATTGAAGATTTTTATAATGATGATTTAGATTATGCATTAGAAGTATTTAAAAAAGCTTGTACTCGTTCTAAAAGATATGATATGTTTAAGGATGTTTGTTTAAAAGCAAATGATGTAAAAAATGCAAGAGAGTTTTTTATCTCTAATTTTGAAGCATATAAGTTAATAGATAATAAAGGAAGTGATGAAGGTATAATAACTGGCTATTATGAACCTTTACTACATGGAAGTTTAACAAAAAATGAGATTTACAAATATCCTATTTATAAAACACCAAAAGATATGATTACTGTTGATTTAAGTGATGTTTATCCAGAGTTAAAAAAGTATAGATTAAGAGGAAAACTAAAAGGAAATAGATTAATACCTTATGATAGTAGAGCTGAACTTGAAAAAGAAGAAAATAGTAATTTAGAGCCTATTTGTTATGTAGATGATAAATTTGAACTTTTTTTACTTCATATTCAAGGTTCTGGAAAAGTAAAGTTAACAGATGGAACAGTTTTAAATGTTGGTTATGCAAATCAAAATGGAAGAAGATATAAGTCAGTTGGGAAATATATGTTAAAAAATGGTTTTATTACTAGAAATAATGCCTCAATTCAAGGTATGAAAGCATATTTTGATAAAAATCCAAATAGACTTGATGAAATTTTAAATCATAATGAAAGTTATGTTTTTTTTAAAGAGTCAAAACAAGGTGCTACAGGTGCTTTAGGAGTTGAACTTACTTCAAAAAGAAATTTAGCAGTTGATAGAAGATATATACCTTTAGGAATGCCTGTTTTTATTTCTACTTCAAATCCTGTTACTAAAGAGGATATTAATAAATTAATGGTTGCAGCTGATGTAGGAGGAGCTATAAAAGGTGAAATAAGAGCAGATTTTTTCTGGGGATTTGGCGATAAAGCTTTTGATTATGCAGGAAAAATGAAAGAAAAAGGTAAGCTTTATATGCTTATTCCAAAGCAGGTATTAAATTAAATACCTTGCTTTGAAACTCTTACTTCTTGCCTTTTATCATAAAAATATAACATTAAGTATGAGATTATAATTGCAGCAATTGTTCTAATTGCAATTACTATTGTAAAATCTGCACCAAAAATTACAAATAATAAAGTATCTTCAATAATTGCGTGACAAATCATTAAGAAAGTACCAATAAAAAAAATATCTTTTTTACTTAAATTTGTACCTTTTGCTTCTTCTATTAATATACCAGCACCATAAGTAATTCCTAAAAAAATACCAACTAAGATGGAGAAACTTTTACTTATATTTTTACCACTTTTTTGTATGAAATCTCTTGTTTTAATAAAATCCATAAGAAAAATCAAAGCAGTAATAAGAGCGATAATTTTTATTGAAAGAATAAACGCATTATATGATGATACTTGAAGTAATGAAATTAAACTATCATAACTTTTTTCTTCAAATGCATCTAAATTAATATTTGAGATAAAGTAGTTTGCAGGAATAAAAGTAGTTATATATGCAACTATTAATCCAGCAATAAATCTTAAAAGATATGAGTAAGTATTTGATAAACCAATTTTTTTCATAATAACACTCTCAACTACTAAAGAGTGACAAATACCTAAAAATACTGCTAAAACAGTCCATTGTTGGGCTGTCATATCAAGAGGAGCAGCAAATGCAACAGCTGCATAAAGGTTTAAAAACATTCCACTAATTATAGATAGTGAAGCCTCTTTTGGTAAACCTAAAATAGAAGTAAAAGGTTCAACTAAAAATGATACATATGATAGTGTATTGTAATAAAATAGTATTTCAGCAAGGATATATATTGGAATTACTAATTTTAATATTATCCAAGCACTTTTAAATGAAGAATTTAAGGTTTTTTTGAAATTCATAAGTACTCTTTTTTGAAAGTTTTTGTAATTTTAACTAAATTTTAAAGATTAAAGATTAAAAGATTATTATAGTTTAAAAGATGGATGTAGTTTTAACTACAACATCCATCTCCACAGCATGTTGATTTAGGTTGAGTATCAAATGAAATCACAAAATTATTTTGCATCTCTTCAACTTGAAACTCATGCTTTCCACAGAACTCTTTATTCATCTTATCTTTCATTTGAACTGCACTTAAAAGAGCATCATCTTTTGAATTAAAAGATATATTATTTTCAAGGTCACTTCTTTTAAAACAGCCACATTGATTTGCTACTACGATTTTATACATATAATTTTTCCTTATATAAAAATTCTTATAAATTGTTGTGAAATATTAACTTAAAGATACACTTATTTATCTTACATTAAAAATTTATATTTTAATTTTAAAAATCAAGTGAGATTTTGATAGAATATTTGATTAAAAAGAATTATTAAGGACAATAATGCACATAACAAACTTGATTTCACAATATTTTGGAAAGTTTGCACAAAAAGAGTTTCCCTCTTTTTTTCAAAAGATGATAAATAACGCATATGTGAAGATATTTAAGATAAATATGAGTGAGTTTAGAAATGCAAAATATTATAAATCTTTAACAGATTTATTTACAAGAGAGCTTGCTATACCAAGACAAATTGATGAAGACGAAAAAAGTTTTATCTCACCTGCTGATAGTTTTATTACACAAGCAGGAAGTTTACATAAAGAGACTCTTTTTCAAATAAAAGGTATGGAGTATTCTGTTGAAGATTTACTTACTTATTATTGTACTGATACTTTTCCTATGGTAAAAGATGGAAGTTATATGAATTTTTATCTTGCACCAAGTGATTATCATAGGTATCATGCACCAATTGATTGTGAAATTAAAAAACTAATACATGTTCCAGGAAAACTGTATCCAGTTAATTTTAAATACCTAAATAAAGAGATTGATTTATTTGTTCAAAATGAAAGGGTTATTTTAGAGTGCTTTGCAAATAATAAAATTTTCTATATGGTTTTTGTTGGTGCTTTAAATGTTGGACAAATGGTATTTGAGTTTGAGCCAAGTGTTGAAACAAATAAAAATACAAAAGATATAAAAGTTATAAAGTATGATGATTTAAAAGTAAAAAAAGGTCAAACTTTAGGCTATTTTAAAATGGGTTCAACTGTTGTAATGGTTTGGGAAAAACAAAGTGTTCAATTAGAAGAGCTTTTAAATGAAAAAGTAAAATTTGGACAAAAAATAGGAACTATTAAGTAACAAAGTTTAAGAAATAGCTTCACACTTAATATAGCTGTAAAAATTTAATTTAATTAAAAGTTAAGTTTTGTCAAAATGAAAAAAATTAAAAAAGGAATAGATAATGTCAACAACTACACAAATAGCTACACTTGAGTTATCAGGAACAAAAAAAGGTAAGATAATTATCTCAAATATTACTGAGCCATACGGAAAAAAAACAGAAGATGTTGTTAGTATTGGAATTGCATTAAATGGTAAAGATATTGAATGGAAATCACATATTCCTTATGCAAATCTTGATTCAGTTATTGAAGTTTTACAAAAAGTAAATGAAGAAAAAAAAGCACAAGATGCTTAAACTTTAAGAGATAATAGAAATATTATCTCTTTTTTATAATATTTTTTGTTATAATTTATAACAAAGGATACCTTATGAAAATACTACTTTTATTAGCTACTTTTTTACCTCTTCTTGCAAATACTACTAGTTTTATTGATACTAAAACTTTACAAAAGTATATTTCAAAAAGTGCTATAATAATCGATATAAGAACAAAAAAAGAACAAAAAGATGAAGGTTTAATTCCAAGTTCATATAAAATTACATATGAAGGTAATTCGGAACTTGAAATGAAAAGATGGAAATATAAACTTTTAAAAGTTATAAAAAGTCCAAATCAAAGTTTTGCTCTTATAGATAAGGATGGAACAAAAGCAAAAAACCTAGCAAAAGAGTTAAAAAAAGCTGGATTTAAAAAGGTTTTTTATTTAAAAGGTGGTTTTAACTCTTGGAAAAAAGAAAACAGAAGAGTAGTATATTAATTGAAAACTGTTTCTCTTCCTTCTTTTATCCATTGTGCTATACCTCCATGTAAGTGAGCACAGTTTTTATAACCTAATCCAATAAGATAGTTTCCTATTGTTCGTGTTCTATTTGCATGGGCACAAATTAGTATAAAAGTTTGGTTTTTAGATGTTACTAACTTTTGAAACTCTTGCATCCAATTTTCTAAATCATAATTTCCATAAATATCAAAAAAAGTAAGTTTATGTGAGTTTTTTATAACTCCTGTTTGTTTAAACTCTATATCTGTTCTTACATCAATTAAAACAACATTATCCTTATTCATTAAATCAACTTTTCTAGGAATTAAATCTATTACTTCTTCTTGCATAATTGTCCTTTTAAAAAACAGAATTTTAACAAGCTAATATTAATAAATCTTATAATTTGAAAGTTAGTTTAATAAATACAAGTTTCTATTAACAAACTCTTTACAATTATTTACTATAATACTAAAAAATCTTAAAGGTAAGTGTATGAAAAGAGTAGTTTTAATCTTATTATTTAGTTTTATTTCATCTTTTGCAGCAGAACATATTACAGCTCAAAATATTGATGAAAAGCTACAAAATAAAAATGTAATTGTTGACTTTTATGCTACTTGGTGTCCACCATGCAAGATAATGTCTAAAAATTTAGAAGAGTTTGAAAAATCTAATAGTTCTAATGTTGTAGTTTATAAAGTAGATGTAGATAAGCAACCTGAATTAGCAAAAGAGTATGGAATAAGAACAATTCCTACAACTGTATATTTTAAAAATGGAATATTTTTAAAAAAAGAGGTTGGGATAAAAACACCTTCTCAATTACATTTAAATGTTAAAAACTATTTTTAGGAAAATTAAATGATACAAAGATTTCTTTTAGTATTGATTTTTTCTTTTAGTTCTTTATTTGCAATCTCTAATGATGATTTCTTAACACCAGAACAAGCTTTTCAAACAAAGTTTGAAAAAAACAATGAAAATATTACTTTTAATATTAAACTTGGTAAAGATATATATTTATATGATAATATGTTAAAAATTTTTATCAATACTCCTGAAAAATTAGAAATTACGAAAGAGTTAAATATCCCTAAACCAGTTGAATATGATGGGTTTATTGTACATTTTGGTGAGCAAAATATAAAGATTCCTTTAAGTTTATTAGAATCAAAATTTAAAACAAATAGTTATGAAATAGAGGTTCAATTTCAAGGTTGTTCTAAAGCTGGGTTATGTTATGCACCTATGAGTGAAACATATACTTATTCAAAAACAGCTTCAAAAGTTCAAGAAGTAAAACCTTTAGAAAATAAACAAGCTTTAAGTGAGACTGATTCTATTGCAAATACATTAGCAAGTGGAAACTTCCTTTTAGTATTAGCAACATTTTTTGGCTTTGGATTATTACTTTCATTAACACCTTGTGTTTTCCCAATGATTCCTATACTTTCATCAATAATTGTAAAAGCTAGTAACAATGAAAGATTAACACCACTTAAAGGTTTCTTCTTATCTTTTGTATATGTTTTCTTTATGGCACTTGCATATACTATTGCAGGTGTAGTTGCAGGTCTATTTGGTGCAAACTTACAAGTAGCACTTCAAAATCCTTATGTTTTAGTTGTTTTTGCATTAATATTTGTGGCTTTAGCTTTTTCTATGTTTGGCTACTTTAAATTAGAATTGCCTCAAGCTATTCAAAACAAAATCAATAAAACAACTGAGGGAAAAGAGAAACAAGGAGTATTAGGAATTGCAATTATGGGATTTTTATCTGCTTTAATTGTAGGTCCTTGTGTTGCTCCACCATTAGCAGGAGCTTTAGTTTATATAGGTCAAACAGGAGATGCAGTTCTTGGTGGTTTAGCACTATTTGTACTTAGCTTTGGAATGGGACTTCCTTTATTATTAATAGGTGTAGGTGCTGGTAAATTTATGCCAAAACCAGGTGGCTGGATGGATAGTATTTCTAAAATTTTTGGTATTGTAATGCTTGGTATTGCAATTTGGATGTTAGAGCGAGTTATACCACAATATACTATGTATTTATGGGCATTTTTATTAATTGGAGCATCAATATATTTACAAATGTATAAACATATCTTAATAAGAACATTTACAGTTGTTTTATTAGTTTATGGTGTTATTGCTTTTGTTGGGGCAATAAGTGGTGCAAATGATATATTAAAACCTCTTAATAAACTTACTTTATCAACTTCAAAATCAACTAGTATAAATGATATAAAATGGAAATATGTTAAGAATTTAGATGAATTAGATATGGCTATAAAAGAGTCTTCAAAACCTGTTATGCTTGATTTTTACGCTGATTGGTGTGTGGCTTGTAAAGAGTTAGAAGAGATAACTTTTACAGATGAAAAAGTAAAACAAAAACTTCAAGAGTTTACTCTTTTAAAAGCAGATGTTACTAAAAATAGTGCTGATGATAAATTGATGCAAAAAAAATATGGTATTTTTGGACCTCCTGGATTAATTTTTTGGGATGAAAACAATAAAGAGATTAAAGAGGCTAAAATCGTTGGATTTAAAACTGCTAAAGAGTTTTTAGAAATTGTAAATAGAAGTTTTTAAAAGGGATTTTATCCCTTTTATTTAATCTTTATGCTCAATAAATTGGTTTGTTAAAAAATCATATTTTAAATAGTGAGTTTTTAAGACTTTTTTTTCATCTATTAAAAAATCATATACTTCAATATTAAGTATATTTTTTTCCCAATTTAAATAAGAGTCTAAAAAATTAATCTTTAACTCTTTATTGAACTCTTTAAAATATTTATCTTTGATTAGTTCTCTCATTTTTACACCTAAATCAATATCTATATTTTGAGCTCTTTTATAAAGATTTTCAACATGAGCACCTAATGTATAACCTCTTGCTTGTGACATTTGATTATCTTTATGTATTAAATAACTATTTACTACTCTATGTTCCATATCTTCATAAGTTTCATAAGAGATTTTAAAATAAGTTCTAAAAAGTATTGAGTTTAAAGCTTTAGATGAATAGATAACTTCTTCTTTTTTTGATTTATATAAATCTTTTATAAGGTCTGTTTTTTCATGTTGTGAGTAGTAGTTTTTTGATATTTGTTCTTTAAAATATTTTGTATATTTTTTTGGCATTATTTCTATAATATCTTTTTGATTATCTTTTAAATAATTTTGTATTTTGTTAAACTCTTTTATTGCATATGTATTATCAAAATCTTTAATATCTAAAAAAGTAATAAATACATTTTTACTATAAGTTTCGTCATAAATAATAAAAAACTCTTTATTATAATATTTTTTAAAAACTTTTGCTTTTTCTTTGAGATTGTCTATATACTTAATTTGCTCTTCTTTACTCTTTTTTATTTTCTCTATGATATCTTCTCTTGAATCTTTTTTTTTGCCTCTAAAGTCATGTGCAATTGTAAAATAAAAATCCTCTTTTTTATCATAAAGTATTACAAATTTAAAATCTTGAGGTAAAGGGACAATTGATGGAGCATACACTGTTTCATATGAGATTAATTTTATTTTATTATCAAACTCTTTTTTAAGAATATTTTTTATTTTATTTTTATTTATAAAACTAGAAAACCCATAGTTTGTTTCATTTAAGATTAGTAATAAAGCTATTATCGTAAGAAATTTCATAAAAGACCTTTTGTAAATCTTTGAAATTTTACGGTGCTTTTTATAATAGTGACCTTAATTAAAGTATAAAGTAAATAAAAAGGAGTTAACTCCTTTTTATTTAGATAAATATAAATGAACCTATTAAGATAGCTGCTAAATAAAGTGCTCCAAATATAGCACCTAATCCCCACCATCTTGCTTGAGATATATATCCTGCTCCATACCAAATAGGAGATGGTCCAGTTGCATATGGAGTAATAATACCCATAAGACCTAAACTACCTGCTAATAGTATAGAAAACGGTAATAATTGTTCAGGTGTCATTAGCTTCATAGCAATAGCTATGAAAATTGGCATTAAAGCTGTTGTATGTGCAGTAGTACTTGCAAAAAAGTAGTGTAATACAAAAAATAGTATTAACATTGAAAGAATAAGCATTGTTGGTGTTAATCCAGAAAGATAAGTTTCTGCTCCACTTCCAATCCACTCTAAAACACCTACTTTTTTAAGACCTGAAGCCATTGCTACAAGTGATGCAAACCAAATAAGTACATTAAATGCTGATTTATTTGAGATTACATCATCCCATGTAATAATACCAGATAAAACCATTACAGATACAACTGCAATTGCAGCAGTAGTTGAGTGAATTCCTACTGATTTACCAAAAATCCAAAGAAGAAGTGCAACTAGTGCAAGTGTTGCCATTAATAACTCTTTTTTTGTAATTGAACCTAATTTTTCTAACTCTTTTGCTGCCCATGCTGGAGCTTCTGGTGAAGTTTTTTGAGTTGGTGGATATACTACATAAACTAACCATGGAGTTAATAAAAATAGTGGAATCATAAGAGGTAACATGATACTAGCCCATGCTGACCATGAAATTAGATTTCCACTTCCTTGGTTTATTAAATCAACAGCTAGAAGGTTTGGTGCAAGTGCTGTTAGAAACATAGAGCTTGTAACACAAGTAGTCGCAATTGCAACCCATGAAATATATGCACCTAATTTTCTTGGTTCATTATCTGGAGTTGAATTAAATATTAGTGGAATATTATTTGCAACAGGATAGATTGTACCTGCACTTCTAGCTGTATTTGAAGGCATAAATGGAGCTAAGACTAAATCAGAGAAAGCAACAGCATAACCAAGACCTAAAGAGCTTTTACCCATATATTTAATCATGATTAAAGATACTCTTCTTCCTAGACCAGTTTTTTTATAACCTAGTGCAAACATAAACGCTGCAAAAATTAGCCATATAACTGTATTAGAAAATCCTGATAGTGCCCATGATATATTTGCTTTTGCAGAATCAGAAATAAGACCAAATACAGCAACTAATGAAATTCCTGTAAAACCTATTAGTGCTGCTGGAACTGGTTCAATAATCAAGCCTACTACTACGGCAAAGAAAATTGCTAAAAAGTGCCATGCTTGAACACTTAATCCTTCTGGTGCTGGTATAAACCAAAAAATAACAAGTACGGCAACTGGAATGATTGATTTTGTAAATTGTGACATTTCCCTCTCCTTTTTGTTTTGTATTTTTATTATAAACTGCCTTTTGGGATAAAAATAGGACTTTTTTGTTAGAATAGTAAGAAAATACAAAAGAAGTTTTATATGAGAGTTTTAGTTTTTATTTTATTATTTATATCTTCAATTTATGCACAACCTCAAAAAGATATTCTTATATTGCACTCTTATAATAGTGGTCTTAAATGGAGTGATGGAATAACTCAAGGAATAAAAAAAGTTTTTAAAGATGAACTTGATTATGAATTAACTTTTGAGTACATGGATAGTAAAAAAATTGATACAAAAGAGTATTTTTCACTTTTAGAAAAACTCTATAAACAAAAGTTTTCAAATAGAGATTATGAGTTGATAATTGCTATTGATAATTATGCATTTGATTTTGTATTAAAAAAACACAAAGAGATTTTTAATAGTGTGCCAATTGTATTTTGTGGTGTAGAAAATTTTAAAGAGTCACAAATTCCAGATAGCATAAAAGAGTTTGTAACTGGGGTTGTAGAGTTTAAACACATAAAAAGAAATATTGAATTAATTAAAGATGTTATTCCTGATTTATCAACTTTATATATTATAAGTGATAGCTCTTTCTCTTCAAGCGCAATCAAAAAACAGATTTTAAAAGCAAGTGAAAAATTTAAAAATGATTTTAAGATTATTTTCAATGATAATGTAGATTTTGAGTATTTAAAAAGAGATTTAAGAAATCTTCCTAAAAATAGCGCAGCTCTTTTTACTAGTTTATATATAGATAGGTATCATAATTATATTCCATATAATAAAATTAGAAAACTATTTAAAAATTCAAAAGTGCCTATTTTTGCAGTAAATAAGATACACTTAAAAGAGGGTGTTGTAGGGGGAATTATGGTAAGCCCTCAAGAGCAAGGTGAAGTAGCTGCAAAAAAAGCATTGCAGATTTTGAAAAATAGAAAACTAGCAGGTAATTTAGAAGTTGAAACACCAAGTTCTAAATATTTTTTTGATGATGAGATGCTAAAAAAATATGGCATTGATAGTTCAAATATTCCAATGCTTTCTAATGTAATAAATAAACCACAAAGTTTTTTTGAAAAAAATAGAGAAATAATTGATAGTAGTTTTGTGATGATTCCTTTTTTAATTCTTTTAATATTAGCACTTGTGGTTAATATAATAAAAAGAATAAGTTTAGAAATAAAATTAGTAGAACAAAGTAAATTGGATAAAGTTTTATTAAATAATGTAAAAAGTGGAATTTATTGGCAGAGTAATCAAGGTGTATTATTAGGGTGTAATGAGGCCTTTTGTGATTTCTTAGGTACAAAAAAAGATAAACTTATTGGAAAATATATGAGTAAAGTTTTACCTGAGATTTATGAAAAAATTAGAGATTTTGATGACTT
This sequence comes from Malaciobacter halophilus, assembly GCF_002837275.1. Taxonomy (GTDB): domain Bacteria; phylum Campylobacterota; class Campylobacteria; order Campylobacterales; family Arcobacteraceae; genus Malaciobacter; species Malaciobacter halophilus. The sequence continues at coordinate 39,141 of NZ_NXIF01000033.1, read as the reverse complement.
TTTATGTAATGAAATTGAAGTAAAATTGAAACTTGCAAATAAAGATGGGATATATTTTATAAAAAGAAAAGTATATCTTGATAAAAACAATAAAGAAGCAGGTATTGTTACAGTAATAAGTGATATTACAAAGATGAGAAATTTAGAGCTTCAAAGAAAAAAAGAAGAGCAGTTTTTAATTCAGCGTTCAAAACTTTCTGAAATTGGGGAGATGATAACTTCAATTGCACATCAATGGAAAACTCCACTAATTGAGGTTTCGACAATTGCTCAAGAGATGATGATGCATAAAAGAAGAAATAAAGAGTTAAGTTTAGAAGATACTAAAGATTTTGTTGATGAAATAATGACACAAATACAATATATGACAACAACAATAGATGATTTTAGAGCATTTATTAAGCCATCAAATACTAAAAAAGAGTTTGCGGTTCAAGATGCAATAAAAGAGCTACTAAAGGTTATAGAGCATAATATTAAATATAACTATATTGAAGTAGAAGTAAACTACGAAAAAGATAATGATTTAAATGTTTATGGTTATCCAAATGAGTTTAAGCAATCAATTCTAAATATTATAAATAACTCAAGAGATAGTATTTTAAAAAAGAGAGAAATAAAAGATTTTCAAGGAAAAATAACTATTGATATTTATTCTGAAAATAATAAAATATATATACTTTTAAAAGATAATGGAATAGGTATAAAAAAAGAGAATTTAGAGATTATTTTTGATGCTTTTTATACAACAAAAAAGAGTGGGGATGGTTTTGGACTTTATATGGCAAAACTAATTATAGAAGATAAGATGGATGGTAATATAGAAGCGTTGGAGTGCAAAAAAGGAGCACAACTTTTAGTATCTTTAAATAGTTTGAAAGGAAAAGATGAGAGTATTGTTGCTAGAAGACAACAAGAGGTTATCTAATCTAATTATTGAGAGTTTAGAAGAGCGAAACTATCATGTAGATTGGTTTGAAAATGGTAAAGATGCAATAAATGCAATCTTTGATGGGTATGATTGTTTTATTTTAGATATAAATGTTCCTGGAATTGATGGAATATCTTTATTAAAAGAGATTAAAAGTGTATATAGTTCTACTCCTTGTATTATAATAAGTGCAAATGTAGAGTTAGATACTATAAAAGATGCCTACACAAAAGGTTGTGATGAGTATTTGAAAAAACCTTTTTTTGTATATGAACTTGAAACTAAGTTAGATAGATTATGTATAACTGAAGAAGCCATAATAAAACTTAGTGAAGATTATAGTTATGATATTATTAAACAGAAGCTTTTTGACAAACATATGCAAGAAATAAAACTTTCAAAAAAAGAGATTTTATTGATGAACTTATTTGCAAAATATAAAGATAGAGTTATTACTTTTGAACATATAGAACAGTATGTATGGCAAGGTGATTTAACTACAAATGATAATATTAGAGCTTTAATAAAAAGAGTTAGGAAAAAATTACCAAAAGATACTATTATATCTCAAGGAGGCGTTGGTTATAAACTAAATATCAATTAAATATTTGTTATACTTTCGCAAATTTTATAAGAAAGGTTCAATTATGAACTTTAATACAATATTGGGTAAAAAAGATTTTTTAGAGTATTTAAGAGGTAAAAAAGCCTCTTTTGTATTATCTTGCTCTGTTACTAATACAGCTCAAATTGAAGGTATTTCACAAGCTGGTATTCCAGGAAAAATGTATTTGACTCCTACTTTAGATGCAGAGTTTCTAGCTATAAAAGAAGTACGTTCTTTAGATAATATTGCTACAACTACTAAAGGTATTCCAACACCTGCACTTATTACAAGAGCAGTGCATGAATTAAAACCTTTTTCAAGTTTAGAGTTTTTAAATTTAGGTTTAGAGGTTTTACCTAAATTTGAGCACTTTAAAATTTATGATTTTAATATAATTGCAAGTGAAAATATAAAAACAGGTGCAAATATTGATGCAATGGATGTTTTTCAAAAAGGTGTTGAGTTTGGACAAAACTATAAAAGTTCAAATGAATATACAATACTAGCTGAGACTATTCCTGCTGGAACTACAACAGCAATGGCAACAGCACTTGCTTTAGGCTATGATTGTAAAGAGTTCTTTTCAAGCTCTTTTAAAACTAATCCAAAAACTATAAAAGATGAGGTGCTAAATACAGCACTTGAAAATATAAAACCTCATATGGATATTTTTGAAAGATTATCATATGTAAGTGATAATATGATTGTTTTTAATGCAGGTTTTATTTTAGGACTTCAAGCAACAAAACATAAGTTAATACTTGCAGGAGGAACTCAAATGGCAGCAGTTTTATTAACTGTTAATTCAATACTTAAAACAATGGGTGGAGAAATAGATAGTTCTAAACTTGCACTTTGTACAACAAAATGGCTTTTTGAAGATGAGAACTCTGATATAAAAGCACTTTTAGAGTTATTGGACTTTAAAATAAATGCATATAGTTCTCAATTTGATTTTTTAACTAGTAAAAGTAAAGTATTAAAGCTTTATGATAAAGGTGAAGCAAAAGAAGGAGTAGGTGCAGGTGCTGCACTTATATATGCAAGTATAAATGGTGTAAAAAAAGAAGATATAGTAAATAAAGTAGAAGAGCTTTTAGGAGAGTAAGTTGGAAATTGGCGCATATTTTATATCAATATATTTAAAAATGTTTTTTATTATGACTCCCTTTTTTGTATTGTCAGTATTTTTAACAGTTACAAATGAGAGTACTGTAAAACAAAGACATGCACTTGCTATTAAAACTACAATTTCGATTATTATTATGTCTTTAGTATTACTTTTTTTTGGGCAACATATTTTTGCAGTATTTGGGATTACTTTAGACGCTTTTAAAATAGGAGCAGGAGCTTTACTTTTTTTAACAGCAGTTGAGCTTGTAAAAGGTAATAAAGATAAACAAGAGATAAACAATAAGTCGGTTTTAGATTTAGCAGTAGTTCCTTTGGCAATTCCTGTGACTATGGGGCCTGGAACAATAGGGGTTTTACTTGTAATGGGTGCTGAGTTTAATACTTTTGCAAAGTTAATGACAGGAAGTTTAGCTTTAGTTACGGCTATTTTTACAATTGGTGTGATGTTATATTTATCAAGCCATATTGAAAAAATTATTGGAAAGCAAGGACTTATGGTCATTTCTAAAATTACAGGACTTTTTCTTGCTGCTTTATCTGCACAAATTATTTTTAGTGGAATTAAAAGTTTTTTAAATTTAGGATAAAAATGAAATCATTTTACTTTGGTGGACAAAAATCAGGAAAGAGTTCATGTGCTAGTAAAAAAGCACTTATGCTTGCTAGTGCAAAGCCATACTATATTGCAACATATGATAATTCATATGAAGATAAAGCAATGCAAGATAGGGTTAATAGACATATAAAACAAAGAGCTGAAGAGTTTATTACTATTGAAGAGCCAAAAGATTTAACTAAAGTAATAAAACCAAAACAGACTTATTTAATAGATTGTATGACGATGTTTATTTTAAATAATCTTCAAGAAGGTTATGAGTTTATGGAAAAACAGCTTGAAAAGCTTTTTGAAATTGATTGTAATATTATTTTTATTTTAAATGATATAAATAATGGTGTAATTCCTATTGATAAATATAGTAGGGAGTTTGTAGATATTTCAGGCTTAATAGGGCAATTTTTAGCAAAAAATTGTGATGAAGTTATAGAAGTAAAATATTCATTAGAAAGAAGATTAAAATGAGAGAGATTTTTAATGCTTTTGCTTTTAGTTTATCATATTTTACAGTTTTTCCTGTATTTGTAAAAGAGATGATAATAGATAAAAATACTTTTAAATATAGTCTGTTTTTCTTACCATTAATTGGAAGTTTAATAGCAATTGTTACTATATTGATTTTTATACTTTTAAGTAGTTTTTTTCATCCTTTATATGCAAGTGTTGTAAGTGCTGTAATATCTCTTGGTTTATATGGTTATTTACATACAGAAGCAATTACTGATGTTGTTGATGCTTGGTTTGCAAGTTATTCTGGAAAAGATGCTTATAAGATTATGAAAGAGTCAACTATTGGTGCAATTGGTGCAATTGCTACTTTTAGTTTTGTACTTTTAAAAGTATCAATTATTGCTTATTTACTTTATGAAAAAAAGTATGAAATTATCTTAATAGTTTTTATGTTTTCAAGACTTAGTTTAACATATATTTTACCATTTTTTAAATTTAATAAAGACAGCTTTATGAGTCAAGCTTTTGAAGCAAATGGAGTTAATAAAGTTAGATTTGCTGTTTTGATTTTTTTAGTTTTTGCAATATATTTAAATATGAATGCAATTTTACTTTTTGTTTTGGCATTACTGTTTTTATATTTAAATTTAAAGATTTTAAATAAAAGATTTGGTTTTGTAAATGGAGATTGCTTAGGATGTTCTATTGAAATAACAGAGTTACTACTTTTAAATATAGGATTTTTTCTTTGAAAACTTTTGAGCATGGAGGAGATATACAAAACTTTGCAAAAAGCATAAATTGTAAGCTTGAAGAAGTTATAGATTTATCTTCAAATATAAATTTTGTAAAGCCAGAAATTGAGTATGATTTTAATAATTTAGAAATATCTTCATATCCAAAATATGAAAAATTATATAGTAAAATAGCAAAAAACTATAAAGTAAAAGAGTTTGAATTAGAGTTGTACAATGGTGGAAGTAGTGCTATTTTTACACTTTTTAGGCACTTAGATTTAAATCACTGTACTATTTATTCGCCTGCATATTTAGAGTATAAAAAAGCTTGTCACATTTATAAGTATGATTATAATCTTATAAATAGGCTTGAAAGAGTTGATGTGCCAATTGAAAAAAACACTCTTGTAGTCTTTGTAAATCCTTCAACCCCTGATGGGACATATTATGAACTTGAAAAGTTTTTAAACTATTGGCAAAAACAAAATGCAACAGTTTTAATTGATGAGAGTTTTTTAGATTTTACGGATAATAACTCTGCTGTAAAATATATACATAGATATGAAAAACTATATATATTAAAATCAATGACAAAGTTTTATAGTAGTGCAGGAGTTAGAGTAGGTACTATTATTTCTAATAAATTAAATATTGATGAATTAAAAAAATTTGAACCTATGTGGAAGCTTTCTGTTTTTGATAGTATTTATTTACAAGAGGCTTTAAATGATAAAAAGTTTAGAAAAGTTGCAACTGCTATTAATGTAAAAAATAAAATATATTTAGAAAAAATTTTACAAAATAGTAATTTAGTTGAGTTTATTTTTAATAGTAGTGCAAATTTTGTTTTAGCAAGGCTTAAAAGCTATACAGCAAAGCAGTTACAAGAAAAGCTAAAAGAGTATAAAATAATGATACGAGACTGTAGTAATTTTGATTTTTTAGATGAGAAATTTGTAAGAGTTGCAGTAAAGTCTCAAAATGATTTAGATGCTTTTAAAAAGGCTTTAGATGCTATTTCAAAATAAGTTTATTTACTATATCTCTTTGATTATATCTATTATATTTATAGCACTTGTATTTTATATGATATTTACCTCTTTTAAGATTGTTGATAGACAGTTTTTAGATATAGAGGATAAAACATATGTAAATCAAGTAAAAATTGATGAATTTACACACTCTTTAGCAAAGAAATTAACACTACATTGTAAAAACGATAAAATTTGTGAAGTTCAAAGTATGCTTGATTTTACTACTAATATTCCTTATAAAGTAAATGAAAGTATTGCAAGAAGTGCAAGAAATGTCGTAACTCAAAACTTTGGAGATTGTGATGATAAATCAAATCTTCTTATTTCATTACTGCATGTAAAAGGATATGAAGCATATTTTGTCCTTGTGCCTAAGCATATTTTTGTAATAGTGCATTTGGATATAAATCAAAGTTTGAATAAAAAGGCTTTATATGTAAATGGTAAAGCTTTTTATAAACTTGAAACAACTGCAACTAATTCAAAAATAGGTTTTCCTTTAAAGTATAGCTTTGAGCAAATAGAAGCAATAATAGATCCTTTTGAAAATAAAAAAATAAAGTATAAAAGTTTGGAGTATAAATATTGAGTAATATAAAAAATATATCAATCTTTGGAACTAGTAGCGATGCTGGTAAATCTACATTAACTTTTGTAATAGGAAAAATTTTACAAGAAGAGGGCTTTAGTGTTGCCCCTTTTAAAGCTCAAAATGTTTCAAATAACTCAAAAGTTTGTGATGATGGAAGTGAAATAGCAATTGCACAATATTTTCAAAGTGAAGTCTTAGATATTCCTACTTCATATCATCTAAATCCAATACTTTTAAAATCAGGACGTGGAAGTAGTGCTTCACTTATCGTTGAGGGAAAAGTAGTTACAAACAAAGATGTAAGAGAATATTATAGGGATTTAGACCTTTTAAAACCAGCTGTAAAAAGATGTTATGAATATTTAGATGAAAAGTATGATTGTATCATAAGTGAGGGTGCTGGAAGTCCTGTTGAACTTAACTTGATGGATAAAGATTTATCAAATATTTTTATTGCAGATTATTATAATACAAAAATTATATTAGTAGCCAATATTGAAAAAGGTGGTGTTTTCGCTTCAATTTATGGATGCTACCATCTGTTACCTAAGAAGTTAAGGCAGAATGTAATTGGAGTAATTGTAAATAAATTTAGAGGAGATATATCTTTATTTGATGAGGGTATAAGAATCATAGAAGAAGATTTTAAAATTCCAGTTTTGGGAGTATTGCCTTATAGTGAATTTAATTTAGGATTTGAAGATAGTGAAAGTTTACAAAACTATATTCAAATAAAGAAAAACTGTAAAGTAAATGTAGGTGTGATTTCATATCCTACTATGAGTAATTATAATGATATAGAACCACTAATTGCAGATGAAGAGATTTTTGTAGAGTTTATAAGTTCTAATATCTCTTTAGATAAGTTTGATTTGATAATACTTCCTGGTTCTAAACTTGTAATAAAAGATTTGAAATGGCTACGAAATATAGGACTTTTTGAAAATATTAAAGAGTTTAAAAAAAATATTTTTGCAATTTGTGGTGGCTATGAGATGATGTTTGAAAGTTTAAATGATAAATACGCTTTAGAAAATGAAAGTGCAACAATAGAAAAGGGATTTGCTTTTATTGATGATGATATTATTTTTAAAAAAGAAAAGATATTAAAAAAGAGTAGTTATAAACTATTTGGCTTTGATGTAAATGGCTTTGAGATACACCATGGAGTCTCAAAAAAATATCCTTTAGAATATGAAAATAGAAATCTAAAAGGAACATTTATTCATGGTACTTTTGATAATGATGAGTTTAGAACAAGCTATTTTAAATCTATTTGTCATGATTATAAAGGCTTTAATTTTAAAGAGTATAAAAAGAGTAAAGTTGATGAATTTGTAAATAAGATGAAAAGTAAACTTGATGTAAAAAGGATACTTAAAAGTGTTTTATAGTCTTGCATTAATTGCATTTATTATTGATAAACTTTTTGCAGAGTTTGATAAACTAAAAATTAAACATCCTATTATTTATATTGGTGATGTGATAAGATTTTTTGAAAATAAATTTTATAAAGATACAGTTTTACGAGGATTTTTATTAGTTTTATTTACTTTAAGTATAGTTTTTATTGTTGTTTATTGTATAAGTTTTATTGAAAATATTTTTTTTCAAGGTTTTATAGCTTCCTTTACTCTTTCTTCAAAGATGTTATATGTTTGTGTAAAAGATGTAGTTGAAAGTAAAAATATTCAAGAAAAAAGAGAAAAGATATCAATGCTTGTAAGTAGAGATACAAAAGATATGACAAATAGTGATATAAATAAAGCAAGTATTGAAACTTATGCTGAGAACTTAAGTGATGGAGTAATAGCTCCACTTTTTTATTTGGTATGTTTTGGGCTTATTGGAGCATATTTATATAAAGCTATTAATACACTTGATTCTATGGTTGCATATAGGAATAAAAGATATGAAAAATTTGGAAAAGTTAGTGCTAGATTAGATGATATTGCTAATTTTATACCAAGTAGAATTACAGCTATTTTAATAGCTTTATTATTTAAAAGTAAAAAAGCATTTAAAGAGTTTAAAAAATATGGAAGTAAACATGAGAGTTTAAATGCAGGTCTTCCAATAGCTTCAATGGCTTTAGCAACTAACTTAAAGCTAGGTGGAAATACTTCATATTTTGGTAAAGTTAAGCAAAAACCATATTTTGGTGAAGGAAAAGAGATAATTGAAGATAGTGATGTATATAAAGCACTTAGTATAAAATCATCACTTGATATATTTATAATTATAGTATTGGGAGTATTATATGTCTTATACTGATTGGTTTGAAGCCCATGGAAAAAAACATGCAAAGATTATGGAAAAATTAAAGCATAAAAGTGATGATGAGGTTATAGAGTATTTTAGATTTGAAAATATGGTAAAAAATGAGCCAGATTTCTGTCCTTTGTATAAAGATAATAAAAAGTGCCATGATTATGAAAAACTAAACTGTTATTTGTGTGCTTGTCCTAATTTTAGGTTCAATGACAATGGTTTTAGAAAACAAGAAAATAGAACTTTGTATTCATATTGTGAAATTGAGTCAAAAGATGGAAGTCAATTTATTTCAGATACTTATATACATCAAGACTGTACAGGTTGTATAGTACCGCATAAAGAAAGATATATTAAAAAGAACTTTTCAAGAAATTGGTTTGAAGTTATGAATAAAGTTAAGAAAGGATAATCATAAAGTGATTATATCCCTCTTTATAGCTATATTTTAATTTATATCCATGCATATTCATAATGGTTTTTACTATGTAAAGTCCAAGTCCAAAACCATCTGCTCTTTTCTCTTCTTGTGAGAAAGGTTCTGTATAGTAATCTAGTTTATATTTTAATTTTATACCCTTTGAAATAACATCAATTCTTTTTTTATTTGCTACAATATTAACTTTTTTATCCGAAGAGAATTTTATACCATTGTCAAGAAGATTTTTAAGAGCTACACTAAAAAGTGTTGAATCTACTTCAAAAGTAAAATCATCTATTTTTGAAGAGATATGAGAAGATTCTATCATCATAATATCTAAAGTTTTTCTATAAATATTAAAAAAAGAAGTGAATTCTTTATATGTAACAGATGTTTTTGATGTAATTCTTTCTACTGTTGCAAGCTCTTTAATAATATCATCCATTCTTTTAAAAGCTTTTTGAAGCATCTGCTTACTTTTTTCATCTTCTAAGGTTTCTGCAATGAACATAGCTTTTGTAATAGGTGTTTTTAATTCATGCATCATATTACGCATAAAAAGATTTTTGGATTCAGTTTGATTATTAATAAGTGTAATTGCAGCATCAAAATTTTTTGCTATTTCTCCAATTTCATCATTTGATTTAGGCTTGATTTTTATATTTAAATCCCCTTTTGAGAACTTTGTTATTTCACAATTTAGCTCTTTAAGTGGTTTTAGTTTTCTTTTTAAGATTATATATAAAAAAAGTATTGTTGAGAGTGATAAAATTAAAATTAGAATAATTACTGCAATATTATATTTATTTGAATGTAAATCTTTTAACATTAAGTTATATCCAAGTTGTTGGGCATATAAATAGTATTCTGATTCGAAAATATAGATTCTATATGTACCTAAATAAGTTCTTTTAAAAAGTAATTCTTGTCCCTTATTTAGAATATTTAATTTTTTTTCTCTATCTTTTACAAGTTTTACTTTAAATTGAGTATATAGTTGTTTTAAATCATTTTTTGAGGGATTTTTTTTAAAAACGGAAAGAAAGTTTTCTGCTATGATTTCATATCTATTTTTTTGCATTATTTGATGCTTTTGCATATCAAGGTTTATAAATAGTGCAAATGTTATTAAAATTGCTATAACTGCAATAGTAAAAATGGCATTAATAAATGTTGAAATAGATATGTTTTTAATCATATAAGTTGATACCCAATACCTCTAACTGCTTTTATATATGTTCTGCTATCATCTATTTTAGAGATTTTATTTCTAATTCTAGAGATAATAACATCAATGTTTTTTAAACTGCTATCATCTTCAATATGGTCACTTGCATAAATGAAATCTTCTCTTGCAACAACTGCTCCATTTCTTTGAATAAGTAGTTTTAAAATATCAAATTCTGCTAGTGTTAAACTAAGAGTTTGTTGCTTTAAACTAATTTGCATATCATCACTTTTTATTGTAAAAGCACTATTATTTGTACTTTTTTCCTCTGGTGTTTTTTGTGTTGATATTCTTTTTAAAATAGCTTTAATTCTAGCTTGTAGTTCTCTTGGATTATATGGTTTTGGTAGATAATCATCTGCACCTCTTTCTAAGCCCATTACTTTATCAAGAATATCATCTCTTGCACTTGAAATAATAATAGGAATATCTGATACATTTCTAATTTTTGGGATTAGTTCTAATCCATCAATTTCAGGAAGTGTTAAATCCAAAATTAATAATTCAAAATCTTTTTTTGTTTCTAAAGTTGATAGTCCAAGATATGGACTATCAAAGTTTGTAACTTCTATATCAAATGATTTTAAATAATCTGTGATGATTTGTGCTAATTCTAAATCATCTTCTATCATAAGTACCTTTGTTATAGCAAATCCTTTATTTTATAACTAAAAGAATAGTTTGACCGTATCTATTTACGTAAACTCTTTTATGTTGATTATTATACTTTCTAATTGCTTGTTGCATGTTTACAAACGATTCAATCTCCATATCTTCTATTTGAACTATTACATCTCCTGGTTGGAAACCAACTTTCTCTGCTCTTGATTTTGGTTCAACCTCTGTAATTAAAACTCCTTTTATATTTCTATTTATTCTAAATTTTGCCATCATATTAGTATCAAGTTCTGCTAATCTTAAACCACCTAAGAATTTACCATTATTTGCTGTTGATACTATAAGTCCATCTCTATTTCCTAAAACAATATCAAATGAGTAGTTCTTTTTATCTCTTTCTATTTTTAAAGTAATTTTTTGATTAGGTTTAAAAGATGCAATTGTATTTTGTAAATCAGCTCTATCTTTAATAGTTTTGTTATTTATAGCATATATTAAATCACCCCTTTTTAAACCATACTTTTCAGCAGGTGTATCAGGAGAAACATCTAAAATAAGTGCACCTTTTTTATGGTTATAGATTCTTGCAAGTTTTTTATTTAAATCATCTATTACAACACCTAAATAACCCCTTGTTACTTTACCATCTTTTATTAGTTTTTGAACTACATCTTTTACCATAGCAACAGGGATTGCAAAACCAATACCATTATTACCACCACTTTTAGTAATAATTGCACTATTAATACCAATTAATGCACCTCTACTATCAATTAGTGCTCCTCCTGAATTTCCAGGATTAATTGATGCATCTGTTTGAATAAAGTTTTCATATCTATTAATACCAACTTTATTTTTATTAAGTGCAGATATAATACCTTGTGTAACTGTACTTCCTATACCAAATGGATTTCCAAGTGCAAAAATTACATCACCTACTTTTAAATGTTTTGAGTAACCAACCTTTATTGCATTGAAATTATTTCCTTCAATTTTGATAACTGCTATATCACTATCAGCATCTTTCCCAATTACATTTGCTGTATATTCAGTTGGGTCATCTCCTATTGTTACTATAATCTCTTCAGCATTTTCAATAACATGATTATTTGTAACAATATAACCATCTTCTGAAAGTATTACACCAGAACCTAGAGATCTTTGAATTCTATTTTGTTGAAATTGATTTCCAAATTGGTCACCAAAGAATCTTTTGAAAATAGGGTCATTGAACATTTGTAAAGGGAAGTTTCCCATAGCATTTACATGTCTTTTTGCAGAAATATTTACTACTGATTTCATAGCATCTTTAACACTAGAGTTAAAAGATAATAGTTCTGTAGCAGAACTTGGTGCAACTCTTTTTGTATCTTTTTGTGCCATATTAAAATCAATAGAATTTGCAAATATATTAGTAGCTATTAATGTTGAAATTATAAATAGTTTTGATTTCATACCTATCCTTTTTAATTTTACTATGATGAAATTATAAGTTTTTAGTGTAAACTATTTTACAATCAAAGGTTAACAAAGAGTTAATAAAAATAAAGAAAGGAAGAAAAACTTCCTCTCTTTTACATGTCAGTTTTTAATATTGCACCTGAGCTTGCATTTGTTACAAGGGCTCTATATTGTCCTAGCCATCTTGAGTTGAGAGGTTTTTTAAGTGGAGTAAATTCAGCTTTTCTTTTTGCTATCTCTTCATCTGATAAATTTACTTCTAAAATGTATTTATCAACATCAATATGAATCTCATCTCCATCTTTTAATAAACCAATCATTCCACCTTCCGCAGCTTCTGGTGAAACATGGCCAATTGATGCCCCTCTTGTAGCACCACTAAATCTTCCATCAGTAATAAGTGCAACTTTATCTCCAAGTCCCATTCCCATAATAAGACTTGTAGGTGCTAACATCTCTTGCATTCCTGGGCCACCTTTTGGTCCTTCATATCTAATAACAACAACATCTCCAGCTTTAACTTTACCTTCAACAATACCTTTTATAGCTTCAGGTTGTCCATCAAAACATACAGCCTTACCAGTAAACACTCTATCTCCTGTAATACCAGCAGTTTTAATAACAGCACCTTCTTTAGCTAAGTTACCATATAAAATAGCTAATCCACCAACTTTACTATATGGATTGTCAATTGTATGGATAATATTTGTATCTTTAATATAAGCATCAGAAATTCTTTCTAATATTGATTCTCCTGTAATTGTTGGATTATCAAGTAGTATATTATCTCCTCTTTTACTCATCTCTTTCATAACTGCATTTACACCACCAGCTTTATTAATGTCTTCCATATGCACAGTACTTAATGATGGAGAGATTTTTGCAATATGAGAAACTCTTTTTGATATATCGTTAATATTTTCAAGATTAAAGTTAACTCCTGCTTCTTTTGCAATAGCTAACATATGTAATACCGTATTTGAACTTCCACCCATTGCCATATCAACTGCAAATGCATTTTTTACTGCATTTTCATTTAAAATGTTTCTTAATTTAAATTCTTCTCTTGCTTGCTCATCTTTTGCAATTTCACAAACTCTTCTTGCTGCTTTTCTATATAACTCTTCTCTTTGAGGAGTAAGTGCTAAGATTGTTCCATTCCCTGGAAGAGCAATTCCCATAGCTTCCATAAGTGTATTCATAGAGTTTGCTGTAAACATACCAGAACATGAACCTCCACTTGGACATGCATTACATTCTATATCTTTTAACTCTTCATCATTCATATCACCTTTTTCATATTTACCAACAGCTTCAAATGCAGTTGCTAAATCAATAGGTTTACCATCTTTTGTGTGACCTTTTGCCATAGGCCCACCAGAAACAAATACAGTAGGTACATCAACTCTTAGTGCTCCCATAATCATACCTGGTACAATTTTATCACAGTTTGGAATTGCAATCATTGCATCAAGTTTATGTGCATTCATTACTGTTTCAATAGAGTTTGCAATTAATTCTCTTGATGGAAGTGAAAATAACATTCCATCATGTCCCATTGCAATACCATCATCAACTCCAATTGTATTAAATTCAAATGGTACACATCCATTTGCTTTAATCTCTTCTTTTATAATCTCTGATACTTTATTTAAAAAGAAATGCCCAGGTATTATTTCAATAAAAGAGTTTGCAACTGCAATAAAGGGTTTATTAAAATCTTCATCTTTTAAACCAGTAGCTCTTAATAAAGACCTATGTGGAGTTCTTTCAAATCCTTTTTTTACTTCATCACTTCTCATATATATCCTTTAGTGTAACTATATTATTATATTTGCGATTATACTAATTTTGGTGTTTTATTTAGATAAAAATATTAAAAAAAAGAAAATTTTGATTTTTTTTAAAAAAACTCTTGACAAATAAAAAATTTTCTATTATAATTCCAGTCCAATTTAAGAAGAACGACTTTTAAAGTGTTTAAATCTTAAGTACAAAAAGTGCGAGTGTGGCGGAATAGGTAGACGCGTGGGACTTAAAATCCCATTCCGGTTTCGGAGTGTGAGTTCGATTCTCACCATTCGCACCACTTATTAATGTTGTAGTGAGTTGACTGAGTTGGTCGAAAGTACCGGTTTTGAAAACCGGCGAGGTTCACGCCTCCGAGGGTTCGAATCCCTCACTCACTGCCACTTATCTAACAAATTTAATAAATCAAATTTTTTATTTTAATAAAACTAATTTTAAGCGATACAAACTTTGTCTCTTCCTGATTTTTTTGCTTGATATAAACCAATATCAGCTTGTTTTACATACAAATCAACTGTTTTAGAAAAGTTTTCTATTTGTGTTACTCCTATACTAATAGTAATATTTAATTTTCCTTGAGGAGTTTTTATATCCATTTGTTTGCATACTTGTCTAACTCTATTTAGTACAATAATTGATTCATCTAATGTTGTATCTTTTAGTAAAATCACAAACTCTTCTCCACCCCATCTTGCAGGAATATCAATATCTCTTAACTGCTCTTTTAAAAGATTTCCAAAACTTTGTAGAACTAAATCTCCTATATCATGACCATAAGTATCATTAACACTTTTAAAGTGATCTAAATCAATAACTGCTAAACATGAAGAGTGTATATTTTTTGTATAAGTAAGCTCTTTATACTTTTCATACTGCTCATCAAATCCACGTCTATTTAGCAATCCTGTTAAAGTATCACAATTTGCTTCATTATATAATCTTTTAGTTTCATTAATTAGTTTTTGATTGTATTTAGATAAAGAAAGCTGATGACTTACTATTGTTAGTAGAATTGAAAATATAATTATTAGTATTGAAAAAAATACATTAGTCTCTAAATAAAATAGTTTTAAGAAAATAAAACCATAAATTGAAGTTGCTAAAATTGTTAATAATGTAGTAATTGCTACTGATTTTTTATATATCTCTTTTTTATTACTTAAATAAAAAGAGAATAAAACGGCTATTAATAGTAGTAAAGTATTTACAATATTGTTATTTTTTATAATTAGATTATTTTTTAGTGATTCATATGCAATTGCAAGTAAATAAGAGCCTGACATAGCTCCTCTTGGAGTATTTATTCTATCTGATAAAAAAGCTGAACTACCTATAAAGACTGTTTTATTTTTTAGAAAATTTTTATTTGAGATTGATTTTTTATTTAGTGCAACTTCACTGATTTTATAAAAAGGAATACTTATAATTGAGTTTGCATTTTTAGGGTAAAATAGTTTAATTCTACTTTTATTATCAACATGCCAAGTATTTTTATCTATAAAAAGTTTATTTGTTTTTGGGTTATACTCTATTTTTGGTATATTTTTATGTAAAGATTGAAGCCTAAGAAGTAAGGATGGGAATATATTAAAATCAATATTATATAACAGTGGAATTGACCTTATAAAATTATCACTGTCTCCTAAAACTGAAGTGATTCCAAATTTATAAATTGTATCTTCATCAAAGACATTAGTATGAGGAAGAAGTAAACTATTATATTTTAATGTTGGTATATTTAAATGCTTACCCCAAGAGATTTGTTTTAATATCTTTTTTTCTTCTTTATTTATTGGAATTTCTTCTTGTAAAGTACTTGTTACAAAGAAAATATTATTATATTTATCAATTGTTTTTCTAAAAATATCATCTCCAGCTCTTGGGTCTAAAAATTTAATATCAAATACAATATTTTTAACATTCATAGATTGTAAAAATTCAACTATTAGTGCGTATTTATCTCGTGTATAAGGCCAGTGTCCAAAATCTTTTTGTAATACTTTTAAAGAGGTATCATTTATATCAATAACAACTGAATCCGTAAAATATTTCTCTTTAGATGCTAAGTATTGTATAGTATCATTAAAGTAGTTTTTTAATTTATCATATATTGTTGTATGGGAAAAAGCATAAGTGATACTTAAAGATAGTAAAACTATCCAAATCTTATATTTGAAGTATAATTTATCTGTTTTTCTCATTTGTTATCTACTTTAAATTGATGTATTTTACTGTATGGTCCTCTAATACCAGAGCTATCAACACTTGACATTCTAATAAAATATTCTCCTTTTTGTAATGGCAAAGAGATCTTATCTAATGAAGAGTTTAAGTTAGTAACTCTAATTAGAATATTTTTAAAACTTCTCATTCTTGATATTTCTAATATATACTTATTTGCATCTACTGATTTTTCCCAACTAAATAAAATCATTTTTGATTTTAAATTAGCTCTTGGTTCATTTACATTTGGTGGAAGTGGATTAGATTTAACATTGAAATTTTTTATAATTTTAAATCCTTCTAATCCATATTTATCAACAGCTTGAATGCTTATTTTATATTTCCCATCTTTTAAGTTATCTATATCTAATTGTGTATTATTAACATATTTATCATAAATTAGCGCATTGTATTTTGATGTAGTATATATTTGAACATGATATTTAACTGCATTTTTAAGCTTTTTCCATGAGATATATTTTTTATAATATTTAATATTTAATTCATTTAAATCTATTGTTGGTTTATTTAACAGTTTTATTGGTGAACTTAACTTAGTATTATCGTTTACAACTACACCATATCCTGCATTTAAAGTTAAAGAGTTTTCACCATCTGAAGCTAAAATCTTTCCTTTTGTTACAAAAGCTCTTGACTCTTTATCTTCAAAAATTACATTAAATACTGTTCCTCTAACTGCAAGTTGTAAAGTTGGAGTTATTACTTTATATTCAGAACCAAAAGTATCTTGATTAGTTACAGTAGATTCAATTTTTCCTTTTAAAAGCATTATATTTGTAGTTGATTTTTTAGAGTCTTTATCATATTTCAATCTCTTCATAGAAACTAATGATTTTTCAGAGATAATGGCAATAGAATTATCAATAAATTTTATTGTTACAGAAGAGTTCTCTTTTGTTTCTAAAAACTCTCCTATTTTAATTTTATAGCCTTCTTTTACTTTTGTTAGAATTTCTCCTTTTTCGTTAACTAAATTAACTTCACCTACTTTAGAAACAATTTGAGCAAATATATTTTTTGAATCTTCAATTTTATAATATATAAAACCAATAATACCTAATATCAAAATTCCTAAAAAAATAATATAGCTTTTTTTATTCATATTTATTTATCCTCATTTCTAAATTTAAAACTCTAATTGTTCCATCTTTGCTCGTAGCTTTTAAACTAATATTAACTTCTTTTATCTTTTTAGGTAAAGTTCCAGTAATTTTTCCTGTTTTAGAATCTAATATTAGATATTTTGGTAAAGAGTTACCATTTGTTAAAGTTGCACTATATTTAGATGTACTTCTTTTATCAATAATAACAACTTCAACTTTACTATTTTTTACTGAGATTGTTTTTATTGATATTCCCATGGTTTTTAATACATCAGCTGTATTATTTGATAAAATTAATTGACCGTTTTTTTCAATTACTGCTTCAATATCAGATTTACTGAATATAATTTTACCCTTTTCATTAACACGAATCTCTATTTGTGCTTCATCTAATTCATATGTGTTTTGTTTAGGTGTATTTTGTTTTGAGGTATTTGTTTTTGGATTTTTTTTAATTGTTTTTTCATCTGAATTTTTAGTTGAGTTTGAACTTTGTTCAGTTTGCTCATTTTTAGTTTGTTTTTTGTTTAAATTACTTATTTTTGTATCTTTTATTGTGTTGATTGTTTTTGTTTTTTCTTTTACTTGATTTTTTGTTTTATTTTCTATTAGATTATCTATTGTTTTGTTTTGTTTTGTTTTATTTATTGTTGTAGTTTTATTAGTTCTCTTTTCTTGTAAATTTTTACTTGAAGTGACTAAATCTAAAGTCTGTTTTGTTTGATTTTCATCTAAATCTTTTATGGATAAATTTTTTATTGAATTAAGAGGTATAAGTGAATCATTATTTGTTGTTATTTTAACTTTTGAGACTTGGTTATTTTTAGGTATTATTTTATCTTCTATTATTACATTGGCTTTTGTATTATCTTCTTTGATCTCTAATTGTCCATTTATAAAAGTAATATCATATCCAAGATTATTTGACAAACCATTTGCACTTATTGTATATATTCCAGCTTTACTTGCACCTTGAGAAGTCCCTGTATAAACTAATTTACCATTTAAAATTGAAGATGTATCATTATTTACAAAGCCAGAATAAGTGACACCATTTCCTCCTATATAAGAACTACCATTATATTTAAAAGAGTCATTATTAGCAGTAACATAAATAGTTGGTTGTTCTCTGTAAAGGGTATAAAATCCTGAATTTAAAGAAGAGTTTACTGTATCATAACCATTTGAACTCTCATCACTGTTATACCTAAAGTTACCATTAGATATTAAAGTGTTTATAGAGCTTCCATTTATACTACCCGTATAAAAAGTCGCTCTACTTGTATTACTCATTGAAATATTTCCTGAAATATATTTAATATCTCCTCCTGTTGCTATTCCTGCTACTTGACTTTTCCCTGCATTTAAAACTATGGCAGAAGTTCCAATATCTG
Organism: Malaciobacter halophilus; assembly: GCF_002837275.1. Lineage (GTDB taxonomy): Bacteria > Campylobacterota > Campylobacteria > Campylobacterales > Arcobacteraceae > Malaciobacter > Malaciobacter halophilus. The sequence continues at coordinate 20,491 of NZ_NXIF01000033.1, read as the reverse complement.
ATGTATTTATATTATTATTAATAGTTAAATTGCCTGTATTTGTTGAAATATTTATAGCCTCTAGTGCTGTTATTCCATTTGTAGAATTAATTTTTCCAATAGTAAGTTCATTTGCATCTATATAAGATAGACTAGTTAAGTTATTAGCAGCTATTACAGAAGTATCATTTTTTATATTATCAAGAATAATTCTACCATTTTTTAAAAGAAGATTATTTGTATTTATATATCCATTTAAATTATCATATATAGTTCCACTAGCATCAAGTGTTAGTATATTTGAACCATTTGAAACTGGTTCACTAATTACAATACTTGATGCACTAAGATTAATATCACCATTAGCTGTTATACCATTAACTCCATTTATACTACCTATTGTAATAGTATTTTTGTCTTTATAAGTTAAGTTAGCCATATTTGTTGCTGCTAATATTCCTATATTATTATTTGCATTAGTTAAGGTTGTAGTAAAACCATTTTTTAACAACAATTTATTGATTTTTATGTATGAAGTAGAATCAGCAAATATTTCATCTGTATTTGCATTTATAATAAGTGTTCCTAATCCTGTTGCATTATCATCTATATAAGAGCCATTATTTAGTTCAAATGAATTACTATTTGCATTTGCCGTATTTCCATAGCCATTTATTAAAATAGTTCCATTTTCAACTCTTACAATAGCTGAACCATCAGTTAATGAAGATGCTTTATCTCCAATAGCAACAGCATCAGAAGCACCTTTTGCTTTACCTTCTATTGTTATATTTCCTCCATGGTTTGTTGTAACACTACCAGATAAACTAACTCCTCTTGCACTAATATAATAATTTGATTGGCTAGCAAGACCTTTTATAAAAATATCTCCACCTGAAGTTAAACCATTAGCACTAATATTACCATTGATTGAAGAACCTCTTGCTATGGAGTTTCCTTCTTTTGAAGAAAAACTACTTCCAACAGCATAAGAGTTCCCAACAGTTAATCCATTCCATGTTTTAGAACTAGCCCCTCCTGCTATGTGAATATGTCCTCCATTTGTTGAGATATTTGAGTTTTGAGGTAACCATACTGAACCATTGTTATTTCCATCACTATCAGACCATAAAACTACATTTAGTTTATTTGTTGTACTTAAGATACTCCCAATTGAATTTAAATTATAGCTATCTGCAAATAATATATTTCTATGTGCTTTTAGTGTCAAAGTTGCATCAGCACCTGAAGTTTTGTTGATACTTGTTTGTAAAAAAATATCACCAGCTTGAGAGTTTGTTCCAGCTTCAGATGTTTCAACAATAACACTAGTTCCATTATTTAATTGTGTTTCAATAGTTGATGCACGTAAAATTGTTGAATCATCTAATGATGAATATAATGGTGCTCCTAAGTAGTCTACATTTGCTTCAGCTATTGCATCAGATACAATTTTTATATTATTTGGATCAATAAGCCAAGTACCACCATTACCTGCATTTATATCAAGAGTATCTGAAAAGTTAATATGTGAACCAGAAGTTTCAATAAAACCATTATTAGCAGTTATTTTACCATCTATATTAGTTTCACCACCATGAGCAAATAATTCAATATTACCTGTTAAATCATCAATACTATTAGCTTCAATAATCCCTGTATTGTTTACTACCCCTTTTAATAATTCATTTACTGCATTAGTTGTTAAATAAATCTTTCCACCATTTGCTTTGATAGTTCCTTTATTTGATACCATAGCATCAAGAACACCTTTATTTACTCTAAGATTAACTAATGAGTTTCCATTTAGATTAATTGAATATGAATCAGTTCCAACTAAGTGAACATTTCCTTTAATAGCTTTGATAGTTCCTTCATTTATAGTCTCATTTGAAGCTAATATAACTGAACCATTATTTATCACTTCTATTGTTCCTTGATTTATAATAGAGTTTGCTGTTGCATTTTTGAAACTATAATTTTTTGCATTAAAATCTTTATCAGAAAGTTCTGCTGTTGTTGCTAAGATTCCACTTGTATTTATACTTGCATTTTTACCAAATAAAACACCATTTGAATTTAGTATCCAAACTTGTCCATTTGCATTTAATGCACCATTTATAATACTTTTCTCATTTCCAATAACTCGGTTTAGTGTAATAGCACTAGAGTTTGGTTGGTTGAAATTAACTGTCTCATTTGCTGCAATAGAGAAATTTTGCCAATTAATAGTTGCTTTATTAGATGTTTGATTAATATTTGTAATAGTTTTATTTTGAGTAATACTTGCAGTTCCAGAAGTAACAGTTCCACCTTTTGGAGAAGCAAGACAAAGTGTTAAAGAACTAAAAAGTGCACTAACTACTAAACTAATTTTGCCACCTTTTAGAATCCTAAAACATGAACTAAAATTATAAATCATTTAAACCTTTCATTGTGTTACTGGTAATATTTAGCGAATTATATCTTTTAATAGCTTTACTATTTCTTCTTATAAAGTTTATAAAATTTAGTGTTTATATTTTTTTATTTAAGCTTTTTAAGTAGCTTATGTGTGCTTTTGGTGCCATCCCAAACATTTTTGAATATTCTCTACTAAATTGAGAAGGACTCTCATATCCTACAATAAAAGCAACTTCGCAGGCTGTTATATTTTGATTTAAAAGCATTAGTTTTGCTTCTTCTAATCTAATCTTTTTTTGGAATTGAATAGGAGACATAGAAGTGATAGTTTTGAAGTTTTGATATAAAGATGATTCACTCATATCAATATTTCTTGCTAATTGCTTTACATTTAGTTTTTTATTGAAATTATCTTTTATATCAGAAATTGTTTTTACAATCTTATTTGATACTGTTCCTTCCATTGCAAATTTATTTAAAAAATAGCCACTTTCGTCTTTTATTAAAATAAACAGAATCTCTTTAATAATTAAAGGATATAAATATTTTATTTCATCTTCTTGTCTATTAAGAAGTTTTATTAATCTACAAATAGGTTCAAAAAGTTTTTCATCAATATTATTGAAAAATAGTCCTTTTTCTGATTTTTCTTTAAAGATAAGTTTTTCTTGATTTATATTTTTTATGACGTTATATATCTCTTCTAATTCAAATTTTATTCTAAATGAAATATATGGAGTTTTTTTTATTTTAACTTTTGCTGGTATATGTGTAGAAGAGATTAGATATTCATTTGAATTATATTGATATACTTCATTTCCAAAATCAACTATTTTTTCTCCTTGTAAAATAATACAAATAGAAGGTTCATAAATAATTGTATTAAATTGAGTTTTTTCATTTGAAAAATAAAAATCTAAATTAGGAATTTGTGTTTTAACTTCACCGTTAATATTTGATATGCAGTATTTGTTATTTATAAATTTTAATAAATCTTCTTGGAGATTTTTAATCTTCTCTTTCATCTTTTCTACTTTAATAAATATGGCGTTTATTATATAAAATATTTTCATATATTAATATAAATATTCTTCATATATATTGCACAATCCTTTAAAATAGTAATAATACATATAATTTAGAGAATTAGGCAATCTGTTTATAAAATTATTCTATGAACAAATTAATATCTTGTTATATACTAAAAAATAAATAATAGGAGTTTTTATGAAAATAATAAAAAATGGAACACAACCATATATAAAAGAACAATTAAAAGATTATTTTACTGGAGATGTAGGATTAGATATGCTTTTTGAAGCAGATGAACCTTCAAATGTATCTTTTGGACATGTTAATTTTATGCCTGAAAGTAGAACAAAATGGCATACTCATCCAAGGGGACAGATACTAATAGTAACTTCAGGACAAGGTTATATTCAAATTGAAGGAGAAGATAAAGAGTACATAAAATGTGGTGATATTGTATGGATTGATGCAAATGAAAAACATTGGCATGGAGCAACAAAAACAACAAAAATGAGTCATATTGCTATACAAGAAAATAAAAATGGAAACAATGTAACATGGCTTGAAGAGGTAAGTAATCAAGAATATCTTTTATAATTAGTTTAAAATAAGATATTTTAACTATAATACGCCAATGAAAACAGATATTTTAGAACAACCTAAAAGTGTAAATAAAGGTATGCTATTTATGCTTATAGCAGTTTTATTACTGCCTTTTACTGATGCTATTGCAAAATATTTATCAACATCACTTAGTCCGACACAAATTTCATGGATAAGGTTTTTATTACAAGCTTTATTTATATTTATACTTAGTTTTTTTGTAAAGCAAAAGATTCAAAAGTTTAGAGTTTCATATATTTTTTTAGGACTTTTTGTTTCTCTTACTATGATACTTCTATTTTGGGGACTTAGATATTTACCATTGGCGAATAATATAGCACTGTTTTTTATTGAACCTATGGTTCTTACAATACTTTCAGTGCTTTTTTTAAAAGAGAAAATATTTTATAATCATATAATAGCTGTTGTTATAGGATTGATTGGAACACTAATTATTATTCGACCAAATTTCTCTTTGTATGGAATGGCCTCTTTTTTACCTATTGCTTCTGCAGTTTGCTATGCTTTATATCTAATGTCTATTAGAATGGCATCAAGTGTTGGCAATAGTATAAGTTTACAGTTTTGGGTAGGAGTTGTTTCAACAATCTTTTTGTCAATACTTATATTAATAGGAGAGAGTTTTTCTATTGAAGTTTTAAGTTTTCATATAATTGATTTCTCTTTTTGGTGGATACTTTTAATTTTAGGAGTACTTACAACAATAATTCAACTTTTAATATCAAGTGCTTTTTTTCATGCAAAAGCCTCTGTTTTAGCATCTTTTCAATATTTGGAAATTATAAGTGCTACAATATTAGGGTGGCTTATATTTAAAGATATTCCAGATAAATTAACTATCTTAGGTGCTATTATTGTAATTTTTGCTGGGATTTATTTAGTAAGGCACGAAAGAAAAGCAAATAGGCCATAAATTTAAATGAATATTAAGAAATCTTTGCTATAATTCTATTCCACTTTTTTGGAGGTATAGCAAAGTTGGTAATGCACCTGATTGCAAATCAGATATTCGTCGGTTCAAGTCCGGCTACCTCCTCCAATTGAAGCTCAAGATGATGGCTTTTGAAAGCTATTTTCTTGAGCTTTTTTTTTGACTAGTTTAAATATACAGAAATAAACTCTAAAATAACATTTTTATTTTCATCATAAAAAAATAGTTTATTTTTTTGAATTTTATATGTTTTTACATATGCAAAAGCTGTCGAAAATTCGTGTGCTTGTGTCATCCCTTTCATGCATGCCATTCTAGTAGAGGCAAGATGTGAAAACTCTATTTTGTTTTTATCTATATTATAAGAACCAAAAATTCTATTACAACCATCTGAGCCTACTATTTTATTTTCATTTTTTAATATAATATGTGCTTCTGTTTGTTTTTCATATGTTATTGTTTTATGCTCTCTTACTTTAGTTAACTTCCAATATGTATTTTTTAAGGAGTCATTATTTTTTACAACTGGTTCATTTTTAGCACATGAAGCTAAAAATAGTGAAGTAAATGCAACTACAAATAGTATTTTAAATATTTTTCTCATTTTCTAATCCTTCATTTAATTTTAATTTGATTGTAAATACTGCACCTTTATACTCTTTATTTTCATAAGTAAAGGTTTCATTTTTATGGCTTAATTTGCCACCCATATGCTTTTCGATTATCTGTTTTGACATATAAAGACCAATACCAGTACCTTTTTGTTCATCTTTAGTAGTGAAGTAAGGTTCATAGAGTTTTTTCTCTATTTTTTTGCTAATACCTCCAGCATTGTCTTTAATTTGAATTATAACATCATTTTCTAATTTCTTACTCAAAATAAAAATAAGTTTTTCTTGAGAGTCTAATTTTTCTAATTCATCCCTTGCGTTATTTAAAATATTTAAAATAACTTGTGTAAATTCATTTTCTAAATTATATATTTTAGTATATTCTATATCTTTAATTATTTTAATATTTTTATTTTTAAATTGGGCACTTACCAATTTTAAAGCTTTTTGAATAATAAAATCGATTGTAAAATTTGTTTTTACTTTATATGGTTTAAAAAAGTTTCTAAAATCATCAATAGTTTGTGAAAGATATTGAGCAGAGTTATTAATATGGGTTAACCCTTGAATTAATTCATCTTCTTTTAATATATGCATCTGTTTTTGAAGTTTCATTCCTGTTGACGCTGTTGTAATATTTGACAAAGGTTGTCTCCATTGATGGGCAATATTACCAATCATCTCTCCCATTAGAGCCATTTTTGATTGTTGAGATAATATTTGTTCTGTTTTTATTCTAGAGTTTACTTCTTTTTCTACTTTTTTATTTAATTGTGTGTTTAGTTCTTGAATTTCAGTAATATCAATTGCAATACATAAAAGATATGTTTTTTTAAATAAATTATAAAAAGGTATTTTTACTCTAATCATCTCATAATAGTATCGTCTTTCATCATCTAAATAAAATTTTTCGATTGTTTTTAATCTACCTTGTTCTAATGCAAGTTGGTCTTTGTCTTTTGAGTTTAAAGATACTTGATTTAATATATTATATGAGTTTTTACCTATTAGCTGTTTTTTAGATTTTAATTTGTAAAGTTTTAACATTTCATCATTTACAATCACAAATTTACCGTCTTGGTCTTTTATAAAGAAAGGATGTGGAATAGAGTTTACTATATAATCTAATAAAATTACATGTCTTGCTTGAATATATGCAATTATAAGTGTAAAAGGAAAACCTATTAATGCTACTATAAAAAATAAAGAGAGGATATTTTTTCTTGTTTCTCTTATAGATGCATCATAAAATCTTTTTTTTATAGATAAAATTATATATGTGTTTTTTTCAGGAAATATTTTTTCTATGTAGAATCTATTTTTTGTATCATTTTTTTTGCTTTTAATTAAAGAGTCAATGTTGGAGATTTCATCTTTTACTTTATAATTTGTGCCAAGTTGAGTACTCCAAGATTTATCTTCATTTGGATGAATAAGAAAGTTTTTATCTTTATCCATATAATAAATATCAAAAAGCTTGCTATTTGTCACTTTTTTTATAAGTTGTTTTGCATTAAAGTTTATTATTAAAATACCTTCAAAAATATTGTTTAAATAGACTGGTGTTGAGACTCTAAGTGTAGGTCTAAAAGGAATTTCAATTTTTTTATTTTCAACATTTAAGTCTAAACTTGAAATAAAGAACTCATCTTTTTTTAATTTTTTGGTTTGTAAAAAATAGTATCTATTACTTTTATTTTGTAGTTTTTTAGGTTCAAAGATAGTTTTGTTTAAATCTCTATCTATTCTAATTTTTTCATCTCCTAGTGAATCTATATATCTTATTTGAAAAATTGAACTATTAGCTTTTATTAAAATATCCATATGCTTTTTTAGAAGCGTTAAATTTGATTTTAAAAGATTGTTTTTTTCAATAGTTGAATTTAAAGATAGAAGAATATCTTTGTATCTTTTGATTGTATTATGAATAATTGTTTTATTTTGTTTTATTTCATATTTCGCAAATTGAAGGTTTTTTTTGTAAATCTCTTCTTTTTGATAAGAGATTAAAAAAAGATACAAAAAATAAGAGATAACTGCACCAATAAATAAAATACCTAGCATATAAGTGAATACATGCTTAAAATAGTTGCCTTTTAACATGCTTTAGCCTTTTTTGTTCCCAACTACTAATATATTATAGAAATAAAAGTTAAAGTAAATTAAAATATTTTTATTAAACTGTAATTGGAAGAGTGGCTTTTTTTATAGATTTATTAATCAATTTATAAAAATTAGATAAAATAACAAATCAAAAAAAAGAGATGCCTGTGAATTATAAGAATGAAAAAATTTTAACTAATATAATTAGATATAGTCTACCTTTACTTACTATTGTGTTATCTTTGATAATTACGTTACTTTTGTATTTAGAAAATAAAACTACTTTTGAAAAAGAGAAAGAGGTTTTAAGTAGAAGTTTTATAAAAAAGAATAAAAAATTGATTCACGAAGAGGTTCAAAGAGTGCATAAATATATCTCTTTTATGAAAGAATCTACAGAAGAAGAGCTAAAAGAATCTATAAAATCAAGGGTATACGAAGCTCATAATATAGCAACTCAAATCTATAATGAATACAAAGATAAAAAAACAAAAGAAGAGATATTTGAAATAATTAAACAGACTTTAGGTTCAATTATATTTAATGAAGGCAGAGGATATTATTTTATTGATGATAAAGATGGAGTAAAAAGATTACAATCATTAAATAGACAATATGAAGGTAAAGATTTATCAAACTTTGAAGATGCTAATGGATATAAGTTTGTAAAAACAATTATTCAAACAATAAAAAATAAAAGTGAAAGATTCGATACATACTATTGGTATAAGCCCCATGAAGAAAAAGCATATAAAAAAATAAGTTTTTATAAATATTTTGAACCGTATGATGTAGTAATTGGTTCAGGTGAATATGTAAAAGATTTTGAGGAAAAAGTAAAAAAAAGAGTTTTAGAGTATGTTAATTTGATTCGATATGCAGATTATGGATATATTTTTATAATTGATTATGATTTTACATATTTAAGTCATATTAGAAAAGATTATATAGGAAAAAATGTAGATGAAATTAAGGATGCTGAAAATAAAAGAAGAGTTTTAAAAGATTTGAAAATCATGGCATCAAATGGTGAAGGTTATTATAGTTATGTTCAAGATGAAAAACCCAATACAAAATTGCCTACTAAAAAAATTAGTTTTGTAAAAGGTTTAAATGGATGGGATTGGATAATTGGAACAGGTTTTTATCAAGATGATATGGAACAAAGTTTAAGAAATAAACAAAAAGAGTTAAATGAGAAGTTTTTTTCTTATATTACAAATGTTATTATTTTTGCGATTATTTTAACTTTTTTATTTTTATTTATTTCAATATATATATCAAAACTTTTAGAAGAGAAGTTTAAATCATATAAAAAAGAGATAGAAAATCAACAAAATATTTTGGCTCAACAATCAAAAATGGCTAGTATGGGAGAGATGATTGCAAATATCGCTCATCAGTGGAGACAACCTTTATCAATCATTTCAACAGCAGCAACAGGAATTAGTTTTCAAAAAGAGTTAAATAGTTTAAGTGATAAAGAGTTTTTTGAAGCAACTGCAAAAATAAATGAGTCTGCTCAATATCTTTCTAAAACAATAGATGATTTTAAAAACTTTTTTAGTCCAACTAAAAAAGAAGTAGAGGCTGACATTAAACACCTTTTTGATAAAACATTTAAACTTTTAGATGCACAGTTTAAAACTAAAAATATACAAGTGATTAAAAATATACCTCAAGTTAAGTTTAAAACTTTAGAAAATGAGTTTTTACAAGTATTAATAAATATTTTAAATAATGCAAGAGATGAATTGATAAAATATGACCAAGATAGATATATATTTATTGATGTAGTAAAAGAAAAAGAGAATTTGATAATTGAGATTTTGGATAATGCAAAGGGAATAGAAGATAAGTATTTATCAAAAGTTTTTGAACCATATTTTACAACAAAAGAGAAAAGTATAGGTACGGGAATAGGACTTTACATGAGTCATGAAATAATCTCTAAGCATTTAAATGGTACTTTATCAGTACAGAATGTTGAGTATAAATATAAAAACCAAACTTTTAAAGGTGCAAAGTTTATAATCAATATTCCAATATATTAATATTAGGATGACGATGTTAGAGAAAACAAGTTTAGAATACTATTTTTTTTATTTAGCAACATCAGTTGTAATTATTGCTGGATTTAAGGCAGCTTCAGAAGTTATTATAATACTTTTATTATCTATTTTTATAGCTTCTATTTTATCAGCATTTTTAAAATTTTTAACTAAAAGAGGGATTCCAAAGCTACTTGCATATGGAATTTTAATTTCAGTTTTAACAATTGTTAGTTTGCTATTAACATATATGATAAATACTTCATTAGCAAGTTTTACAACAAATTTACCTACATATGAACAGAAAATAAAAAACTCTATAATACTATTAATTACATATGTAGAGGATTTTGGCTTTACAGTAAATAAAGAAGAGATTTTAAAGGCTTTAAATTTTAGCTACTTTTTTAAGTTTACAACTGATATTTTAGGAAATATTGGTGCAATTTTTTCAAAAGCACTTTTAGTATTTATTGGAGTTGCTTTTATTTTATCAGAAACAAAAGTTTTTGAGAAGAAATTGAAAGTTATTTTTAATAGTAATAGAGCAAGATTATCAAACTTTAAACTATTTTCACATAATCTTCAAAAATATTTTATTGTAAAAACTTTTACAAGTTTTTTAACAGGTAGTTTTATTTTTATAGCACTTTTCTTTTTTGAAATTGAGTATCCTATTTTATGGGCAGTAGTTGGTTTCTTATTTAATTTTGTTCCCGTAGTAGGTTCAATTGTAGCAGCAATTCCAGCTATACTTTTATCTCTTGTAAGTGGTGATTTTGAGGTTACTATTTGGCTTATAATTGTTTATATGGTAATTAATATAACTATTAGTAATGTTTTAGAACCAAAATTTATGGGAAAAGAGTTAGGGCTTTCTCCTATGATAATATTTTTCTCATTGATTTTTTGGGGTTGGATATTAGGAATAGTAGGTATGTTTTTAGCTGTACCTATTACTATGACTTTAAAAATTGCTTTTGAATCAGCAAGTAATACGAAATGGATAGGAGTTTTATTATCTGATTTAAGTGGTAGAAAAGGTAGAAGTTAATTAACTTCTACTTCTAATCTATAACCAACTTTTGAGATATTTACAATTATATCTTTGCCAACTTTATTTCTTAGTTTGCTTAGAAGGTTTTTAAAAGCAGATTCCGTAACCTCATAAGCACTATTCCAAACGTCTGTTTTTATTTCATCATAACTTACAACTCTATTTTTATTTTTTAAAAGCAGTTCAAAGAGTTTTAATTCTTTTGTTGTTAAATTTATTATTTTATTATTTTTATTATTCTTTAGCTCTTTTTTTAGTACATTATAAAATAATGTCGAATTGATTTTTATAATATATTGTCCTGTTCTTACTATCTCTTTAACTGCTTTTAATAATGCATTTAATAAGGTTTCATAATCTACAGGTTTATTTAAATATTCAACAACTCTATACTCAATTGCTTTAAGTAAATATTCTGTTTCTAAATATGCTGTAAGTAGAATAATTGGTATATTTTCATTTTGATTACGAAGTTGTTTTATTAGTTCTATTCCATCCATTTTTGGAAGGTTAATATCTGTTAATACAATATCAATATTATTGGTTTTAAGATGTATTAGTAGCTCTTTTGCATTATTAAAACTAACACACTCACCACATAGAAGATTTAATGTTTTTGTCATATTTTCTCTTATTATATCTTCATCTTCTACATAAGCAATAGTCATATTTTTAAGAATATTTTTTAACTCATTGTTTTCCAAAAGTAGCCTTTTACAGTATTTAGAATAATTTCATAAATTATATAATATATAAGTTTAAGTTAGTTTAAATACAAAATACGAAATAATTTTATAGGTTATTTGATAACATAAGGACAAAACATGAAAAAATTATTAGTAATAACAATTTCAATACTTCTTTTTTTAAGTTCATCATATGGATTTAGTTTAAAACAAGGAGTACAAAAAACTCTTACATCAAATCCTGATGTATTAGCAGAGAGAAAAAATCAAGAAGCTTATAAATACTATATTGATGAGAAGCAAAGTAAGTATTTACCAACTTTAGATTTTAATGCTTATTTAGAAAAATCAAGAGTAAAAGATTATTATGATGATGATACTCCTGATTCTGATAATAAAAAAGATGGATATAATGCAGCACTTGTTCTAAGACAACTTATTTATGATGGTGGATTAACTCCAAGTGAAGTAAGTGAGATGAAACATCAAGATTTAGCAAATAGATATAGAAGTTTAAATGCTATTGAAAATATAGTTTTAGAAACAGCAAAAGCTTATACTACATTAGTAAAATATGATGAATTAATACTGCTATCTCAAGGAATGATAAAAACTAATGAAGATAATTTAACAATTGCAAAAGAGAAAGAGCAAATAAGTGGAGAGGTTTTAGAAACTTATCAGGTATCTTCTAAATTACATTTTGCAACTGATAAATTTTATGAAGAGAAAAGTAATAGACAAGACCAAGTAAATGCTTTAAAAAAGTATGTGGGATTAGAGGTAAAAGATAAAGTTTGTAGACCAATTGTAGATGAATCTATTCTTCCAAAAAGTTTAGAAGAAGTGATAAAAAAAGCTATTTTAAGTAACTACCAAATAAAAGAGCAAATTGAGAAAATAAAAGTTCAAAGAGAAAAAATCGCTCAAAATAATGCCTCTTTTTTACCTACAATATCTTTTGAACTAAGAACTAGCATTGATGATGATTTAGAGCTAGATGAAAATGGTAGAGAAGATGAAACATATGCAAGATTAAATTTTGACTGGAATTTATATAATGGTGGAGTAAATAGAGTAAAAGATAAACAAGAAAGAGTTTTTTTACAAGAGCAAAAAAAGAGTTTAGATGTTATTACTGATAAAATAGTTGAAGAGGTTAAAAATCAATACTTGAAGTTTCAAAATAATAAAAAAAGAGTTGAAACTCTTAAAAAATATATTGATGCGAATGCAAATATTGTAGAGGTGTATAAAAATGAGTTTGAAGCAGGTACTAGAACATTTGTAGATATTTTAAATGCACAAACTGAACTGTATCAATCAATTCAAAGTTTAATCCAAAGGGAATATGCTTTATATGATAACTATTATGAGTTACTTTATAATTTATCGATTTTAGGAGATACTATCTTAAAATCAAAAGACCAAGACTGTACTAAAGTAAAAGCAAAAGTTTATGAAATTTCACCAGATAGAAAGAAAGAAGAGTTCTCTGATGAATTAAAAGAGCTTTTAGAATCGTAGCCTTGTGACAGAATAGCCACATAAAATAATAACTTTAGATATTTAGTTGTATAATAGATTTTATTAAAATTTAAAAAAGGTTGGCTTTTGTGAATACACAAGATAGCAATGTTGAAGAGGAACAAAGCTTAAAAAACTTAAAAGATAGAAGAGAAGTTGATAGTCTATTAGAGTGTTTGATTTTTCTATCTAAGTATCACAAAAGGGAGACTTCTGCACAGTCTTTAACTTTTGGGTTACCTATTCATAAATCTTCTATGAATGTAGATATGTTTTTACAAGCTGCAAATAGAATAGGACTTACAACAAAAGTAGTAAAAAGAGATATTGCAAATATTACAAAGCTTGCATTACCTTCTGTTTTATTACTTGAAAAAGATAGGTCATGCGTTTTACTTGATTATGATATGCAAAAAGGTGAAGCACAAGTTATTTTACCAGGTCTTAGTAAAGGTGTGACTACTATGAGTATGCAGAAGTTACAATCTGAATATACTGGTAGTTTAATAATTGTAAAACCCGAATTTGCATTTAATAATAGAGTAGAAAATGAAGTTATTATTGAGCAACCAAAAGATTGGTTTTGGGGAACATTAAAACGAAACAGGGGTATATATAAACAAGTAATAATTGTTTCACTATTTATTAATCTATTTATTTTAGCTACACCACTATTTACTATGAATGTTTATGATAGAGTATTACCCAATAATGCTTTAGAGACTTTATGGGCACTATTTATTGGTATTTCATTGGTAATGGTATTTGATTTTATTTTAAAAATGTTAAGGTCTTACTTTTTAGGAGTTGCAAGTAAAAGAGCGGATACGGTGGTTTCTAATAGAATTTTTAATCAATTATTAAATATTAAAATTGATTCAAAACCAGCTTCAACAGGTCAATTTGTAAGTAGATTACAATCTTTTGAGAGTGTTAGAGAGTTTTTTACAAGTGCAACTATTGCTGCTGTTGTTGATTTCCCTTTTGTGATTATTTTTATAATAGTAATTTTTTATATTGGTGGACCTTTAGGTTATATAACAATTGCAACAGTACTAATCTCAATATTAACATCTTGGTATATGCAAAGACCGCTAAAAAATATAATTGAAAAATCTGTAAAAGAGGAACAAATTAAACATACTACTTTAATTGAGACAGTTACAGGCTTAGAGATTATTAAAAGTATTCGAGCTCAAAATAGAATGAGAACATATTGGGACCAAGCTGTAAACAAAACTATTCATTATAGTGATAAAGGGCAATTTTTATCACAAACAATTACTTTTTTTACTGCATTTATTTCTCAATTTTCTAATATCTTAATTGTTGCAGCTGGTGTTTATTTAGCAAGTGAAGGTGAGATGACAATGGGTGCAATTATTGCAGCTATGATTTTAAATGGTAGAGTAATTGCTCCTGTTTCACAACTTGTAGGTATGATAATTAAGTATGATAAAACAATGCTTTCTTTAGAAAATCTTGATGAAGTTATGAAAATGCCAGTTGAAAAAGAGAATAAAACTTATATTAGTAGGCCAAACTTATTTGGTGATATTGAATTTAAAAGTGTTCAGTTTGCATATAAAGAACAAAATCACCAAACATTAAAAGATATTAACCTTAAGATAAAACAAGGAGAAAAAGTAGCAATTTTAGGAAAAATTGGTTCAGGGAAATCTACATTATTAAAACTTATTATGAACCTTTATGAGCCAACTAAAGGTTCAGTATTGATTGACAATGTAGATATTAGACAAATTGATCCAGTTGATTTAAGGCAAGCAATTGGTTCTGTTCCTCAAGAACCTTTTTTATTTATGGGAACGATTAAAGATAATATAACTATTGGTGAACAGTATGTTTCTGATGAAGAGTTATTAAGAGCATCAAAAATTGCAGGACTAAATGAGTTTTTAGGAAAACATGAAGCTGGTTATGATTTGATTGTAGGTGAAAGAGGAGAGGGTTTAAGTGGTGGAGAAAGACAAGCAGTTACCCTTGCAAGAGCACTTATTTCAAATCCAAATGTCTTAATGCTTGATGAACCTACAAACTCTATGGATAGGCAAACTGAGAAGATGTTTATTGAAAGAGTTAAACATATAGTTGAAGATAAAACATTAATTGTTGTTACTCATAAAACATCGTTATTACAACTAGTAAATAGAGTAATAATAGTTGAAGATGGTAAAATAATACTTGATGGTCCAAAAGAAGAAGTATTTAATAAGTTAGGTAAGTAGTTATGAAAAATACAGAAGAAGAGATTCATAAGATTATAAATGAAGGGCAAAATAGCTCTATACCAGAATCAAAAAAGCATAGCTTTAAAGAAGAAAAAAAACAAATAAGTTTAAAAAATAGAATTAAACAGTTGTTTGGATTAGAGGATTCTACAAATGAGGATATGGATTTTGTATATACAAGTTATAGTTATGCAAATGAAGAGCCTTCTAACCTTTCAAAAATAGTATTTATTGTTATAACTGTAGTTTTTACTTCATTTATTTTATGGGCAGCATTAGCTCAAGTTGATGAATTAGCAAGAGGAAATGGTAAGGTTATTCCTTCTGACAAAATTCAACAAGTACAATCTTTTGATGGTGGAGTAATTTCAGAGATATTAATAAAAGAAGGGCAAATTGTAAAAAAAGGTGATCCTTTATTAAAAATAGATACTACAAGATTTCAAGCATCTTTTGAAGAGAATAAACAAGCATATTTAAATCTACTTGCTGTAAGAGTTAGACTTGAAGCAGAAGCAAATATTGATTTAGATAAAAAAGTTCCAAAATTAAAATTTCCAAATGAAGTTTTAGAACAAGCACCTGAATATGCTAAATCAGAAAGGCAGTTATTAAAAAGTAGAGTAAGAGAACTTATCTCTTCTGTAAAGGTCTTAAAAAATCAATTGGAACAAAAAAAACAAGAATTAAAAGAGATAGAGTATACTATTAAGAATTTAAGAAAAAGTTTTAGAATTATTAAAGAGCAAAGAAGAACTATTCAAAGATTGGCTCAAAGAGGAGCAAAGTCTAGTTATGATGTACTTGATATAGAAAAAGAGTACAATAAAGTAGGTGGAGATTTAGAAGCTGCACTATTATCTGTTCCAAGGTCAAAAAGTGCTATTAAAGAAGTAGAGTTTAAAATTGATGAGAAAGTAAATGGGTTTAAAAGTGAAGCTTCTGATTTATTACAAAAAACATTAGGAGAATTAAATAAGTTTAAAGAAAAGCTTGTATCTGATAAGGATAAGGTTGCAAAAACAGTATTAAAATCTCCAGTACATGGTGTTGTAAAACAGATATATTTAAATACAATTGGCGGAGTAGTTCAATCAGGTATGGATTTAGTAGAGATTGTACCAGACAGTAATGCTTTACTTGTAGAGGCAAAAATTGACCCTAAAGATATTGCTTTTATTAGTCCAAGTCAAAAAGTTATTGTAAAGATTACTGCATACGATTTTTCAATATATGGTGGGTTAGATGGAAAGATTGTTGATATTTCTGCAGATAGTATTGTTGATAAAGAATCAAAAGAAGAAAAAAGTTATTATAGAGTAGTTGTGAAAACAAATAAGAACTTTCTTGAAAGAAATGGAGAGAAACTTCCTATTATTCCAGGTATGGTTGCAAGTGTAGATATTGTAACAGGTAAAAAAAGTATTTTAGATTTTATTTTAAAACCAATATTGAAAGTTAAACAAAATGCATTAACAGAGAGGTAATTTATGAGGCTATATTTAGTAGTAATACTAAGCTTTTTATTTTTTAATGGATGTGCTTTTATTGAGAGCAAAAAGCAACTAAAATTAGAAAATAATTTAGCAAAGGTAGATGAAGAGGCTATTTTAGATGAGATGAGTTTACATGATGCAGCAAGAATCAATGATATTGATTTATTAAGCTATTTGTTAAAACAAAATAAATCTTTACTAAATAAAAAAGATAGATTTGGTTATACACCTTTACATTTAGCAGCACGATTTAATCATTTACAAATTGCTGAGATTTTAATAAACAATGGTGCAATTGTAAATAGTGTAGATAAATTTAAAGATACTCCATTGTTGGATGCTTTTAGAAATAGATATTCAAAAATGGCAAAGCTTTTACTTTGTAATAATGCAAACAAAGATGTTGTAGATAAATATGGAGTTTCACCACTTCAGTATGCATTAAAAGCAAAAAATCAATTACTTATAAAGATGCTTGAATCTAATAATTTAAACTCTTTTTGTAAAGAAAATGATGAATCTATGTTGTTAGATGAAAGTTTAAATAGAACATATGAAAAAAAACAAAAAAAAGAGATAAAAAAAGAATTAATTACACTTGATAGTTATACAACAATCAACGATAATACACCTAAAATATGTGGAAAAGTACTTGAAAAAGATATTGAAAGTATAGTTTTAAGAGTTGACAAAGTTGAGTATAAAGGAAGCATAAATAATAATAGATGGTGTGCGCAAGTAGAAAATAGTTTAGAAAACAAAGATTATTTATTAAGTGTTGATGCAAAAAAACAAAATTTCATAGATAAAAAGAGACAAACAGTTTCAATTCATGTATTAAATTCATTATACAAAGCATTAAATGATGAGTTTAATAAAGATTTTGAAAATTGGAATGCAAAGTTACAAAAGGATACTTTAACTTTTAGATTTTTAAATCCTACTACTATGTTTTCAAATGGAAGTTTAGAAATAAGTGATAAATATAAAGATATTTTGAACTCTTTTGCCCCAAGATATATAGAACTTTTATATCAGTATAAAAATCAAATAGTAAATGTCTTAGTTCAAGGACATACTTCATCTATTTATAGAAGTGCAAAAACAGAAGAAGAGAAGTTTCAAAAAAATTTGGAGTTATCTAAAAAAAGAGCACAAAATGTATATAGTTTTATAAAAGGTATTGATGATAAAAGAATCAAAGATAAAATTATTTGGATTGAAAAAAACTTTTTCCCAGAAGGTAAATCCTCTTTAGAAACGATTAAAAATAGTGATGGTTCAGAAAACTATGAGTTATCAAGAAGAGTAGAGTTTAAAATACAAACTGTACCAAATAAGTAAGGATAAAGTATGATTAAAAATATTTCTATTGTAGTTTTTGTTGTCCTATTTTTTAATGCTTGTTCTTTTAAAGATAGTTTGCTTGTTACTAATAAAAATTACAAATATGGTTTGTATAGTGTAAATAACCAAGAGTTTATAATTAAGCCTATTTTTCAAGAGTTATATTTTATTGATAGTTTAAAAGCAGATAATAAAAAAATTGAACATAAAAACTATTTTAATTTACATTGGATTCATAACAATACTCCAAAAGAGTATTTAGTTTATGAGTATAATAATTTATATGGAGTTGTTGCAAATAATAAGAAATTTATTTTTAGACCAATTTTTAAAAATATTTCTAAATTTTATAATAATGTTGCAGTTGTTCAAGAGAATGAGTTATTTGGATATATTAATAAAGATTTAAATTTGATACAAAAACCTATTTTTAAAGATGCAAGAGATTTTTTATCTAAAGTTAGTTTTGTTCAGTCTATGACAAATGATAAATATGCTTGTATTGACTTAAGTATGAATCTTTTAACTAAATTTATTTATGATGAGGTTTACTCTTTTTCAAGTGATTTTGCAAGATTTAAGAAAGATAATAAATGGGGGTTTTTAGATAAAAATTGTAATGAAGTAGTAAAAGCAAAATATGATTTTGCTTATGATTTTTTAGATAATAAAGCAAAAGTTGTAGATAATGAGAAAATCTATTTTTTAAATAAAGATGACTTAAAGTAGGTTCCTATGAGACAAACTAATTTAGATGAATTTATACAACTAGAAGAGCAAAATAAACAATTAGAAAAAAAAGTTCAACAAGAAGTTGAAAAAAATAGACAAAAAGAACAAATACTTTTTCATCAAAGTAAATTAGCTTCTATGGGTGAGATGTTATCTTCAATTGCTCATCAATGGAGACAACCATTAATGGAAATAAACTCTTTATTTATACCTATTGAAGCACAATTAAAAAGTAATAAAAGTGTTGATAATGAAGAGATTTTGAATTCTATAAAAAAATTAAATGATATTACTAATTATATGTCAAATACAATAAATGATTTTAGAAATTTTTTCTCTTCAAATAAACAGGCTATAAAGTTTAATTTATCAACTCAAATAAACTCAGCAATAAACATTTTAAGTACGAGTTTAAAACAAAATAATATTAATCTTGAAATAATAGTAAAAAAGAATCCAGAAGTTTATGGTATAAAAAGTGAATATTCTCAAGTTTTAATAAACATAATCAATAATGCAAAAGAGATGCTTATATTCAGAAAAACACCTAATCCTTTAATAAAAATCACTATTGATAAAAAAGAGGACATTGCAATTATTAAGATTGAAGATAATGCAGGAGGAATAAAACTAAGAAATATAGATGATGTTTTTAAACCTTTTTATACAAAAGAGAAAAAAGATGGCTCAGGCATAGGATTATTTATGTCAAAGCTTATAATTGAAAAACATATGTCTGGTCTTTTAAGTGTAGAAAATAAAGAGAATGGAGCACTTTTTACTATTCAAACACCTCAAAATATTAATAAATAATTAATTTTCATATTTTTATAAAAAAGAGACTATAAGGAGACTTTTTTTTACTATTATAACTATAGTAGAAAACTATAGGAGTCTGCAATGTTAAAGTTAATAGTTAAAGAAGCAAATGGTGAAGTTAAAAGTTTAGATGTTACTGATAATTTAGTAATTACTCCAAAAGCTGGTCAACAGTACTATTTTAATAATTTAGATGGTCATCAATATACTATGAATCTTCAAGATTCTGAGAAATCTATTGTTTTAAATATGGATTTAGGAACACAAAAAGTTAAAATCATATTTAAAAATATGGTGGATTTAGTACTTGAAGAGAATATTCAAGATAAAAGTGTATTGGGAATTATTAAAGATGAAGAAGGACTTGATGAACTAAACCAAACTGTATTAAACGATAATTTTAACGGTGATGATGTAATAAAGTCATTAAAAGATTTATTAGCACAATCATCTACTAATCCTGAAGAAACAAATGGAGTTATAATAGATGATTTTGGTTCTTTAACAAGTATGCTTGAGGCTGCAGCTGCTGGTGGATCAGAAGGGGATACTTCAACTTTCAGACCTATTAACTTTAATGAAACAGATGATGTAAATATATTAGGTGGAAGAAGTAGACTTGATACTCAATTAGATGGATTAGATTCAAATATTCCTGATAGAGATGGAAATAATACAAATGAAGCAGGTGATACTACTGATACTTCTGCAGATATCGAAGTATCAAGTGTAACAAGTGATACAAAAACAGAAGGAACTGATTTAGTTCACACTGTAAAATTAAGTGGAGAAGCAGATTCAGACAAAGAGTATGACTTTACATTTAACACTGGAACAGTAGAAGCAG
>NZ_NXIF01000032.1 GCF_002837275.1 Malaciobacter halophilus | reverse complement strand
TTTTTCTTTATATGTTGCATTTGGATTTAGATATTTATAATTATCTTTTGTTACAAAGCTATGTTTATCTACATAATATTTTACTATATCTTTCAAGCATCCATTATTTAAATATGCTACATCTTTTATGTATGATTTTGCAATATCAAAAGTTTTTTCATCTAATATATTTGCAAGATTATTTGAAGATGTTAGTATAGAACTACATATTTTATCACTTAAAAGTATCGTAACTAATTTTTGATAAGTATCTTTTAACTCTTTTACATCTTTTTCTTGTTTTTCATCTATATAAAATGTATCTACAAGATTCGCAATAGTATATGCATATGAATTTTGTTTTTTAATATCTTCAATAATATTATCATTATAAGCATATGCTAGTTTATAGTTTGTGTAGTATCTTTCATACATATCTTCTATTTGGGCTAAGATATCTTCTATTATACAAAGGATATTTAATCTTTTATTTTTATCCTCTTTATTTACTTTATACTCTTTTTGTAGTTTTATATCATCTTTTGTAAGTATTGTTTTATTTATACTATTTGAGTCTTTAAAATAAAAGCTATTTTTATTATCTGGCTCTTTTGGATTTATTATCTGTTTTTTTAGTTTTAATATATCTATTTTATTTGTAAGTCTTATACTACTATATGAGATAGTTATTTCACTTTGTTCATATATTGGTATATAGTTATATTTTATTTTTGTATTTGTATTTTCAAAAAATATCTCTTGTAGTTTTTCACTATATAGTGTTCCTCTACTTAGTACTTTATACTCTTGTATTTTATCATCTTGAATAACATACACATAGGCAAAGGTATGCACATGAACATTATCTTTTATTTGAACAAACTCTTTTTTTCCTACATAAGTATCATCAGATTTTAAAAATGCTCTTGTTGGTCTAAGTGGTCTATATATATCTTCACTTTTTCTTATTAAGTACAAAGAGTATTTTTCTGTTTGTTTTATCTCTTCTTCTTGTTTTATCGCTTCTTCTAGTGGTTCTTCTTCTTTTACAACACTACTTTCTATACTTGGTGGGGCAATGATTTTTGAAGTTGTTTGTCCTGGTGCTTTTAATACAACTGCTCTTCCTTTATCTGTTTTAAATCCATCTGTTCTTAATAAAAAATGATTGGCAGTTGATTTTACATTTGTTTCTGTTCCTGCTGTTGATATTGAAGCTACTTTTGTACATTTATTTTTACTTCTTGGGCAAGCTACTGGAGCTCCTATTATATCTTTTAGGTATAAAGGCTTTGCTCCTGCTATTCGTTCTACTTTTGCTGTGGATGTTAATGTTACTTTACCTCCACAAGCACATTGAATAACTCCTGCTTCTATTACATTATATGTATTGCCCATTTTTATACCTTACTTATAATTTATGGGCTATTTTATTTAAAAATAATTTAATAGATTATTAAAAAGTATCGTTTATTTGTAATTTTATATATATTTTACTAATATAAAAGTTTAAAGTCACTATTTTTATATATAACTAATTGTGCTTCTTGTCTAAAGTATCCAATATGTGCTTTTTTTAAAAGTAGTTTTGTATTGTTTTTTGGAATTAGTTTTTTATTTTTAAAATATAATCTAATTTTTTTATTATTATAGTAAGCATATCTATTTTTATATATAACTTCTAAGTTTTTAACTACTTCATTTTGATATTTTAGTTTTGTTAAATCATAATTGCTATTTAAATAGTAATCTTCTATATTATTAATTTTATTTTTTTCTTTTATTATTGCAAAACTTTTAACCTCTTTTAATCCATGAAAGCTTTTAATGTCAAATATTTTTAAGTCATATGAGTAGAACTCTTTTAGATTTTTTGCATCATATATAAAAATTGCATGATTATTTTTTTGTTTAATTATAGCACTTTTATTATTTTTATAAATTACTACTGCATCTTTTACAATAAAAGGTTTATCAATATGTGTTACCTTATACAAATCTTTGATTGAGGTTATATTTTGTTGTTTTTTTTCATATGGCTTTAGCTCAAAACTTGCTAAAATTGGTAGATGGTCTGAAAAACCTTTATTTTGATGTACGCCTCTTTTTATTTGCCAAGAGTTGATTTTTCTATTTTTATAAAGATATTTAGGTTTAAATACTTTAAAACTATTATTTATATATGAGATTTTTTTACCATCAAACATAGAGTAGGGTAAAAGAATATTATCTAAAGTTGTATTTTTTCCTCTAAAGATATATGAGAATCTTTCATTTTGTGGTAGTTCTAGCCAAAGATTATAGTGTAAGTTTTTTGATAAGTTTAAAATGGAAGTTTTAGTTATAAATCTATTTTCATCAATGGTATTTAAAATATCATTAATACCTGTAAGCTTTAAGCTATCATCTAAGTTTTTTTCAAGATATAAAGTTTGTTTTTCATCATAATTAGAGTTTAAGTCACCTAAAATAATATAATCATAATCTTTTGGAAGTTGTTTTATTCTATTTAAAAGAGTATAAGCATATTTTATTCTATAACTTTCTGCAACTTTTTTTGAAGGCCAATGATTATTGAAAATTTTAAACTTAACATTTTCATAGTAAAATGTAGTTTCCATTATTGGTCTAAAGAGTTTATCCTTGAATTTTACTGATATTTTTTTATTATGTAATATTTTGATATCACTTAAAAAGCCTAATCCAACAGCACTATTTTTATATTTTAATAAAGATATATATCTATATCTTGGAAGTTTTCTTCTTAAGTCTTTTAATACTTTTATTGATTCTACTTCTTGTAGTGCTATGATATTAGCATCAAGTTCTTTTATTACTTTTACAAGATTTTTAAGTTTTGTATTATATGTATTTTTATTCCAATTTGCTTTTGTATTAGGTATATACTCTTTGTATTCTGTTTTGTCATAGTTTAAGTCAAAAAGATTTTGTACATTGTAAGAGGCTACTTTTAACTCAATTGCAAAGCAACTTGTAAAAAAAATTGTAAATAAAAATATATATTTTCTCATAATCTTTTAGTGAAATAAAGTAGAGAAAACTCTACTTTATTTTTTTGTATTTAATCTTGATTGGTATTCTTGTGGATGTTTACAAACTGGACATACTTTTAGAGCTTTTTTACCTCTATGTACATGCCCACATACTTCACATATCCACTCTTCTTCGTCATCATCGCTTTCAAACTCTTTACCTGCTTCTAATCTTTCTAAAAGAGATTTATACATATTTTCATGTTCAATCTCAATTTTTCCTATCATATCAAGCATTTTTGAAATTTGTCTGTGTCCATCATCTTTTGCAATTTTTGCAAAGTCTGGATACATAGTTTCATTTTCATAACTTTCACCTGCAATTGCAATTTTTAAATTTCCAATAGTATCTTCAAACTCTTTTCCAGTTAATAGTTCATTACAGGCTTTTAGTTCTAGTTTTGCATGCATTTTTTCATTATTAGCAGCTCTTTGAAAGTGTTCAGCAATATCTCTATATCCCTCTTTTTGAGCGATTTTTGCAAAGTATTCATATTTGTTTCTTGCCATTGATTCGCCAGCAAAGGCTTTCATAAGATTAACAGCAGTTAAATTCTGCGTAATCATCTCCATTTTTTCGCCACAGCAGTGAAGCTCTCCTCCACCTACAGACTGTACTTCAACAACATTTCCACATTTATTACATTTATAAGATTCATACTGTCTCATTTTAACTCCTGTTAGTATGTTTAGATGAATATTCATCTTTAAAGATTATAATTCATCTAAACTTAAAAAAGACAATTATGAATTTATGCTAAAGATGATTTAATCATCCAAATATTTTTTTCTAAATGTGCAATATTATCATCAGCAAAAGCTACTGTTGTGTTATCATTATTTTCATCTGCAACTTCAGAAAGTTTTTTAAACTCTTTTAAAAATTTTTCAAAATCTTCTAATATATTTGATAATACATATTTTGCATCAAAATCAGTTTTTTTATCTTCTTTAATAAATGTATTATCTGTTATTTCATTTATTAAAATTAATGGTTTTTCATTTAATTGAAGTAATCTTTCTGCTGCATCATCATAAATTGTACTAAATTCACCATACATTTTCTCTGTCATCTCATGAATAGGGAAAAACTGTAATCCTTTTATATTCCAGTGATAGTTATGTAATTTTGTATACATTACTAATGAACTACCTTGAATTAACTTTAATTGTTTTAAAACTTTTTTCATTTTAAGCTCCTTTTGGATAAAATTTTTCTTTAGAGAAATTGTATCAATCTATTTCTTAAAGGAAAATTATTTTCCTTTAATAGTTTTTGATACTTATCTAAATTTATATTTTTTTTAAATAAACTCATAATAACAAAAAAAAGTGGAAATTAAAAGGTATATATAGTATTATTTCACGAAAGGTATAAAAGGGTAGAAAATATGATGAATTATACAACTTTACTAAAAGAGTATGATTTAAAAGTTACTCCACAAAGAGTAGCAATAGTTGAAGAACTTTATACAAATGGTCATATGAATATTGATGACCTTTATAAAAAGTTATTAGCTAAATTTCCATCTATTTCTCTAGCTACAATTTATAAAAATGTAAATGCAATGATTGAAAAGGTATTTTTAAATGAAGTTAAGATACCAAATGCAAAGTCAGTTTATGAATTAGTTAAAGATGAACATTCACACTTAGTTTGTTCATCTTGTGGAAAAATAGAAGATATAGAACTTGATGTATCAAGTTTAGTTAAACAAGCTTCAACTTCGAAAAATTATACGATAAATCAAACTAGTATTGTTTTTGCTGGATTATGTCCGGCTTGTTCAAAGTAGTTTAGCCTTAAGCTAAACTATTTTGGATTACTAAAGCTAGTACTACAAGAAGAGCGATTCCAGCAGACTTATTATAAAGTTTATTCGCAGTTATAAATACTAACATTAAAGAGACTATAAAAGCAGCTGTAATATCAAAGAAATTTTTAGTTAAATCTACATTTAAAACATTAACAATTGAACTAACACCTAATACCATTGTAAAGTTTGCAACATTTGAACCAATAATATTTCCTATTGCTAAGTCAGCATTGTTTTTCATTGCAGATTTTATTGAAATAGTAAGTTCAGGTAAGCTTGTTCCAAAGGCTATTAAAAATAAGCCAATTACCCATTCGCTAATTCCAAATGTTCTTGCAATATTTGAAGCACTATCAATAGCAAAGTCAGCTCCACCTACAACAAAAATAAAACCTACTGCAAGTAATAGCAATGTTTTTATCCACTCAAACTTCTCTTTTGCAAGCTCTTCATCAATCTCTTCTACTTGATTTGAATTAATTAAGAAAATAAGGTATCCACCCATTAAAAATAGAAATAAAATACCATCAACAGCATTTAATTTTCCATCTATTGCCATTAAAATAAAGACTAAAATAGGAAAAAGTGACCATGCAGAATCCTTTGCAAAAAGGTCTCTATTGGGAGATATTTTTTTAGCAACTAAAAATACAGCACCTAAAACTAAAGAAATATTAAAAATTGTACTTCCAATAACATTTGCAACTGCAATATCACCACTACCTTTTAAAGAAGCAGACATAGATACTGCCATTTCTGGTAAACTTGTACCAACTGCTACTAGTGTTGCCCCAATAACAAAGTGTGATATATTATAATGAAGTGCAATTTTCTCACTTTGTTGAATAATAAATTCTGCACCGTAAATTAGTGCAGTCATAGAGACAATAAAAATTAAAAAATCCATTTTTATGAGTTCCTTATAATTAAACTATTTGGTAAATTATATTTTTTGATTAGTTCTTCTTCTTTTTGTCTATGTTCACCATTATCTACTTCGTGGTCATATCCTAAAAGATGAAGAAGGCCGTGTATAAAAAGAAGAGTAAATTCATCTTCTTTTGAGTGATTATACTCTTTTGCTTTCTCTTCTACAAACTCTTTTGATATTACAATAGACCCTAAAGGCATATTAGGCATATCAAACTCTAAAGGAAAACTAAGGACATCAGTTGGTTTGTCTTTTTGTCTATGTTCTTTATTTATCCTTTGAATTTCACTATTATTTGTAATAATCAATTCAATATCTTTATTTGTCAAATTAAAAGCAATCTTTTCAAGCTTTTCAAGGCCTATTTTAAAATTTACACGATTGTCTAAATCAATCATTAACTTTCCTAATTTTTTTGCAATAATATCTAAAATAGATTGAAATAAGATTAAAATTTTGTTTAAGCTAGATTTAACTTGAAAGGCTTTAGTGTAAAAGCATTGTCCAAATACAAAGTTAATTTTTAAAGGAGGACATCTCATGACTAAAAAAGAACTTTATGAAAAGAAGATTGAAGGAAGACTTCAAGAGTTAAAAGATGAGATTTCTATATTGAAAACAAGAGTTGATAACGCAAAAACAGAAGTAAAACTTGAGTATGTAAATCAGCTTGAGAATCTTAAAAATTTAGAACAAATAGCAGAAAAAAATTTAGATGAATTTAAAAATAAAAGTGATGACACTTGGGAAAAGTTTAAAGAAAATATCGAAGAAAGTTGGGATAAACTTAGTTGTGAAATTACCCAATTAAAGAAAAAATTTAAAGAAAATGAGTAAAAGTTCAATTTTGAACTTTTATTCATTAGAATAACTCAATCATTTTTGGAACTTCATCTACTGCAAAAACTTTTATATTAAGTTTTGTAGATGGTTTTTGTGCACAAATAGCTTTTTTTATTCCTTGTGCTTGAGCCTCTTTTAATCTCATATCAAGAGAATAAACATCTTTTATTTCACCTGTCAATGAAACTTCTCCAATAAATGTTGATTCTTTTGATAATGGTCTATCTCTAAAAGAGCTTATGATACTTGCAATAACTGCTAAATCAGCAGAGCTCTCTTTGATTCTTATTCCACCACTTATATTTACAAAAACATCATAATGATTTAGTGGTAAATCAATTTTTTTCTCTAGTAAAGCTAATAGCATATTTAATCTATTTACATCAAATCCTGTTGCAGTTCTTTTTGGATTTGGATAAGTGCTTTCAGTAACTAAAGCTTGTACCTCTAATATAAGTGCACGACTTCCTTCCATAGCTACTGTTAAAGCTGAACCACTTTGAGGTTTTGATTTATTGAAAAATTTTGAAGCTATATCTTTTGCACTTACTAAACCTTCATTTGTCATTTCAAAAATACCTATTTCAGAAGTGCTTCCAAATCTATTTTTAAAGCCTCTTAGCATTCTTATTTCTTTACTAGCTTCTCCTTCAAAATATAAAACCGTATCAACCATGTGTTCTAATACTCTTGGACCTGCTATTGCACCATCTTTTGTAATATGACCAATGATAAACATTGCAATATCACTATCCTTTGCTTTTCTCATAAGTTCAAAAGTGATTTCTCTTACTTGAGAAACTGAGCCAGGAGCAGAAGTTAAAGCTGAAGAATATATTGTTTGTATTGAATCAATGATTACAACTTCATAATCTTGTCTTAAAAGTTCATCCATTATCTCTTCTAGTTTGATTTCACTTAAAAGAAATAATTCATTATGATTTGCTTCTAATCTATTTGCTCTTAATTTTATTTGTCCTGCACTCTCTTCTCCTGAAACATACAAGACTTTTTTACCACTAGAAGCTATACTTCCTGCAACCTTTAAAAGAAGTGTTGATTTACCAACTCCTGGACTTCCTCCAATTAAAGTTAAACTTCCTGGAACAATTCCTCCACCTAATACTAAATCAAATTCACTATTATTTGAACTAAATCTTGTAATATCATCTTGTTCTATTTGTGTAATAGGCTTAGCTTTAGATGTTGTTGATACAAGTTTTGTTGTTTTTTTTAAAATCTCTTGTTGTTCTTCATTTAGTTCTATGAAACTATCCCAACTGCCACAGTTTGGACATTTACCAAGCCATTTTGTTGCTTGTTCTCCACAGTGTTGACACTCAAATAGTGATTTTTTCTTTTTAGCCATTTACTACACCTTTTGCTTTATTAAGTGTAATAATACACAAAAAAATCTTATCAAAAATAAAATATTACAAATTGAAAGAATTATAATGTCAAAAAAAAGTTACACTTTTGTTACAAACTGAATCACAACTTAGAATTTTATTTTAAATTTTTCATTTTAAAATTATTTTTAATTTCAATACATATATGATACATAAACTAGGAGGAATGAGATGGCGATGTTTAACAGCATAAAAAGTAAATTGATGACACTTGTAGTTTTACCAGTGTTTATTGCAATTTTAATTACTACTGTAATAACAGTTAGTTTAACATATAAAAATAGTGAGGAAACTATTAAAGATTTTGAAAACTCAGTGGTAAATGAAAAAAAAGAGTTACTAAAAAATCAAATTATGACTATTCACACAATAGCAGAACAGATTATTAAAAATAGTAAAACTAAGCAAGAAGCAAGAGAAGAGATTATAAAAGTAGCTTCAAGTGCAAGATTTTTAGATGGAAGTGGATATTTCTTTGCATATGAAAAAAAAGATGATGGTTTCTATTTTGGTTTTCATGGAACAAAACCACAACTTAATGGACAAAAAACAGATATAAAAAAAGAGGATATTAAGGGTTTTGCTTTTAGAGAAGCTTTAATAAATAGTGCAAATGATGATAATCATTTTGTTGAATATTATTATAAAAAACCAAATACAAATAAACTTATAAAGAAAATGGCATTTTCAAAAAGTATTGATAAGTTCAATTGGACTTTAGTTACAGGTATTTATCTTGATGATATTGAACAAAAAGTAACTAAAATTGAAAAAAGAGTTGACGAAGATGTAAATACTTTAATTATAACATTAGTTTCAATTGTATTTGCAATATTAATTGTGTTAGTTTTAATTGTATCTTATATTTCAAAGGTTTCTTTAATTGAACCTTTAGAGGTTTTTGAAAAAGGTTTATTATCTTTCTTATCTTTTCTTAATAAAGAGAAAAAAAGTGTAGAGTTAATTGAAGTAACAACAAAAGATGAAATAGGAATAATGACAAAACAAATAAATGAAAATATTAAAAAAATCAAACAAACAATAGAACAAGACAATTTGGTTTTAGAAGATGTTACTAAAGTAGTTAATGATGTTAGTTCAGGGATTTTATCAAATAAAGTAGAAGCAAAAACATCAAATACAGTAATAAATCAATTAACACAAAATCTTAATACAATGATTACAAATTTAGAAAATATTATTATGCATACTATTGATGTCTTAAAATCTTATGAGCAAAGAGATTTTACAAAAGTAACAAATATGTCATGTCAGGGACATTTGTGTACACTAATGAGTGGGGTAAATAATCTTGGAGTTGAAATTTCAAAGATGTTAAATGTTAATTTACATAATGGCGAAACTTTAAAAAGTAGTTCAAATAAATTATCTTCTAATATGATTAGATTAACAACAAGCGCAAATGAACAAGCAGTATCTTTAGAGCAAAGTGCTGCAAATCTTGAAGAGATAACTCAAACAATGAGAGAAAATAGTTCAAATATTAATGAATTAGCAACTAATTCAAGTAGCTTAAAAGATGAAGTATCAAGAGGAAAAGAGTTATCAAGAAAAACAACAAACTCAATGGAAGATATAAATAATCAAGTTCAAGCAATAATAGAGTCAATTACTATTATTGACCAAATATCTTTTCAAACAAATATCTTAAGTCTAAATGCAGCAGTAGAAGCAGCAACAGCTGGTGAAGCGGGTAAAGGTTTTGCAGTAGTTGCACAAGAAGTTAGAAATCTTGCAAATAGAAGTGCTCAAGCAGCAAGTAAAATAAAAGATTTAGTAGATAGTGCTACTATTAGTACAACAAATGGAAAAGAAGTAGTTGAACAAATGTATAAAGGTTTTGAAAGTCTAAATGATAATATTATGCATACAACAAAAATAGTTGAAACAGTTACTTATAACTCAAATGAACAGATGAAAGGTTTAGAGCAAATAAATAGTGCTATTTCTCAACTTGATAAAACTACACAAGAAAATGCATTAATAGCAACACAGACAAATGAAGTTGTAAAAACAGTTGAAAACATGTCTAATCAAATTGCTAATGAAGTTAGAAAAAACAATTTTGTACATGATTAGTATCCTTTTAAAGGATACTAATTAATAAACTTTTAAAATATAACTTATAAAAAAATCAAAGTACACTTTTATCATAATTTAGTTATTATTAATTATTAAATGAAGAGAATAGTTGAATAGTACTATCTATTTTATGTAACTTTATAAAGTATTAAATAACTACTAAAAAATAATACCAAAAGTAATACTTATACTTTTGTAAATAATATAAACTCTTTTAAATATTATAATTTCAAAAATTAAGGATAATTATTGAAAAATACTTCAACTTTACAAGCACATATGTATGTTCTTTTTGCTACATTTTTAGTTGCTGGTTCTTTTTTAGCTTCTCAAAAACTTGCAAATGTAGTTAATCCTTTGTCTTTAACTCTACTAAGATTTATAGGGGCAATTTTAATAATGGCACCTTTTATTTTAGTTAGAAAGTCATTAAGAGATGGAATATTTAAAACACTACCAAGGGCATTGATAATTAGTCTTTTTTATTCACTCTATTTTATGGGTATGTTTGAAGCTTTAAAAGTAACAACTGTTTTAAATACAGGAACTTTATATACACTTGTTCCTTTAATGACAGCAATATTAGCTCTTTTTATTTTTAAAGAGAAAATAAGTTTTAATAAATTAATAGTATATTTAGTTGGTTTAGTAGGAACTTTATGGGTTATTTTTAAAGGTGACCTTAATTTACTTTTATCTTTTTCTTTAAATAGTGGAGATTATATATTTATAATTGGTTCATTTTGTATGTGTTGTTACTCAATTTCAATTAAACTTTTATATAGAAATGATAATCCTTTAGTTCTTGTATTTTGCACTTTAATTGGAGGTGCTTTTTGGATGGCTTTGGGAATGTTGATTTTTCAAAAACCTTTAGATTGGCATCTAGTTCAAGGAAACTTAATTTATAATATGCTTTATTTGATAATTGGAACTACAATTATAACTCTGTTTTTATATCAAAAAAGTACAGTTATTTTAGGTCCTTCAAAAGTAATGTCATATATTTATTTAAATCCAGTTGCAGTTGCAGTACTTCTTTTACTAATTGATAATAAAAGTATTGAAACAATTGTTATTCCAGGTATTATAATTACTTCAATTGCAACATTTTTACTACAAAAAGATAAAAAGGTAAAAAGATGATAGTTTATATACATGGATTTGGAAGTAGTGGATATGGAGGGAAAGCTACTTTATTTAAAGAGTATTTTAAATCAAAGATTATTGCTCCTTCTTTATCTTATGTCCCTTTTTTAGCAATTGATACTTTAGAGCAGTTAATTAAACTTTTGAAGCAAAAAGGTGAAGAAGTTAATCTTATAGGCTCTTCTTTAGGTGGATATTATTCAATATATTTAGCAAATAAATATAATTTAAAAGCAGTATTAATTAATCCTGCAATTTATCCATATAAAACATTAGATAAAATAGGATTGGCAAAAAACTATTTTGATGATACAAAATTTGAAATTACTTCAACACATTTAGAACAGTTAAAACAAATAGAAGTACATAATATAAAAAATCAAGAAAAATTTTTAACTTTACTACAAACAGATGATGAAGTATTAGACTATAAACAAGCTATAAATAAACTTCCTGATTCTAATTTAGAAGTTGTAAAAGGAGGAAATCACTCTTTTGAAAATATACAAAGTTATTTTTTAAAGATAGAATCTTTTTTTTATAAATAGTAAGCAAATGCTTACTATTTACCGTTTTTAATCTCTTCTAAATTAAGTCCTAAAGCCTTAAAGTTACTTTCAACTGTATGTTTTTCTTCTAATACTTTAGAGTTATAATAACCCATTTGTTCTCTTGGAAGAAGTCTTTTTTTAAGGTCAAACGATGCTCTTTCTTGTGCATTCATATATAAAACCACATCTGCAACATCTTGGTCACTCATA
This sequence comes from Malaciobacter halophilus, assembly GCF_002837275.1. Taxonomy (GTDB): domain Bacteria; phylum Campylobacterota; class Campylobacteria; order Campylobacterales; family Arcobacteraceae; genus Malaciobacter; species Malaciobacter halophilus. The sequence continues at coordinate 59,698 of NZ_NXIF01000032.1, read as the reverse complement.
CTGTTACCTTGACCTAAAGGCATATTTGATTTAACCCAAGCTGCAGCTTTATCTAATTTACTCATACCTGCACCAGTATTATAACTTAACCAGTTTCCATTTGCATCTTTACCCCATAATGGTGGAAATGCTGCTACACCTTCACCATTTGCACCGTGACATGATGCACATTGATTTTTATAAATCTCTTTTCCTGCTAAATAGTTTTCATGAGTGGCTTTTTTTTGAATCTTCTTAAAGTGTTTTACTGCTTTTGGATATAACTTAGTATTATGCTCACTCCAAGGACCTTTTTCATTCATTTTGATTTTTTTACCTTCTGATAACCAAGTAATATATGCAGCCATAGCTACACTTGCTTCACTATCAATAATTGGTCTTTTACCATTCATACTTCTCATAAAACAGTTATTTGATCTATCTTGAAGTGTTTGAATTGTTTTTTCTCTTTTAGACCATGCAGGAAAAGCTGCTGCTGTACCTATCCAACTAGAGATACCTCCTGCTGTACCTGGTTTACCATCTGCACCTTTTAAGTGACAGCTTTTACATTGTAGTTTGTTCCCTACAAAATCTTTTGTTAGTGGGTGAGTATCTGTATTATTCATAATATCTTCACCTAGTTTCACTAATTTACCAAGTTCTCCTTTTGGGTACTCTTTTGGTGCAGTCATATCTTGTGCTGCATATGTAAATGATGAAAGTAGAGTAAATAATGCTGTTACAGCAATCATTTTTTTCTTAATCATGGTAGCTCCTTTTAAATGATAAGGAATTATATAAATATAAAGTTACTTTTATGTTTACTTTTAATAGTACAAATTAAGAATTATTTAAGAATATGTAAGAAAAAACTGTTCCATCATCTTGTGTTGAGTTTAGAGTAATCTTGATATTATTTAATTCACAAATATTTTTTACAATATTTAAACCAATACCAAAGCCCCCTTTTATATGATTTTCTTTGTAGTATCTGTTAAAAATTGTTTTTTTATTTTTTATTGGATTTGCAAAATTATGTACACCAAAAATTATATTATTATTTTTATCTTTTTTTAAATCTATTGTTATATTTGTATCTTTATATGAGTATTTTATTGCATTTGAAATTGTATTATCAATAATTCTTTGTAAATGAGTTCTATTAATATAAATAGTAATATTATCTTTAATATTTAAGATAAAATTTAAGTTTTTAGTAGTGCTAAGACTTTCAAACTGGTCAACTCTTTGTTTTAAAAAATATGTAAAATCTACTTTTTCTTTATTATATTTTACACTTTTTTGTTTTATTAAGTACTCAATATCTTCATATACTAAAAAAAGATTTTTTACAGCATTGATTGATCTATTTAACTCTTTAGTATCTGGTTGTTTTTCATCTAAAATCTCTAAATTTAGTTGAATTACTCCTAAAGGAGTTTTTAATTCATGCATAGCATCATTGAAAAAAGCATCAAGATATTCATTGGCTTTTTTGTATGGTTCAATACTAGCTTTAATAATTAAATATATTGAGATAAAAATAAAAAGTCCTATACATAAACTAAGAACTAAGATTTTTAAATATACCTCTTTGTAAGAGATGTTTTTCTCAACTTTTAAATATCTTGCACCTAATCTATTATTTGATAATTCAATCTCTATACTCATTTTTGAATCTTTTTTTATATTAACACTTCTTGTTTTATAGATGATTTTTTTTTCATTTGTAAGTAAAGTTGCTTCAAACTTGAAAGATTTAGGAAAATTAAAAGTATTGCTTTTTGAGTTTGAAAAATCATAAATAGCTCTTTGTATTTTTTGTGCATGTTCTATTAATATTCTATTTTGATTATTTTTATAATTTTCTAATTCTAAGTTAGTATAAAAATATGTTGGTATGGCAATAAAAATAAAAAATATTGCAGTATAAAAAAGAGATATTTTAAATATAAAGTTTCTACTCTTCTCTAACAATTTTATATCCTATCCCTCTTTGATTTACTATAAACTCTTTAGAAGTTTTATCCCTAATTTTTTTTATACAAACTCTTATATCTGCTTCACAAATATATTTGTCTTCCCAAACTTCGCTTCTTAGCTTTTCTATACTTATAAATTGATTTTTATTTGATACTAAACAAAAAACAACTTCCGTCTCTTTTTTTGTTAGCATTATTGGTATTGAGTCTTTAAATAACTGTTTTTTTAATATGTCATATGTAAAATTTGGTTTTAGCTCTATTTCTTTACTATTTTCATTTGCATAAAAAAGTTTTATTAATTGTTCTACTCTATATTTTAACTCTTTAGGAGAGAAAGGTTTTTTTATATAGTCATTACATCCAAGTTCATAACCTAAACTTAAATTATTTATATCAGTTAATGAAGTTATATAAATAACAGGAGTATTATCATTATTTTCTCTTATGCTTTTTACTACTTCATATCCATTCATTTTAGGTACTCTTATATCTAAAATTAGTAAATGGTATTTATTTTCGTGTATTGCACTTAAGGCATCTTCTCCATCTTCAAAGTCATCAATCTCATATCCTAAAGACTCTAAATAGTCTTTAATACTAAGTTTGTATTCTAAGTCATCTTCAAGTAGTAAAAGTCTCATTTTATTTCAACCTTTGTGCTATTATCAACTCTTTCATAATCAAAAGAGTTATTTAAATTAATATGATTTTTATTTTTTATAGAAGTAAAAATATATCCTAAATGCTTATTATTTAAATCATAATATGAAAAATATGCAAAAGAGTGTTTTTTTGTAGATATATAACCATAATCTTTTAGATTTTCTAAATCTAAGTTTTCTAAATTTTTAATATTTTCCTTATTTACTAAAATATAGTTTTTTATTTTAGGTCTATTTTTTAATTTTGTTGCAATATTTAAATGTTTTTTATCTAACAATACATATAAAGAGTAGCCTTTTTGTTTTAGTTGTTTTGATAGATAGCTAAAACCTACTATTACTTCAATAGAACCTATAAATTTACCATCTTTTTTCATAGGAGAGATAGCTTTTATATTTAATCTTTTACCAAGTTCTATTGATACAATTGGTTTTTTATCTGTTTTTACTTTTACTATACCTTGTCTAAAACTACTAAGAGGTATATCTTTAATACTAATATCCCAACTTCTTAAATAAGTTGTCATATCACTATTGTGTATTTGCACTTCAAAACTACTATTTTGTAACTGTTTTAATCTATTGATTTTTTTATTTATTACATCAAAACTCTCTTCTCTATTATTTTTTAAAAAGCTATTTATTATCTCTTTATCTTCTGCTAAAAGAATAGATAAAGATAAAGCATATCTTTTTTGTTCATTAAAAAGGTTTTTTGTTGTACTTAAAGAGTTTTCTAATCTATTTAATAAATCATCACTATTGTTTAGATTTTTTAAAAAATAAAATGTTAGTAGAATAAAAAATGAGGTTACAAGTACTATTGTAATTAAGTACTTGTTTGCTTTTATAAATTGCAATCTTCACCTCATTTTATATTTTATTGTTCTTGAGTATATATTTCGTCTAATAAACTATCAACAAATTCATCTGGACTAAATTCAATTAAATCATCTTGTTTCTCACCAATTCCTACATAAAAAATTGGTAATTCAAGTTGATTAGAGATAGAAAATAGTGCACCACCTTTAGCTGTACCATCAAGTTTTGTCACTATAATACCATCTACTTGTACCATTTCATTGAATGCTCTTGCTTGAGATATGGCACTATTTCCTTGAGTTCCATCAATAATAAGTAATTTTTGATGAGGTGCACCTTCTTGTGCTTTATTACAAACTTTTACAATCTTTTTTAATTCATTATTTAAGTTTGTTTGTGTTTGTAGTCTTCCTGCTGTATCAATAATAACATTATCAATATCTTTTGCAACTGCTGATGAAATTGTATCATATGCAACTGCACTAGGGTCATGACCTTGTTTTGTTTTAATAATTGGAACATCAATTTTTTGTGCCCAAGATGATAGTTGTTCAATAGCAGCAGCTCTAAATGTATCTCCTGCACCTAAAATTACACTTTTATTCTCTTTTTTAGCTTTATTAGCAAGTTTTGCGATTGTTGTAGTTTTCCCTGCACCATTAACTCCTATAATTAATCTTACAAAAGGTTTAGGTAAGTTTGATAAATCTACATTTGGAGCATGTTCAAAAAGCATTACAAGTCTATGTCTTAACTGTTTTCTTGTAATCATTTCTGGAAGTCCATCCATGGCTTTTTCAATAATTTCATACTCCACATCTGCTTCAATAAGTAGTTCTTCTATATCATCAAAACTAATTTTTTCTTTTCTGTGTGGAACAACAGATTTTATATTTGCAAATGTTTTTTCTAAAGCTTTTGAAAAAAAGCCTTTGTGTTCTTGAGACTCTTCATTTGATAGTTGCTCTTTTTGTTCTTCTTTATCAACTTGAGCAGTTTCTACTTCATCTAAAGAAATCTCTTGCTCTTGTTTTATCTCTTCTTGAATAAGCTCTTTTTCTAAAGGTAGCTCTTCTTGTGTTTTTTCCTCTTTTTTCTTCTTAAAAAAACTAAACATCTATTTTTTCCCAAGTGATTTTTTTATATCTGTTTCTAACATCTCTTCTGGAACAATTCCTGTGTATTCTTGTACAATTGTACCATTACTTGTAATTAAAAACGTTGTTGGAATATTTTTTATTCCTCCTAAAGCATTTGCTAATTTATAGTTTTCTTCACTATTTACTATTTTATATTGGATATTGTATTTGTTTTTAAAAACTTCTAAAGCTTCATTTGATGTAGGTTTACCATCCTCTTGTGCTAAACTTACAGCAACAATTTCTAAATCATTAGGGTATTTTTGAAATAAATTATTAAAATGTGGCACTTCTGCTTTACAAGGTTCACACCAAGTAGTGAAGAAATGTAACAAAACAATTTTTTTCTTTTGCTCTTCAAAAATAATTTTTTCACCCTCTTTATTAATTGTAAAATTTGTTCCATCAATATTGTTTAATTGGAATTCTTTTTTTATTTCAGCTTCAGTTTTACCATCCTCATTAACTTTAGAATCACCACAACCTGTGAAAAAAAGTATAGATAAAATTGCTACAAATGCGATATTCTTAAACTGCATTTTAATTCCTTTTGGTAAAATAATTTGCTGGGTAAGAATTTTATCCAAGTAAGGCTTAAATATGGAAGAGAGTCACAAACGTGATTTTAGAAAATCGTGTATTAAAAGATTAGAATTTGAGAGTCGTTTTTCAAAGATTTATAAAGACAAAAAAGTAGTTAAAGATTTATATACATTTATAAAAAAGTATAAAGCAAAAAGAGTACTTTTATACATTCCAATGGGAATAGAAGTTGACGTTATGCCACTATTAAAAAAACTTCGCAAGGAGAGGGAGTGTGAAGTTTATGTGCCGTATATGGTAGAAGATAGTTTTAAAGCAGTCAAATATAGATTACCATTGAAAAGGAAAAAATTTGGTATTAAAGAACCACCAAATTCAAATTTCAAAGCAAGAAAGATTGATTTAGCAATAGTTCCTGTTGTAGGAGTGGATGGACTATGCAAAAGAATTGGCTTTGGAAAAGGGATGTATGATAGATTCTTTTATCGGTTAGGCTATACACCATGTATAGTTTTTACCCAATTAAAACTTTGTAAAACGCCAAAAATATTATCTAATGATTACGATATTCAAGCTAATTATATAATTACAAATTAAGGTTTTGAATATGGAATTAATAATGATGGAATCAATTGTTGTAGGGGTTATTACTGCCATTCTTACAGCTTTGGTTAGTGTACTAATAGTTAAAAAGTTTTATAGTGCGAAGTTTGATATTTTAATTGAACAAGCAAAAGCAAAAGCAAAAGTAATTGAGCATGAAGCAGAGGTAGTATTAAAAGATGCTCAAATAAAAGCAAAAAAAGATTACGATAAAGAGTTTAGAGCAGCTAAAAAAGAGTATGATGATATGCTTTTTAAAATAGAAAAAAAAGAAAAAGAGCTAAATAAACATCTTGAAACTGAACTAAAAGTAATCCAAGAACAAAAAGCTGAGATTGTAGAAAAAAATAAAAAAATTACTACAATTAAAGAGGGTTTAAAAAAACAACAAAAAACTTATGAAGATAAAATAAGTAAAGCAATTAAAGTTTTAGAAAATGCTTCTGGACTTACTCAAGAAGAAGCAAAAGAGTTAATGCTTGAAAAAGTAAAAGAAGATAGTAGAGCACAAATAGCATCTATTTTTAGAAAGCAGTATAAAGCAGCTGAAATAAATGCTAAAGAAGAGATAAATAATATGCTTTCTCAAGCGGTTACAAGATATGCTGGTGAGTTTGCAGCAGAAAGATTGATAAATAATCTTCCTTTAAGTGATGAAGAAACAAAAGGAAAAATTATTGGAAAAGAGGGTAGAAATATTAAAGCACTTGAGATGCTTTTAGGAGTAGATATTATTATTGATGATACTCCAAATACTATTACTATCTCATCTTTTAATCTTTATAGACGTGCAATTGCAACTAAAACTATTGAAGAGCTTTTAGAAGATGGACGAATTCAACCAGCAAGAATTGAAGAGATTTACAAAAAAGTAAAACATGAGTTTGATAAAAATATTCAAAAAGAGGGTGAAGATGTTATTTTAGAACTTGGCATTGGTTCTATGCATCCAGAATTAGTAAAATTAGTAGGAAGATTAAGATATAGAGCTTCTTATGGTCAAAATGCATTAAAGCATACTTTAGAAGTTGCAAATTTAGCTGGATTATTAGCTGCTCAAATGGGTGGAGATGCAATCTTAGCAAGAAGAGCAGGTCTTTTACATGATATTGGAAAAGCATTAACTCATGATATGCCCGGTTCTCATGTACACTTAGGGGCAGAGATGTGTAAAAGGTATGAAGAGAATGAAACAGTTATAAATGCTATTTATGCACATCATGGACATGAAGAGCCTATAAATGTTGAAAGTGCTGCTGTTTGTGCAGCAGATGCTTTAAGTGCTGCAAGACCAGGTGCTAGAAGAGAAGTATTAGAAAGCTTCTTAAAAAGAGTAGAAGAGGTTGAAAATATCTCTACTTCTAAAACAGGAGTATTAAATGCTTTTGCTATTAATGCTGGAAGGGAAGTAAGGGTTATTGTAAAAGCTGAATTAGTTAATGATGATGAAGCTGTACTTCTTGCAAATGAAATCGCGCAGGATATTGAAGCAAAAGTTCAATATCCAGGTGAGATTAAAGTTAATGTTATTAGAGAATCTAGAGCTGAAAGTTACGCTAGATAATCTAAATATATAATCTTATGCTAATTGCATAAGATTATATATATAAAAATGCTGCAACAATTAAAACTCCCAATAAAGTTAAATATACTCCTCTTTGTTTAAATCCATACTTTCCTTTTACCATAAAAATAGCAGATATAGCTAGAAAAAATAGTATTATTGAGTAAGCTAAAGCTAAATAAGCCCATCTATCTTGAGATGATGATTTATGTGCATCAATAAAAGGTTTTATAAATGTTGGATAAGCACTAATTGAGTAGATAACTTCTCCACTATTTTTATAATAAGTAATAATCTTCATGTTCTTTTTTCTTGAAACTTGATACTTAGTATAAGTATCTGTATCTTCAATAATTTTTATTGAATCAATTACTGATTTTTTTATTACATGTGAAGGAAGTTCTTGTTTTTGTTTGATATTTGAAAAAGCATCAATTATTTTTGTTTCTACATTAGTTGCATTTTTTTCTATCTTTGTATTTAATATATATTCTTTCTCAAAAATATGTAAATCTCTAAATGATAACATTATTCCTGAAAGAGAGTATATAATTGTTATACCTATTACTAAGTAACCTAAGTCTCTATGCCATTGTCTAAATTTTTGTGATAAGTTTTTACTTTTTTTCACTTTATTATATCTCCTTTTTTTTGAAATTGTACTCTTTAAATATTAATCTTATTTTACTCAAATGTTAATCTAAGCTTAACAAAGGTTTTTATATGCCTGAACAACTTTTAATGAAGTAAGTGCTATAATATAACAATTAGGTGTTAATTATGTGTGGAGACTGATTATTATATATGTTTGATAATTCAAACAATTTATTTGCCTTTTTATCTTACAAGTAAATATCTCTATTTTATAACTTAATTTAAAATTGTTACTTTGATTTAAAATAGTTGATAAACTAATAATAGGCTCTACTTTAGAAAAGCTGGTGTTATTTAAAAATAATTAAAATTTTGTATGGAGAAATTATTGATGAACAAAGACTTTAACTACTCAGGGTTAAAACTAGGAATTATTGGTGGGGGACAATTAGGTAAAATTATGTCTCAAAAAGCAAAAAAAATGGGATTTAATGTAACTATTCTTGACCCAACTCCAAACTGCCCTGCAGCACAAGTTTCAGATAGACAAATAATAGGTGGATTTTATGACAAAGAGAAATTAACTCAAATTGTAAATGAGAGTGATGTTACAACTTTTGAGTTAGAACATATTGATACTTCTGTATTAAAAGAGCTGTATGATGCCGGTCATAATATTCATCCATCTCCTTATGTAATGGAATTAATACAAAATAAATATGAACAAAAGAAGCTTCTTGATGAAAAGGGTATTCCTGTACCTGCATATAAGGATGTAAAAAATAATGATGATTTAGCTTCTTTTGGATTTCCTGTGATTCAAAAAGCTAAATTAGGTGGTTATGATGGTAAAGGTGTACAAATGTTAAAAACACCTCAAGATATACAAAATTGTATTAAAGCAGAATCATTTATTGAAGAGTTAGTTGATATTGATAAAGAGCTTGCTATTATTGTTGCTAGAAATATTGAAGGTGAAATTAAATGTTATCCAGTAGTAGAAATGCTTTTTGATGAAAGAGTAAATATTTGTGATAGTGTGATGGCTCCTGCAAGAGTTTCAAAACACATAGAACAAAAAGCTATTGATGTATCTATTGATTCAATTAAAGCTTTAGATGGTGTGGGTATTTTTGGAGTAGAACTATTTTTAACTAAAAAAGGAGAAGTTTTAGTAAATGAAATTGCTCCAAGACCTCACAATTCAGGGCATTATACAGTTGAAGCATGTGCTACTTCACAATTTGAACAAATTATTAGAGCAGTTACAAACTTACCTTTAGGTTCTACTAAACTTATATCACCTGCTGTTATGGTTAATTTGCTTGGAGAAGAGGGATATGAAGGAGAACCATTTATAGAGGGTATTCATGAGGCTTTGGATATTCCTGAATTATCATTTCACTTTTATGGTAAGAGTGTTACAAAGCCATTTAGAAAAATGGGACATATTACAGTTTTAGATGATGATATTAATAAAGCTTTAGAAAAAGCAAATAAAGCAAAAAATATTTTAAAAATAAAAGGGAGCAAAAAAGTATGAGTAAGCCATTAGTTGGAATTATTATGGGAAGTGATTCAGACCTTCCTGTTATGAAAGCTGCTGCACAAATGTGTGAAGAGTTTGGAATAGAGTATGAAGTTACGATAGTATCAGCACATAGAACGCCAAAAAGATTAGTAAAATATTCAGAAAGTGCAGAAAAAAGAGGAATTAGAGTGATTATAGCAGGAGCTGGAGGAGCTGCACATCTACCTGGAATGGTTGCTTCTCTTACTGCTCTTCCAGTAATTGGAGTACCTGTTAAAGGTTCATCATTAGAAGGAATGGATTCACTTTTATCTATTGTTCAAATGCCAGGTGGAGTTCCTGTTGCTACAGTTGCAATTAATGGGGCAAAAAATGCAGGTATTCTAGCAGCACAAATTCTTGGTGTAAAAAGTAAAGAAATAAGAAAAAAAATCAAAGAGTACAAAAAAAGTATGCTTGATGAAGTTCAAGTTAAAATTGATAAATTAGAAGATATAAAATATGAAGAGTATTTAAAAACAATATCAAAATAAGTTTTAGGAAATATGAAAAAAAATAATATATTAACAACACAAATAATTGCAGGTAAATATAAAGGTAAAAAAATTGAATTACCTTCTTTAGATGTTACGAGAAGTTCAAAATCAAGACTAAAAGAGTCCTTTTTTAATGTTTTGCAGTTTGATATTATAGATAAAATTTTTATAGAAGCTTTTGCAGGAAGTGGAAGTATAGGTTTAGAAGCAGTTAGTAGAGATGCTAAAAGATCTTATTTTGTAGAAAAAGATAAAAATTCATATAATATATTAGTTAAAAATTGTAAAGCAATAGAAGTAGATAAATGTCAAACTTTACATGGAGATACTTTTGTTCAATTACCAGCTATTTTAGATAGTTTAAAAAACTCAACAGATGAGTTAATAGTTTATATTGATCCTCCCTTTGATTATAGAGATGGAATGGATGATATTTATGAAAAATCATTTGAAATTGTAAGAAATATCAAAAATAAAAATATTTTTTTAATAACTTTTGAGCATGTATCAACTTTAAATATGCCAGAAGAGTTAGGTCTTTTTAAGTTAAATAAAACTAAAAAGTTTGGAAAAAGTTCGTTGTCATATTATATTCATAAATAAGAGTATATATGTTTAAAGTTGCAGTTGTAGTATTAATATCTTTAGTAATAGCTGTTTTTTTATTACCTTTTTTTTATACTACATCTGCATACGCATTAAATCCAAATGAGATTTTGTCTTCGCCTTCTTTTATGCATCCTTTTGGAACAGATAGATTAGGAAGAGATGTTTTAGCAAGAGTTTTACAAGGTGGGCAGACTTCTTTAATTATTGGTTTTTTATCTGCTATGATTACTTCTATTATTGGGCTTTTTATTGGGATAAATGCAGGTTTTTTTAAAGGAAAAGTAGATAAAACAATTACAGTATTAATAGATTTGTTTTTAACTTTTCCTACTTTTTTTCTACTTTTAGCATTAGTTTCTTATATTCAAGCTTCTACAATAATTTTAATTATAGTAATTTCAATTACCGGTTGGATGAGTATGGCTAGACTTATAAGAAGTGAAAGTTTTGCAATTTCAAATAAACCATATATAAAGATATTAAAATTAGCAAATGTTTCAAATACAAAAATCATATTTAAATATTTTGCTCCTCTTTTAGCCCCAATTTTTCTTATCTCTTTTACTTTTACAGTAGGTGGTGCAATTTTAGCTGAGTCAGGACTCTCTTTTCTAGGATTAGGAGTAAATCCTCCTAATATGTCTTGGGGTAGTTTATTAAGTGATGGAAAAGCAGTAATTGATATAGCTTGGTGGGTTAGTTTTTTCCCTGGTCTTATGATATTTCTTGTAACTTTTAGTCTTATTCAAATATCTGATTTTTTACAACAAAAAGCGAATACAAAAGATATTTTATAATTTCATATTATCTTTTGCATCTATTCTTGATGAAACTTATAAATAACAATTAAATGATTTTTATGTTAAAATAGCAAAATTTTTTAAACGGAGATTTTAATTTGAACAGAATAACAAAAAGCGTGTTGTTAATGGCATTTTTACCTGTGATGCTATTAGCTGACAAAAACGCTAATGCTGAGCTGTTTGGAGTGTGGACCTTACTTCCTCCATTAGTAGCTATTGTGTTGGCTTTTATCACAAGAAATGTGATTTTTTCACTATTTATGGGTATTTTTGTAGGTACATTTATGGTAAATGTAGTTGATGGTAATGTATTTCTAGCATTTGCAGGAGCATTTGTAGATGTTGTAAGAAAGATGATTGGTTCAATGGCTGATTCTTGGAATGCGGGAATTATCTTACAAGTACTTACAATTGGTGGTTTAATCGCTGTAATTACTAAAATGGGTGGACCAAGAGCAATCGCTCAAAAACTTGCAACTAAAGCAAAAACTCCAGCAAGTGCTCAAATATATACTTGGCTTATGGGTTTTTTTATTTTCTTTGATGATTATGCAAACTCACTAATTATTGGTCCTATTATGAGACCTGTTTCTGATAAACTTAAAATAGCAAGGGAAAAACTTGCTTTTGTTATCGATGCTACTGCTGCACCAATTGCGGGGATTGCACTTATTTCTACTTGGATTGGATATGAAATTTCACTTATTAAAGATGCATATGTAATGATAGGACAACCTGATATTAATGCTTATGCTATTTTTGTTGAAACTATTCCTTATAGATTTTATAACATTTTGATGTTAGCATTTGTTTTCTTCTCTGCATATTTTCTAAGAGAGTTTGGACCAATGAGAACAGCAGCAATTAGAGCAGCAAATACTGGTAAAGTATCAAGACATAAAAGACAAGAAGAACACCTAAATCAAGAGTCATCAACACTTGCTCCAAAAGAAGATGTAGAATACTCAATGTGGAATGCAATTATTCCTATTTTTTCACTAATAGTAGTTGCTTTTTTAGGTTTTTATTTTAATGGATTAAGTGCTTTAGAGGGAGAGACTTTAAAAGCTGTTCAAGAAAATCCTTATGCATTTAGTTCTATTCGTGATTGTTTTGGTGCGGCTGATGCTTCAATTGTACTTTTTGAAGCTGCTCTTTTTGCTTCAATTGTTGCTATTGCTATGGGTATGCAACAAAAAATATTTAATCTAAGTGAAGCACTTGAAACATGGGTATTAGGTGTAAAAGCTTTAGTTATTACTGCTGTAATCTTAATCTTAGCATGGTCTATTTCTGCTGTGATTAAAGAGCTTGGAACTTCAATTTATTTAGTATCGTTATTATCTGATTCAACTCCACAGTTTATTTTACCTTCTGTAATATTTATTTTGGGTTCTATTATCTCATTTTCAACTGGTACTTCATATGGTACAATGGGAATTTTAATGCCTTTAACTATTCCTTTAGCAAATGCTGTTGGACTTCATGTAGGTTTAGAGCCTATGGCATTAAGTGATTATATTATTTTAAATATTGGTGCTGTTTTAACAGGTGCAATTTTTGGTGATCATTGTTCTCCTATTTCTGATACATCAATTCTTTCATCAATGGGTGCTAGTTGTGACCATATGGACCATATTTCTACACAGTTACCTTATGCATTATTTGTAGGTGCAATTGCAATTATATTTGGATATATTCCAGCTGCATTAGGATATTCAGCAGCTATTTTACTTCCTCTTGGAATTGTTGCTATTATTCTAACAATAAGATTTTATGGGAAACCATTTTTAAATCAAGAAACAAAATAAAAAAAGAGCATTTGCTCTTTTTTTATACTCTATTTAATAATCTATCAAGTAAATTTGTACTTAAAACTCTTTTTGCAAATCCTAAAATATAAGTAGCTTTAGTTACATAATATCTAGGTTTTGGTTTTTCACTATTCATAATTTTTAAAACAACATTTGCAACAGAACTTGCTGGAAGATTAAATAGTGTTTTTGTATCATCAGTTGATTCTAATCTTTTTTTCACTTCATTTTTGTAAATTGCTTCAAAATAGCTTCCTTCAATAGTAATATTTTTATTGAATTTTTTTAAAGCATTTTCTCTAAATTTAGAAGTTACCGGTCCAGTATTAATCAAACTAACACTTATATTACTATTTATCAATTCTTGTCTTAAAGTATCAGTTAATCCTTCAATTGCATATTTACTTGCATTGTATGCACCTCTAAATTTAAGAGAGATAATTCCTAAAACAGAACTATGCTGAATAAGCTTTCCAAAGCCTTGCTTTCTAAATATTTTCATAGTTTGAATTGTCATTTCATGTAAACCAAAAAGATTTGTTTCAAATTGTTCTTTTAAAACATTTGTAGAAATATCTTCAACAGCACCTGGTTGACCATATCCTGCATTATTGAAAACAGCATTTAGTTTTCCATCTTCTTGTAAAATTTTTTCTAAAACTTTTGTTATATTTTTAGGTTTTGTTATATCTAGTTTATAACTAATTAATCCTAAGTTTCTTAACTTTTGTACATCTGTTTTTTTTCTAGCTGTGGCATAGACTTTAAAACCTTTTTCTTTTAGTGTAATTGCAGTTTGAAGACCAATACCTGTAGAACATCCAGTAATTAAGATATTTTTCATTGGTGCCTACTTAAAATAATATCATTTAAATCTCTTTTGGGAACACAATGTGTATCCTTTGTATCTCTATAATAGTTTGTATCTTCATTTTCTACTTCTACTAACTTAATTATTTCATTTGCTTTTCCAATAGATATACCTATTAGTATTTCAAAAGATGAAGGAATTTTGAATAACTCTTTGCAAAGGTTTTTATCAATAGATGCAAGTGCGCAAACATCTAAATTTTTTGAAGTTGCTGCTAAACTAATAGTTTGAAAAGCTACTCCTGCATCAAACATGGCAAAGCCATCAATTGAAGTATCATTTAATACTAATATAAAAGCACTTGGTATTTCATCTTCATCTTGATTCCAATCAGTAAGATGAGCAGCCCATGTAGCTGTTTTTGCTAATTTTTTTACTGCTTGTTTTTGTGTTACTAAAATATATTTTAAAGGTTGCATATTTTTTGCACTTGAAGATACTCTTGCTAAATTGATTAGTTCTTCTAAATCTTGAATATCTACTTTAATATCTTTTTGATACCTTCTTGTACATCTACTGTTTTTTACTAATTTTTCTAATTTATTATATTCCATTTAACACTCTTTTTTTTAAATTGTTGATATTATACCAAATCAAAAACTTTAGGTTGGATAATGCAAGATATAAAAAAGCTTTTAAATAATGAAGTTTGTAATAGAAATAGCAATTGTGAACTTTCTTATGATAAACCAGACCCTTTATTAGTGGCAAGTAGATATGAAGATGAGTATGTAATACTTTTATGTGCATTATTTGGATATGGAAAAGCTTCTTTGATCGTAAAATTTTTAGATAGTTTAAATTTTGAGTTATTAAATGAAAATGAGCAAATTATAGATAAAGAGCTTGATAAATTTTATTATCGTTTTCAAAATAGTGAAGATGTAAAAACAGTATTTAAAACTTTTAGAAGATTAAAACAAATTGATAGTTTAAATGATATTTTTATTCAAGGTTATAAAAAAGATAATAGTCTTCTTGAAGGATTAGATAATCTAATTAGAAAAATCTATGATGTTGCGAATTATAATTCTCAAGGTTTTACTTTTTTAATATCAAGTCCACTTAAAAGAGATAAAAATTTACAAATCAAACAAATAGGAAATGCTCCATATAAAAGATGGATGATGTATTTAAGGTGGATGATAAGAGATGATAATTTAGATTTAGGTTTATGGAGTAAGGTTAATAAAAAAGATTTGATAATACCTCTTGATACACACACTTTTAAAGTATCACAAAAATTGAAATTACTTCAAAGAAAAACATATGACTTAAAATCTGCAATATTACTAACACAAAAACTAAAAGAGTTTGATGAATTAGACCCAATAAAGTATGATTTTGCTTTATATAGAATTGGTCAGGAGAAGATAGTATTTTAGCTTAAATATATAAAGATATATCTACATCATCAATTTGTTCTTGTTTTAGATATTTTCTAGCATACTCTTTATATGCACCTGATGTTAAAAAGAGTTTAAATATATCTTCATCAATATGTTTATCTTCTACCATAAACTTAAGAATTTTGATAGATTCACTTAAAGTTTTGGCTTTTTTATAAGGTCTATCAGAAGCTGTAAGTGCTTCAAATATATCTGCAACTGCCATAATTCTAGCTGGTATTGACATATCCTCTTTTTTTAATTTTCTAGGATAACCTGTTCCAATAAGAGTTTCATGATGTGCACCTGCGTACTCTGGAACTCTTTTTAAATTTTCATTGAAAGGAAGTTGTTCAAGCATAATAATTGACATCATCATATGTTCATTGATTTTAAATCTTTCTTCTTTTGTCAAGGTTCCTTTTTTTATACATAAATTGTATATTTCTCCAAGATTATATAAGTGTTTTGGAATATCAACTTTAAAATTATATTTATCATAATCTTTTATATCATCACTATTTCTTTTTATGATATGCTCTTTTTTATCACTAAGTAAATACTCTTTGCATGGAGTTTGAGATTTACTTTTATCAAGCCTTGCTTCTTCATCTTTTGATAAACCAAGAGTATTGTCAAAATATCTAATCCATTCTTTCTTTGATATTTGTTTGATTTTTTCTATATCTTCATCACTCATAAATTCAGAACCAATATTTGAGTTTGCAACTATTTTAAACTCTTCTTGTAGTTTAATATATTCATGATGTAGTTTTGTTTCTTCTTGCTTTTTATCTTCTCCTTTTACGATATTTTTATACATTTGTATAACTTTATCTCTATACATCACTTCAAACCTAGTTCTAATTTCATGTATTCTATTATAAATAGTTTCAAGTTTAGTTGCTTTGTCAACAACATATTCAGGTGTAGTAACTTTTCCACAATCATGTAACCATGCAGCTACACTTAGTTCTCTTTTTTCATCTTCACTTTTTAAATTGAAATCTTTAAAAATTCCTTCATCACATATAGTGGCTTTTTTTGCTATTAACATAGTAAGTTCTGGAACTCTAGCACAGTGACCACCTGTGTATTTTGATTTTGCATCAATTGCACTTGCAATAAGCTTGATAAATGAATCCATAAGCTCTTGTTGTTTGTCTTCATAATCTTTAAGTGATTTTGACATATTTACAAGAGATTTTGAAAGCTCATCTAACTCTTTGATATTTGTATTAATATCTTTTACTTTCGTAAACTCTCTTTTTAATATTTTATTATTTTGTTTTTCTAATTCTTCAATAGGAGTTACTAAAACTTTAGTTGAGTACCATATAAGTGGAATAGTAAAAGTTAAAAGAGCTAAAGTCATCAAAAAAGAATAAAAAATTCTATCAGTATAGGGTTGCATAATAATATCTTGTGGTACTGTAATTAGTAAATAGTCTTTATTTTTATAAATTGATTTGATTTTTGAAAAGTGTATAAAGTAGTCTATATTATCAATTTGCATAATAAAAGATTTTAGATTTGTGTTGTTATTTATTAAATTTTCTATTTTGTTTTTAAGTAGTTTATTTAACTCTTTTTGTTTTAAATTTATTCCTGCTTTAGAGATGACTTTTACACCTTTTTTTACTAAATAGATATTTTGTTTTTCTATTAAAAGTTGATTTTTTAGAAAATTATCAAGACTTTCCAATGATAAATCTAATCCTATAACTGAATTTTGATTGTTTGTTTTCTTTGCATATGTAACTCCTAGACTGTTTAAATTTGTAAATAAATATGGTTCAGTTCTAATAATAGATTTATCTTTAATTGCTTGTTTGTACCATGGTCTTAAAGTAGGGCGATAAGTAGATTTAGTTCTTGTACTTCTTAACTGTTTTAAATCTTTATTTAAATACTCATCATATCTTATAGTTAAACCATTTTCTTTATAGATTTTTACGATAAGCCATCTATCATCTTTTTTTGCATGATACTTTTTTCTTAATCTTTCACTTATATTTAAGTTGATTACTTCATAGAAGCTATCATCTTTGTGACCTACATATAAAGCATAAATATGTTTATTATTATCAAGTGCAGTTGTTATTAGTTTTAAAAGTGGATGTCTTTTATTTTTTTCAGGAGTTTTATCGATTTGTTTGTATAGCTGAAGTATTGAAATCAAATCATTATGGCGTTTATCTAAATTTTCTAATCTTTGTTCAAGTTTTTCTGATATTTGTGAAAAATTATCTTTCGTTGCATTTTTTGCTAAATCCAATGAAAAATTGTATTGTAAAATTAGGGTAAATGATATAACCGAAGCTATTAGTAAGACTAATATAACAGAAATTGTTGGTCTGATTTTTATATAGAATTTTTTTCTTTCCATGATAATTTCTTTTGTTGATATACATTATTTTAACACAATTAAAAGAAATTAGCTGGAAAAATCTAGTATTATTAGATATTTATTATTTAGTTGGGAAAAAAAGTAAGTGTAAACTTACTTTTTTATATACAAGTATTATCTTCTAAAATAATTTTATTTCTACCATCTTCTTTTGCTTTATACAAAAGTACATCAGCTTTTTGTATTGCACTTTCATAAGACTCATGGTCATTTCTAATAGTAACTCCAGCTGAGAAAGTAATCCTAATCTTATTTTTCCCATAAACAAAATTATTTTCATTTACGATACTTTTTATTCTTTTTAGATATTTTAGAAGTTCTCTTTTTAAGTTAAAATGGATTATGGCAATAAACTCTTCTCCTCCATATCTTCCTACTATATCCATATCTCTTGTATATTTACTTAAAATTTTTCCAAAAGTAGAGAGTATCATATCACCACCAGCATGTCCATATGTATCATTGATAGCTTTAAAGTGGTCAATATCAAAAAATACAATAGCATATTGTGTATCATTTCTTTTGTAATTCTCTTCTACTTTTTTAGCTTCATACTCATATGCTTTTCTTGTAAGAACACCTGTTAAGTGATCTTTTAAACTCTCTTGTTTTGATTTAGAAAGTTCATCTTCAAGTTTTTTTACTTTTTCTTCAAGTTCTTCAACTTTATCTTTTCCAGAAGATAACTTCTCTCCTACTTGATTCATCTCATTTTCAATAGACATAGCAGCATTTATAAGTTTACTTTGTAAGTTTGTAAGTTCTTGAATACCATTATTTGAAAGGTTTATTGCTTGAATTTCATCTTTAATATTTGATACTTCAGTTCCACTATTTCCGCTACTTGAAATAGCTTCATTAAGATGTCTTCCCATTAGTGTTACAAGTTTAGCAATTTCAGCTGTTTTTTCTTGTACTACTTTTTTATCAGCTTCAAATCTTTTTGTAATAAAGCTTTGCATCTCTTTTTGAATATCTTCTTCAAAAAGTAAAGCAGGGGAATTACCTATTTTTACTGAAAATTTTGTGAGTTTTTCATCTAAACCTATTGAAATAGATGGTGTCATAGAGTCTTGAAAAAGTGATGTTAAAGTTTTAAGATTTTTTGTAGCAACTCTATTTAAAAGTATGGGAATCATATCTTCAAAAGTTGTAATATTTTTACTTTTTATCTCTTCTTGTTCTTCTTTATTTAGTTTACTAACAAGTTCTTTAAATTGAATACACTCTTTAGTATTTAGTTTATACTCTTTTGCAATTGAGCAAAACTCTTTATGATACTCATTTGGTGTAGGTTCAATGCCTTTAGTAAATAGATTTTTTATAGTTTCTTTTGCAACTAATTTGATATTATTTCCCATAAGTTTTGCCTTTTAAGCTAAAAGTTTTTTTACCATTTCATTTATTCTTTTTCCATCAGCAACACCTGCAAATTTTTTAGTTGCTGCTCCCATAACTTTACCCATATCTTTTATCGTTTGTGCACCAACTTCAGCAATAACTTCTTTCATTCCAGCTTCAAGCTCTTCATCTGTTAATTGCTTTGGTAAATATAGTTTAAATACATCTATTTGTTCTTGTTCTTTTTGAACTAATTCATCTCTACTTGCTTCTTTATATTGAATAATAGCTTCTTCTCTTTGTTTGATACCTTTTTGAATAAGTTTTAAAATATCTTCATCACTTAACTCTTTTCTTTCATCTACTTCAATTTGTTTAATCATTGTATTTATTGCTCTAATTGAGTCTCTTTTTACTAACTCTTTTGCTCTCATTGCATCTTTTAAGTCAGCTTTTAATTGTTCTTTTAAACTCATGAAAATCCTTATCGTTTTTTTGTATTATATCTTTTTATGAATTAAAGCTTTCTATTAATTCTTCAAGCTCTAAAAACCTCTCTACTTTTATTTCATAGACACTTTTTATCTCTTCTAATTCTTGTGAAACTGCTACAATTCCTTTTTGTTCATAACATTTAGGGTCAGCTAGACAGTTATTTATCTCTTCTATTTTCTTTTCTAACTGTTCTATTTCTTGTGGTAAACTATCATATTCTCTTTGGTCTTTATAACTTAATTTATTTTGTTTTTTAGGTTGAGTTGTCTTTTTTTGTTCATTTTTTAAAGTTTTCTCAAGCTCTTTTTCAAAGTTTTCTAAGTCTTTTATCTCTTTTTCTACTTCTAAATATTCAGTATATGGCTGATAACTCTCTTCAACTAAGCCATCAACTCCTCTAAATACGAAAAGTTTAGTAGCAATTTTATCTACAAAGTATCTATCATGACTAACAAAGATTAGTGCACCTTGAAAATTTTGTAAATACTCTTCTAAGATGTTAATTGTTGGAATATCTAAGTCATTTGTAGGTTCATCTAAAATTAAACAATCATATTTTTTAGTAAATAGAAGTGCTAAGGCAACTCTATTTTTTTCTCCACCACTTAAAACACCAATCTTCTTGTCAAGATACTCTCTTGGAAATAAGAAGTTCTTTAAGTAGCCAAAAACATGCATATTTCTTCCATCATCTAAGACAACTCTATCCCCTCCATTTGGACAAAATATATCAATTAGTGTTTTTGAATCATCTAACATCTCTCTGTGTTGGTCAAAATAACCAATTGTAAAATCACCTTTTTTAAATCTTCCTTCAT
Organism: Malaciobacter halophilus; assembly: GCF_002837275.1. Classification (GTDB taxonomy): domain Bacteria; phylum Campylobacterota; class Campylobacteria; order Campylobacterales; family Arcobacteraceae; genus Malaciobacter; species Malaciobacter halophilus. The sequence goes on along the minus strand of NZ_NXIF01000032.1, from coordinate 39,188 downwards.
CTATTTTTAACTTTTCTGTAAAAAGTTTTAACATCGTAGATTTACCTGTTCCATTTGGTCCTACAATTGCAATAACATCTTTTTGTAAAATTCTTGTAGTAAAGTTTTTAATTAATAGTTTATTTCCTAATGATTTTTTTACTTTGTCTAGTTCAAAAAGCATTTTTCTTTTATTTTTATTTTGTCCCTCTGGTGCATTAAAAGATTTTTGTTCTCTTTGTAGTTCTAAACTCATCTTTTTTATTTGTGCTGGGTTTGATTTGGCTTTTTTCTTAAGTTCGAAATATTCTGCTTTTCTTCTTTCATTTCTTTTTCTTCTTGCAGTAACTCCCCTTTGCATCCAGTGAGCTTCTCTTTTTACAAGTCTTATTAAGTTTTCATGCTCTTTTTGCATATTTGAAAGCATCTCTTCTTTCTGCTTTAAATAGTCACTATACCCACCATTAAATTTTTTAAGATTACCACCTTCTATTTCTACAATACTTGTAGCAATATTATCAATAAAATATCTATCATGGGAAATAAAAAGTAAAGTAAAGTTATTCTTCATTAGAAGTGACTCTAAAAACTCTACCATATATACATCAAGATGATTGGTAGGTTCATCTAATAGTAAAATATCTGGTTTTTTTAGAAGTAATCCAGCAAGGCTTACTCTTCTTTGTTCTCCTCCACTTAATAAATTTACATCTTTATTTTCATACTCTTTTAGTCTAAACTCTTTTAAGACTCTTTCAATCATATTATCTAAGTCCCAAGCATTATGAAAATCTATATAAGTTGCTAATTTACTTTGTTCTTGTAATAAATCACTATTTTCATAATCAATCGCAAGTTCTTGTGTAACTTCTTCATATCTGATTTTTGCTTCATTTAGTTGTGTTAGCTGTTTCTCAATAGCTTCTCTAACAGTCACCTCTGGTTCAAATTTTGGTTGTTGAGCTAACATCTCTATTTTTATTGATTTATCTATTGATTTCTCACCTGAGTCTGGTTCAACTTCACCCATAATTACTTTAAGCAAAGTTGATTTTCCTTGTCCATTCTGTCCAATTACTGCAACTCTTTGTCCTGAAGTTAAAGTAAAATTTACATCTTTTAAGATTACTTTTGTATCGTATTGTTTATTTATGTTTTGTAAGTCTATTAGTGCCATAAGTTTTGAAAAAATCCTTTTTAGCCATTTAAAAAATTGTTTAATATTTAATAATAGTATATCTAAAAGTGTGTTAATAAGTAATAATACTTTTTTATCTGAATTATTAGCATATTAAAGATAATAAAATTTTAAATAAAAAAAGATAGAAAAATTATTGATTGTAATTGTACTATTTGTCGTACCCCAGAGTTTTATGGGGTGGAAAAACACAAAGTTAATTGCTTAAGAAAAATGAAAGTAGAATTATTTTGAGATTTATAAAACTACACTTTTTGTGTAGTTTTATATAAAAAATTTACTATTAAGTGTATCAACAAGCTCTTTTACAGAGTCAATTGATTTTGAAAATTCAGCTGTTTGTTTTTCATCAAGTTTTAATTCAATTACTTCTTCAACACCATTTTTACCTAATCTTACAGGAACTCCTGCAACGATATTTTCATATCCATATTCACCTTCTAACATTACTGCACAAGGATATACTTTTTTATTATCTGATAATATTGCTTCAACCATAAGTGATGTTGAATATGCAGGTGCATAATAAGCAGAACCTGTTTCAAGTAATTTTACAATTTGTGCACCACCATGCCTAGTTTTATTTATTATCTCTTCTATTTCATCTTCACTCAAAATTTTATCAAGTGGTTTTCCCTCAACTGTTGAATAGTTTGCTAAAGGAACCATATCATCACCATGTCCACCCATTACAGATGCATCAATTTCACCTTCTCCATATCCTAATTTTTCAAAAATAAAGTGACTCATTCTAGCGCTATCTAAAATACCTGCCATTCCTAAAACTTTATTTTTATCAAGTTTAGAAGCTTTAAGTGCCGTATAAACCATAGCATCAAGTGGATTTGATACAATTATATAAATAGCATTTGGATTTAGTTCATTTATGTCATTGATAACTGATGTCATGATTTTTGCATTTGTTAAAAGTAAATCATCTCTACTCATACCTGGTTTTCTAGGTATTCCTGCTGTAATAACAATAACATCACAATTTGCAAAATCTTCCGCATTGTGTGCAAAACTTACTTTTGTTTTAGAATTTGCTGCATTTGCAGATTGTGAAATATCTAAAGCCATAGCCTCAACAATATTTTCTCTTAAATCCTTAAGTACAATTTCACCGCATAGATTTTTAGATGCTAAATTAAAAGCTAAAGTAGCACCTACATTTCCTACACCTACGATTCCAACTTTTTTATTATTCAAGTTTTATCCTTTCTTTTATATTGAGTTTTTTTCATTTGATAAATATTCATGTGCTAAATATGAACTTCTAGCATATGGAGTACTATGTACAAAATCAAAGCCTAAATCTAAGGCAATTTTTTTATATTTTTCAAACTGCTCTGGTTTTACGAACTCTTTTACTTTTTCATAATCTCCTGAAGGGGCTAAGTATTGACCTATACTTAAAAATTTACAACCAACTTCAAGTAAATCTTTAAATACTTGTATCATCTCTTCTTCTGTTTCTCCAAGTCCAACCATTAAAGCACTTTTTGTTTTGATTTTATCTCCACCAAGCTCTTTTAATCTTTTTAAAACTTGTAGGCTTCTTTTATATGAAGCATTTTTTCTTATTCTATATAAAGAAGGAACAGTTTCTATATTATGTCCAATAATAACTGCTCCACTATCTACAACAGTCTTTAATGATTCTTCTTTTGCTTGAAAATCAGGTATTAGTATCTCTACTTGTGTTCCTGGAGATTTTTCTAAAATATTTTTAGTAACTCTATAAAACTGTTTAGCTCCACCATCTTTTAAGTCATCTCTTGCAGGACTTGTTATAACCACAAATTTAAGTCCTAGTTTTATTACAGATTCTGTAACTCCATCAATCTCTGCTAAATCAACTTCAGTAGGTTTTCCTGTGTGTACATTACAGTATGTACATCTTCTTGTACAGATATTACCTAATATTAAAAATGTAGCATTTCTTTTTGCATAACATTCACTAATATTGGGGCATTTTGCTTCTTGACAAATTGTATGAAGTCCATGTTTTCCTAGTAGTGCTTCCATCTCTTTTTGAGCTGTTGGGACTAGTTTTTTTCTAAGCCAATCAGGCTTTTTAAAATCTACTTTTTTTGTTGCTACTGTCATTTATTTTCCCCTAATAATTGTATTAGTTTTTCGTTCTCTTCTTTTGTTAAAGATGAATTTTTTAATGTTGCTTTAAAGCTATTCTCAAAAGCTTTGATTACTCTTTTTTTTGCTTCTTCAAAACTAAGATTTATATTAAAATCTTCTAGTGTTGAACCAATTTTTTCATCATTTTTTATACCTTTTATTGGTATTGAGCCATGCTGAAAAATTACTTTTTTTGTTCTTTTTTGCGCATTTCCACCAATTTTAGTATTATTTACTAAAATATCATAAGCTTCAAATCCAACTTGACAAAATTCACTTTTACTTAGTGTAACATCTTGTGAGTCTTTTGCAAAACAGCTATTTAAACCTAAGTCTTTATAAAACTTTAGTAAAAACTGACATATGTTTTCATAACTTTGTTTTACACTTAAACCTTCAAAATCACTACTTGGTAAGACAAGACTATATGATAAGTCATGTCCATGAAAAAGTACTCCACCACCTGTTATTCTCTTTGCACAGTTATTTTTAAATTTTTTAACATAAGTTGGATAATCTTCACATTTTTGTGATAATCCAACAGAAAAAGAGTTTTGCCATGTATAAAGACGCAAAATAGGTAGGTTCTGTTCTTCAAATAAACTTACAAGTGTTTTATCAAGTGTCATGTTAAACATTGCAGTTTCATTATCAGAAAGAATTAATCTAAAAATTTTATTTTTCTTCATAGTACTCTTTCATATTTTAATTTTTATTTGAATAAATCAAAATATCTTTAGGTAAAATTATAGCTTTTATTGAAGGCAAATGCATTAAGCCTTAAGCATTACCATAGATTTTTAATTTATAATTAAATTTATAAGCCTTTATAAACATAAAATTTACATAATTAATTAATATATAAGGATTATATCAAACAAAAGTTGTCAAAATGGTTACAGTCTTATTTAAAACTTAAGAAAAATTATTAGTATTAGAAAAAAAAGAAAATTTTTTTGATATATTTCTATTATGTAACTATAAAATCTTATAATGTTTTAATACTTTGGTCAAATAACAATTAAATAAGTTAATTATTGTATTATTTTAATATTATTTGCTAGTGAACCCAAATAAAATTTAAAAGGAGTATATATGTCAGATATACAATTAAAAGATATAGACCCTAACGAAACGAGTGAATGGTTAGAGGCACTAGAAACGATTATCGAAGAAGATGGTACAGAAAGAGCACATTACTTACTTGAAAAACTTATCGATAAAGCTAGAAGAAATGGAGCTTATCTTCCATATAAAGCTACAACTGCATATTTAAATACTATTCCTGTGCATCAAGAGCCAAAGATGCCAGCAAACTTATTACTTGAAAGAAAAATAAGATCAATTATTAGATGGAATGCACAAACAATGGTTTTAAGAGCTTCAAAGAAGAACTTAGAACTAGGTGGGCATATTGCATCTTTTGCTTCATCTGCTACACTTTATGATGTAGGATTTAATCACTTTTTTAGAGCACCAAGTGAAAAAGATGGTGGAGATTTAATATTTTTCCAAGGACATATTTCTCCTGGTATTTACGCTAGAAGTTTTGTTGAAGGTAGAATTACTGAAGAACAAATGGATAACTTTAGACAAGAAGTAGATGGAAAAGGACTTTCATCATATCCTCATCCAAAACTAATGCCAGAGTATTGGCAATTTCCTACTGTTTCTATGGGACTTGGACCAATACAAGCAATTTATCAAGCTAGATTTTTGAAATACTTAACTGATAGAGGTATTAAAGATTGTAGTAATCAAAAAGTATATTGTTTTATGGGTGATGGAGAGTGTGACGAACCTGAATCTTTAGGTGCAATAGGACTTGCAGGACGTGAAGGTTTAGATAATTTAATCTTTGTTATTAATTGTAACTTACAAAGACTTGATGGACCAGTAAGAGGTAATGGTAAAATCATCCAAGAGCTTGAAGGTGAATTTAGAGGTGCAAACTGGGAAGTTATTAAAGTTATTTGGGGAAGATATTGGGATCCATTATTAGAAAAAGACAAATCAGGTAAGTTAGTAAAACTTATGAATGAAACTGTTGATGGTGAATATCAAAATTATAAGCAAAAAGGTGGAGCTTACACTAGAGAAAACTTCTTTAATAAATATGAAGAAACAAAAGAGTTAGTTGCAAATATGGGTGATGATGAAATCTGGAGATTAAATAGAGGTGGACATGATCCTGTTAAAGTTTATGCAGCTTACAAAAAAGCAAATGAAACAAAAGGTAGACCAACAGTAATCCTTGCTAAGACAATTAAAGGTTATGGTATGGGTGATGCTGCTGAAGGTAAAAATATTGCACATGGTGTTAAAAAAGTTGATTTTGATACATTAAGAAAATTTAGAGATAGATTTGATATTCCTATTTCAGATGAACAGATGAAAGAACTTCCTTATTACAAACCTGCTGAAGATAGTGAAGAGATGCAGTATTTAAGAGAAAGAAGAGCAGCACTTGGTGGATATGTACCACAAAGAAGAAAAGAGTTTAGTGAAAAACTAAATATTCCAAAACTTGATGCTTTTGATGCTGTACTTAAAGGAAGTGGAGATAGAGAAGTTTCTACTACTATGGTATTAGTTAGAATTTTAAGTTCACTAGTTAAAGATAAATCTATTGGAAAAAGTATTGTTCCAATTGTACCTGATGAGGCTAGAACTTTTGGTATGGAAGGTATGTTTAGACAAATTGGTATTTATGCTCATGAAGGGCAAAAATATGTGCCTCAAGATAGAGATCAAGTAGCATATTATAAAGAAGATAAAAAAGGACAAGTACTTCAAGAAGGTATTAATGAACTTGGAGCTATGGGTTCATGGGTTGCAGCAGCTACTTCATATTCTGTAAATGATTGTCCAATGATTCCATTTTATGTATATTATTCAATGTTTGGATTCCAAAGAATTGGTGATATGGCATGGGCTGCAGGAGACTTACAAGCAAGAGGTTTCTTAGTTGGTGGAACATCAGGTAGAACTACATTAAATGGTGAGGGATTACAACACCAAGATGGACATTCGCATATTTTAGCAAATACTATACCAAATTGTATTTCATATGACCCAACTTATGGTTATGAGTTAGCAGTAATTGTACAAAATGGTATTGAAAGAATGTATGGTGAAAAACAAGAAAATATATTTTATTATTTAACAACACTAAATGAAAATTATAAACAACCAGCACTTCCAGAAGGTGTAGAAGAAGGTATTATAAAAGGTATTTATAAATTAGAAGAGGTAGAAGCAAAAGATAATTACAATGTAAAACTACTTGGATGTGGTTCTATTTTAGAGCAAGTAAGACAAGCTGCACAAATATTATCTAATGATTATGGAATCTCTTCTGAAGTTTATTCTGTTACTTCATTTAATGAATTAACAAGAGAAGCACAAGATATTGATAGATACAATACTTTACATCCAAATGAAGAGAAAAAAGTACCATATATAACTCAAGTATTAGGAAATAATGAAGATAATATAGTTGTTTCTGCAACTGATTATATTAAACTTTACTCTGAACAAGTAAGAGCATATGTAAAAGGAAGTTTTAAAGCATTAGGAACTGATGGATTTGGTAGATCTGATAGTAGAGAAAATTTAAGAGCTCACTTTGAAGTTGATGCTAAATTTGTTGTATTTACTACTATTTCTCAATTAGTAGAAAAAGGAATACTTGAAAAATCAGTATTATTAGATACAATTAAGAAGTATAACATCAATACAGAAAAAGTAAACCCATTAAAAGCGTAAGGTAAAATAATGAGTATAGAAGAAATTAAACTACCAGATGTTGGTGGAGAAGCAGTAGAAGTAATTGAAGTTTGTGTTAGTGCAGGAGACTCTATTGAAGAAGAAGAGGCAATAATTGTTGTAGAAACAGAAAAAGCCTCTATGGATATTCCTGCAAGTTTTTCAGGAACTATTGACTCAATTAATGTAAAAGCAGGTGATAAACTTTCTGAAGGTGATTTAGTATGTACTATGAAAAAAAAAGATAGTACACAAGACGAACAGCCAAAAGAGGAAGAAGCAAAAGAAGAGCCAAAGCAAGAAGAAACACAAAAAGAAGAAGTAAAAGAAGAACAAGAAGAGTCTCAAAGTGTTGAAACTTCAAGTGTTGTAGAAGATATAGTTGTTCCTGATTTAGGTGAAGACGGAGAAGTAGATGTAATTGAAATCTCTGTTAGTGCTGGAGATGAAGTTGAAGAAGAAGATGGGCTTATTACTTTAGAAACAGAAAAAGCGACTATGGATGTTCCAGCACCAGCTAAAGGGAAAATAGTTGAATTAACTGTTAAAGCAGGAGATAAAGTATCTACTGGAACAGTAATAGGTAAAATTGAAAAAGTAGTTGAAACTACTGCTTCTTCAAAACCTGTTGCTAAAAAAGAGACAAAAGAGCCTACTGCAAAAGTTGAAGTAGAACAAAAAAAAGAAGTACAAACTAGTTCTGAACAACTAAAAGAAGAGCCAGTTAAAACTACTAAAAAAGTTTATGCTTCACCATCTGTTAGAAGAATTGCAAGAGAGTTTGGAGTAGACTTAGCAAAAGTTACTGGAACTGGAAGAAAAAATAGAATTTTAAAAGAGGATGTAAGATTATTTATAAAATCAGAATTAAGTAAAACATCATCTTCTCAAACTTCTTCAAATACAGGTTCAGGATTTGGTTTTGATTTACCAGAGTTAAAACCAGTTGATTTTTCTAAATTTGGTGAAATTGAAACTGTTGAAATGAGTAGAATTCAAAAAATATCTGGACCAAGTTTACACAGAAACTGGGTAGGGATTCCTCATGTTACACAGTTTGATGAAGCTGATATTACTGAGCTTGAAGAGTTTAGAAAAGCACAAAATGAGTTATTAGCTAAAAAAGAAAGTGGTGTAAAAATTTCTCCGCTTGTTTTTGCATTAAAAGCTGTTGCAAAAGCATTAGAATTGCATCCTAATTTTAATTCATCATTAAGTCCTGATGGTCAAAGTATTATTTATAAAAAATATATAAATATTGCAGTTGCAGTAGATACTCCAAATGGTCTTGTTGTTCCTGTACTTAAAGATGTTGATAAAAAAGGAATTGAAGAGTTGTCTTTAGAGTTAAAAGAGATTTCTAAAAAAGCAAGAGATGGAAAATTGAAAGCACAAGATATGCAAGGTGCTTGTTTTACAATCTCAAGTCTTGGTGGAATAGGAGGAACAGCATTTACTCCAATTATAAATGCACCAGAAGTTGCAATTTTAGGATTATCTAAGTCTGAAATAAAACCAAAATGGGATGGTGAAAAATTTGAGCCAAAATTAATGCTTCCATTATCATTATCTTATGACCATAGAGTTATTGATGGTGCAGATGGTGCACGATTTACAACAACACTATCAAAATTACTAAGTGATATTAGATTATTACTTTTATAATAAATCGAGGTAAATATGAGTAAAGAAGTAAAAGGACAAGTATTAGTAATAGGAGCAGGGCCAGCTGGATACTCTGCTGCTTTTAGAAGTGCTGATTTAGGTTTTGATGTAGTTTTAGTAGAAAAGCACAATACTTTAGGTGGAGTTTGTTTAAATGTTGGATGTATTCCATCAAAAGCACTTTTACATGTAGCAAAAGTAATTGAAGAGGCTGAAGAGATTTCTCATCATGGAGTAAGTTTTTCAAAGCCAAATATTGAGTTAGATAAAGTTGCTGCATATAAAGATGGTGTTGTAAAAAAACTAACAGATGGTTTATCTGCTATGGCTAAAATGAGAAAAGTTACAGTTGTTAATGGAACTGCAACTTTTATTGATAAAAATAGTGTATCAGTTAAAAATGGTGATGAAGAAACAATCGTAAAATTTGATAATGCAATTATTGCAGCTGGTTCAAGACCTATTGAATTACCATTTATCCCCCATGAAGACCCAAGAATTTGGGATTCAACTGATGCTTTAAGATTAAAAGAAGTTCCAAAAAAACTGCTTATTATGGGTGGTGGAATTATTGGACTTGAAATGGGTACTGTTTATCAAAAATTAGGTTCTTCTATTGATGTTGTTGAGATGCAAGACCAATTGGTTCCAGTTGCTGATAAAGATGTTATTAAAGCATATACAAAAGCAAATAAAGATAGATTTAACATCATGTTAAATACAAAAGTTGCTAAAGTAGAAGCAAAAGATGATGGAATTCATGTTTCTATGGAAGGTGAAGGAGTAAGTGCTGAACCAATAGTTTATGATGCTGTTTTAGTTGCTATTGGACGAGCTGCAAATGGAAAAATGTTAGGACTTGAAAATGCAGGTGTTAATGTAAATGATTGGGGTATTATTGAAGTTGATAAGCAGCTAAGAACAAATGTAGATAATATCTTTGCAGTTGGTGATATTGTTGGTCAACCAATGCTTGCACATAAAGGTGTTCATGAAGGGCATATTGCAGCTGAGGTAATTGCTGGTAAGAAACACTTTTTTGAACCAAAAATGATTCCATCAATTGCATATACATTCCCTGAAATTGCATGGGCAGGATTGACTGAAAAAGAGGCAAAAGAAGCTGGAATTGATTATGAAGTTTCAACTTTTCCTTGGTCTGCTTCTGGTAGAGCTTTAGCAAGTGATGTAAGTGAAAATGCCTTTACAAAGCTTATCTTTGATAAAAAAGACAATACTTTAATTGGTGGAGCAATTGTTGGAGATAATGCTGGTGAGTTATTAGGTGAAATTGGACTTGCACTTGAGATGGATTGTGATGCAGAAGATATTGCTCTTACAATACATGCTCATCCAACACTGCATGAATCAGTTGGTTTAACTGCAGAAATTTATGAAGGAAGTATAACAGACCTTCCAAATGCAAAAGCAAAAAAGAGTAAATAATATACTCTTTTTTGTAAATTTTTAATATTTTTATAGTTTATACTTATAATTTTAATATTTTTAAGTTATAATTATGTACTAAAAATTTAAAAAGGAGTAGTCATGAAACCTCTTGGGTTTAAAAAAAGATATTTTTCACTGTCATCAATACTTGCATATGCTGTATCACAAAGACTTCATGACATGGCTACAACTTTTAAGCAATACCTTAATTTTGAAAAATTTAGTTATTCAGATGAGTCTGAAGAAGAAACAGTCTGTCTTGAAGAACAAATTTTATTAAGCTGTTTTGTTGCAAGCAGTAAACCATGTCATTGTGATTGTATCTTTAAAAGAAAGACAAGATTAGCTGTTGCACTTTTTAAATTTATTCCAAGATGCCCTTACTATTGTAAGTTCTTTGCGTTTAGAAGAACTGGCGTACATCCACCACAAACTATCTAATTCTTAATAACAATAAAAATCATATCAAAATAAAATAATAAAAATATAAGGATAAAGTAATGTCTAAAAATTATGTTATTGGATTTCCAAGAATTGGAGAAAAAAGAGAGCTAAAAAAAGTTTTAGAGAGTTTTTGGTCAGGTGAAGTTGACTTTGGTGAAGTTAAATATGTAGCAAATGAGTTAAAAAAGAGGCATTGGGCATATCAAAAAAGTGCAAAAGTAGATTATATATCTTCAAATGATTTTTCATATTATGATAATATGTTAGATACTACAATTTTACTTGGAGCAATTCCAAAAAGATTTGAAAACTTAGAAGATGAAGAGTTATATTTTGCAATGGCAAGAGGTAATAAAGAAGCTGTTGCAATGGAAATGACAAAGTGGTTTAATACAAATTATCACTATATTGTTCCAGAAATTTCAAAAGAGACAAAGTTTAAATTAAATAGTAAAAAAGTAATTAGTGAATATAAAGAGGCAAAAGATTTTGCAGTAAAAACAAAGATAAATTTAGTAGGACCAATTACATATTTAGGTCTTTCAAAATCAGTTGATAATAGTGATACTTTTTTACATATTAATAGTGTAGTTGAACAATATTGTAAACTTTTAGAAGAGCTTAGTTTATTTGATGAAGAGATAGTAGTTCAGTTTGATGAACCTTTATTTGTAAAGGATTTAGATTCAAAAATATTATCTTTAATAAAACCTGTATATGACAAACTTTCAAAGGTTTCATCAAATATAAAAGTAGTAGTTGCTACATATTTTGAACACTCAAATGAAGCAACAAAAATTTTAGTAAATACACCAATTTGGGCAATTGCTCTTGATTTTGTTTATGGAAGTAAAAACTTTGAAGTATTAGAAGAGATTGAATCTTCAAATAAAGTTTTAATTGCTGGAGTTATTGATGGTAGAAATGTATGGAAAAGTAATATTTCAAAAAAAGTTGAACTTTTAGATGAAATAGCTAAAAAAGTTTCAAAAAGCAAGATTTTAGTATCTACTTCTTGCTCACTTTTACATGTACCTTTTACTTTAGAGTATGAAACAGCACTTGATAGTGATATAAAGTCATGGCTTAGTTTCGCAAAAGAAAAACTTCTTGAGTTAAAATTAGTTTCTAAACTATTTTTTAACGAAGAGCTGAGTTTAGAAGATAAATCACAATTAAAAAGAAATCAAGAAGATAATGAAAGTAGAAAAAATTCTACAAAAATTCATAATAAAAAAGTTCAAGATGAGTTATCAAAACTAAAAACAAATGAAAGAAAAGATAAGTTTGAAGATAGAATAAAAGCACAAAGAGAGTTTTTTAAATATGAAGATTTAGCAACTACAACAATTGGCTCTTTTCCTCAAACACAAGAAATTAGAAAAAATAGAAGAGATTATAAAAACAGTCTTATTTCAAAAGAGCAGTATGAACTTCAAATAAAAGAGTATATTGATGATTGTATAGCTTTTCAAGAAAGTATAGGACTTGATGTGCTAGTTCATGGTGAACCAGAAAGAAATGATATGGTTGAGTATTTTGGAGAGCTACTTGATGGATTTGCTTTTACTAAAAATGCATGGGTTCAGTCTTATGGAAGTAGATGCGTTAAGCCACCCCTGATTTTTGGTGATGTTACAAGAGAAAATCCTATGACAGTAGAGTGGATTAAATATGCACAAAGCAGAACTAAAAAGATAGTAAAAGGTATGTTAACAGGTCCTGTAACAATTTTAAATTGGTCTTTTGTAAGGGATGACAAACCAAGAAATGAAGTTGCACGTCAAATAGCTTTAGCAATTGCAAATGAAGTAGATGATTTACAAAATGCAGGTATAAAGATGATTCAAGTTGATGAAGCTGCATTTAAAGAGGGGTATCCTTTAAGAAATGAGAATATTAGTAAATATGAAAAATGGGCAGTTGAAAACTTTAGATTAAGTGTTAGTAAGGCTAAAATAGATACTCAAATTCATACACATATGTGTTATAGTGAGTTTAATGATATTATTAAAACTATAGAAGCAATGGATGCAGATGTAATCTCTATTGAAACAGCAAGAAGTGGAAATGAATTACTGAAAATATTTAAGAAAGTAGGATATAAACAAGAAGTTGGTCCAGGTGTTTATGATATTCATAGTCCAAGAGTTCCAAGTATTGATGAAATGGTTGAGCAAATAGAAGCATTACTTGAAGTTTTACCAAAACAGCAGTTATGGATTAATCCAGATTGTGGATTAAAAACAAGAAAATGGCCTGAAGTAAAACAGAGTTTAGAGAATATGGTTAAAGCTGTAAATATCGTTAGAAATAAAAAGTAATAAAAAGAGGATAATTTTTAGTCCTCTTTTTTAAATTATTATTTCAAATGTAATCAAAAAGTCTCCGTCTTTTTGTAACTTTTCAATTCTAAAAAAGTTATTTTTTAATTTATTTTTAATTTTTTTAAAAAGTAATATAATTAAATCAATTTATCATGAAAAAGGATTAATTATGGGAAGACGTGGACTAAAGAGTAAAGTTTTAGCGATTGTATCTATATGTATAATCATCGCTTTTACTTTTTTAGCATATGATAGTGCAAGTAGTGAATATAATTCACAATATAATAGTATAAAGCAAAGAGAACTTCAACTAGCAACCGATAGCTCCAAATATATACAAAGTTTTTTTCAATCAAAAATTGATATTGTTAATGCATTAGCACAAGAGCTACCTTCTTCGGATATTTCACATGAAAGTAAAGAGATTATTGATAAGTTAAACTTAGCTATAAAAGCAGGAAACTTTTATGATGTATATTTAGGAATAGAAGATGATGGAAGGTTAATACAATCAGATGGAACAATTTTAAGTATTGAAAAAGATGATTATGATTCAAGAACAAGACCTTGGTATAAACAAGCTATTAAGGAGAAAAAAGCAGGAATTTCTAAGCCATATATTGATGTATCAACAAAAAAATTAGTTGTTACAGTATATACACCTTTTATAAAAGATAATCAAATATTAGGTGTAATTGGTTCAGATATATTTATAGATACAATTGTTCAATCGGTTTTAAATATAAAGCTTAAAAATAGTGGTTTTGGTTATTTAGTTCATGATGATGGGACACTATTAATTCATAAGAATACAAAGTTAGTTAATAAACAAAGTGTAGTTTTTAAACAAATAAAAAGTAAAGATAAAAAATTAAATTTTTCAGAAGCTACTCTTGGGGATAAAGAGCTTTTAACAGCTTATTCAAGTATAAAAGATACAGGTTGGAATTTTGTTATACAATTAGATAAAGAGGAAATATATAGTGAGATTTATTCAAGTATTACAAAAGAAGTGATTTTATATATTGTTTTATTAGCAATAATTTTATCTGTACTTTTATTTAGTTTAATTAAGCTTCTTTCTCCTTTACAAACTTTAGAAGAGGGGTTAAATTTCTTTTTTAAATATTTAAAAGGTGAAGAAAAAGATATAAAAATTTTGGATATTAAAAGTAATGATGAATTTGAAAGCATGGCATTAAAAATCAATGAAGAGATGAATCAAGTTTCAAAAAGTTTTGAAGAGGATAAGTTATTAATTGAAGAAGTTAAAGAAGTTGTAAATCATATTAATGATGGAAAACTTGATGTACAAGTTAAAAAATCAACTTCAAATAAATCTTTAAATGAGTTAAAGAATATATTAAACGAAATGATTGAGACTATTAATGCAAATGTTAATAGTGATATTAATCCTATTTTAAAAGTTCTTGAAGAGTATGCTAATTTAAATTTTGTAAATATGATTGACAATCCTGATGGTAAAGTTTCAAAAGGTTTAAATAACTTATGTCTTATTATTACAAAAATGCTAAAAGAGAATAAGCAAAATGGGCAAAACTTAGAAGAGAGTTCTAAAACATTACTTAAAAATGTAGATATTTTAAATAAATCATCTAATGATACAGCAGTATCTTTGGAAGAAACAGCAGCTGCTGTTGAAGAGATTACAAGTACAATTATCAATAACACAAATAGAATAGGGGATATGTCAGAACACTCAAATGATTTACTTAATTCTATTAATCAAGGTAATAAATTAGCAAACTCAACTGCAAAATCAATGGATGATATTAATGAGCAAACACAATCAATTGCAGAAGCAATTACAGTAATAGATCAAATAGCATTTCAAACAAATATTCTTTCACTTAATGCAGCAGTTGAAGCAGCAACAGCTGGAGAATCAGGAAAAGGCTTTGCTGTTGTTGCACAAGAAGTAAGAAACCTTGCAAGTAGAAGTGCACAAGCCGCTAATCAAATTAAAACAATTGTTGAGAATGCAACTTTAAAAGCCAATGAAGGTAAAGCTATCTCTTCTGAAATGATAGAGGGATATAAATCTTTAAATGAAAATATCAATAAAACTACAGAAGCCATTAAAGATATTTCAGATGCTTCAAAAGAGCAAAAAATTAGTATTGAGCAGATTAATGATGTAATTACTAGACTTGACCAACAAACGCAAAATAATGCTTCAGTTGCTAGTCAAACTCATAATATTGCAGTAACTACAGCTAATATAGCTACTGAAATTTTAAAAGCAGTAAATGAGAAAAAATTCAGAGAGTAGAACAATATTAGATAAAGAAGAATCTCTTTATCTAATATACTAATTAAACTTTTTATCTTCTAAATTTAAAACAATCTCTTTTGAAATCGAGTCATTTTTTAAAGCAATCTCTTTTGTTTGTGCTGCAATTGAAGCATTTTTTTGAGTTTGCTTATCTAAAAGATTAATTGCATCATTTATTTGTGAAATACTATTTTCTTGTTCTTGTGAAGAAACAGCAATCTCTTTTATTGTAGTAGTAGTTTTTTCAATACTTTCTAATAGTTTTTCATATCCTTCAATCATCTTATCACTTGTTTGTTTTCCTAATGTAGCTTTATTTGTAGCAGCTTCTACAATATCTTTTATCTCTTTGGCTGCTTGTGCACTTCTATTTGCAAGGTTTCTTACTTCTTGTGCAACAACAGCAAAGCCTTTTCCTGATTCTCCAGCTGTTGCTGCTTCAACTGCTGCATTAAGTGAAAGAATATTTGTTTGAAATGCTATTTGGTCTATTACTGTAATTGCTTCATTTATAGCTGAAACTTGTTCTTCTATCTCTGTCATAGATAATGATGTATTTTTGGCATATGCTTGCCCTTGTTTTGCAGAAGAATCAACTTCAATTGAAAGTTTTGACATCTCTTCTACATTGCTTGAATTACTTTTCACACTTTGTGTAATTTGTTCAAGAGATGCTGATGTTTGTTCTAATGACGCTGCTGCTTCACTTGAACTAATATTTAATTCATTTACATTATTAATTAGTAAAGAAGATGACTCATCTAATGTTTTACCAACTTCAAGAGATTGTTTTAATAAATTAGAGATAACTTCTCCTAGTTCATTAATTGCAAGGGATACTTTTTCTTTTGCATTAGGAAATCTTACTGTAAAATCATGGTTTTTATAACTTTCCAATACTTTTAATAGTAAAGGAATATCTTTAGCAATATTTAGTTCCAATTCGCTTTGCATTTTTGTTAATATCTGTTTTAATTCTTGTAATGAGTCAGTTGTACTATTTACTTGAATTTTGGCACAAAGATTACCTTCTCCTATTTGTTTTGCAAATCTTGCAATATCTTTAACAAAGGCTTCATCTTGTTTTATATTCTTTTCTGTTGTAATTATATTTTGATTAATTATTTTTGCCATTTGACCTAATTCATCTTTTGAATCTAAATCTATGATATTTGCAGAAAATGTTTGTTTATTAATAAAACTAAAAAAGTTTTCTAAACCATTTTGTACTTTTTGTACTGATTTGATAAGTTGATTTGAAATAAAGTAAGCAATTAAAACTCCTAAAATTAAAGCAATACTTAAAAAAGTAATCATAGTATAAGCAAATTCACTTGCAACCTCTCTTGCTTTTGGTGTTGCAATTTGATTTTTTTGTTCTTGATAATCAATAAACTCATTTATAACTTTCAACCAATATGTAATATTGTCTTTTGCTTCATTAATCAAAAGTTCTTTTGCTTGAATATCTTCTCCATTTTGTTTTAAATTGATAATCTTGTTTATTAAAGGAAGAGTTTTTTTTTCAATCTGTTTTATTTTTGATAAAATAATTTTTTCTTCTTCATCGACATTTAATCCCTCTTCAAATATTTTGTTAAGTGGTTTTGCAGATTTTATATAAAAACTTTCTAATCTTCTTATATCGTTTAACGAGTTTTTAAATAATAAATCTTGATTATCTTTTGATAATACTAAATCTCTTATTGCAATTGCTCTATCATGAACACTACCTCTAAAATTGATTGCATATCTTTGTTTTACTGAATTTATTTCTACAACTTCATTTAAAGTTTTATCAATAAAGTTTACTTTTATTATACCAATTGTAGAGATTAGTATAATTATTAAAAGCATAAATGCAAAACCTGAATATAGTTTTTTGGAAATTGTTAAATTTTTTAGCATAAATAGCTCCTGTATTATGGATAATTATTTTTAAAGGATAAAAATTATCCATAATAATATAGAAAATATTCTTAATTTATTTATAAAGTTTTTAACTATTTTTCTATTGGAAGGTTTGTTTTACTCCAGTCATAAGCAAAACCATTCTTGATATTATATACATCTGTAAAACCATTGTGAGCCAATAAGTTTGAAGCTAATTTAGTTCTAGAACCACTTCTACAAATTAATATGATTTTTTTTGATTGATTTTGATTTACTTTATTATATACATCATATACAAATTTTTTGTTAAATACCCTTTGATTATTTTGAGCAAAAAATATAGGGATATTTATAGCACCTTTAGGGTGTGATTGTTTAAATTCAGCTTTTGTTCTTACGTCAATTAATATTGCTTTATTTTTTTGCATTTCATATGCGGTTTTTGAGTTTATATCTGCTTTATAAAGTGTATCATTTGCAAAATCAACTGCAAAGATATTTGTTATAAATAGTAGCAAAAAAAGTAAAAACTTTTTCAATTATTTCTCCTCATTTATTATAGAATCATCATATGGGTCCATATGAATTGTTATTACCCAGTCTCTTTTTTTATCTAAATTTTTTATTTGCTCTTCAATTTTATCTGATGTTCTATGGGCATCCATTAACGTGATTAAACAATCAAAAACTAAATGAACATCTACAAAAGTTTGATTTCCTGCTTCTCTTGTCTTGAGTAGATGGTATGTATTTACTCTTTGGTTTGTTCTTATAATATTTTCAATACCTTTTACAATCTCATCATCAACTGCTCTATCTAAAAGTACTAAAACACCATCTTTAATTAGTTCAAATGCAGAATATATGATAAATATTGCAATACAACCACCTACAATAGCATCTATTATCTCATAGTTTGTTAAGTTTACTAAAATAAGTGAAATTAAAACTGCAATATTTGTATAAACATCTGTTTTATAGTGTAAAGCATCAGCTTTTATTACCATATTATTTGTTTTTTTTGCAACAAAATTTAGATATAAAACCAAAGAGATTGTAATAATTAATGAAATAACCATAACAGTTAGTGATATATCTAAATATTGTGAACTTTCATTTGTGTATGCTTTTTTTACTGCTTGATATAGTAAGAAAAGACCTGAAAAAGTAATAATAGTACCTTCAATAACAGAAGCTAATGCTTCGATTTTCCCTCTTCCATAATTAAAAGTTTTATCTGCTGGTTTCTCAGCATTTGAAATAGCAAAATAGTTGAAAATAGATACAAACATATCTAAAACAGAATCAACAGCTGAAGCTAAAACAGCAACTGAACCACTTGCAATACCAATAATAAGTTTGATTAAAGTTAGAAGTGCAGCTACGCTTGAAGATATAAGCGTAGCTTTTTTTTGAAGTGTCATATTACTTTTTTTCTATAAAGTTTTTGATTCTTTGGATACCTTTTTCTATACTTTCTAAGTCAGTAGCAAAAGAGAATCTAAAATAACCTTCTGTTCCAAAAGCAAGGCCAGGAACAACTGCAACTCCTTCTTCTTCAAGAAGTTGTTCGCAAAATTTAATTGAGTTATTTGTAACCTCTTTAATGTTTACAAATAGATAAAATGCACCTTTTGGTGCAATACATGATACGCCTTTAATTGAGTTAAATGCTTTTACCGCAATATCTCTTCTTTTTTCAAACTCTTTTCTCATAGCTTCAATATTTTCATCAGCTTCTCCTTCAAGTGCAGGAATTGCTGCGTATTGAGTTACACTATTTACGTTTGATGTTACTTGACCTTGAAGTTTTATCATTGTTTTAACAATCTCAATTTTTGGAGTTGCAATATATCCAAATCTCCATCCAGTCATAGCCACTGCTTTACTTAGTCCATTTATAGTGATTGTTCTTTCAAACATATCTTGACTAATTTGTGCAGCAGCAGTAAAGTTCCCACCATCATAAATAATCTTCTCATACATCTCATCTGATAAAACTAATATATCAGTTCCTTCAAGTACTTTTCCAATCTCTTCTAACTCTTTTTTAGAGTAAACAGCACCTGTTGGATTTGCTGGCATATTTAAAACTAATGCTTTAGTTTTAGGTGTGATAGCCTCTTTTAATTGTGTAGCAGTAATTTTAAACTTAGAAGAATCATCTGTTTCTATAAATACTGGAACACCATCAGAGAATTTAACTTGCTCTGGGTATGTTACCCAATAAGGAGCAGGAATAATTACTTCATCACCTTTATCTAACAGAATTTGAAAAAGATTAAATAGTGAATGCTTTGCTCCATTACTAATAACTATGTGCTCTAAACTATATTCAAGTCCATGATCTCTTTTTAGCTTATTAATTATTGCTTGTTTTGTTTCAGTGATACCTTCAACAGCAGTATATTTCGTGTGACCATCCTTAATCGCTTTTATAGCTGCATTTTTGATAACATCTGGTGTGTCAAAATCAGGTTCACCTGCACTAAAACTTAAAATGTCTCTACCTTGTGCTTTGAGTTCTCTCCCTAAAGCAGTAATAGCCATTGTAACCGACGGAGATAAGTTCTCCATTCTCTGGGCAATTTTCATTAGCTTTTTTCCTCTTAATAATTTTCATTATGTTAATATTATACGGGTAATATAATGAAGATATTGTATCTAAAAGTAACTTAAGGAAGCGTTTGGAATTTAAAATTAAAGTAAACAATAAGTTTATTACAGTCAAATTAGAAAAAAAAGCGAAGATAAAACACTGCTATTTACGTATTTTAAGTAGTGAAGTGTTACAAATTAGGGCAAATAGATATTTTACATTAGATGATGCAAAAAAACTTGTGGAACAAAAGTTCTCTTGGATAGAAAAAAATATCAAAAAAATGAGTCAAAATAGATTAAAAGAAGATGAGTTTTATTATCTTGGGGTAAAATATAAAAACTTAGATTGTAGAGATTTAGATAGCTTTTATAAAAAAGAGGCAAAAAGAATAATTCCTATGTTTGTAGATAAATATTCAAAACAGATGAAACTTTATCCAAGTTCAATAAAATATAGAAAAAATAAAAGAACTTGGGGCTCATGTAACTATAAAAATGGCTTAAATTTCAATATATTATTAGTTAAGTTTCCCCTTGAAGTAATTGAGTATATTGTAATACATGAATTATCTCATATAAAACATAAAAATCATTCAAAAAAATTTTGGGATTTAGTAAAACTATATTGTAGTGATTATAAAAAGAGAGAAGAGCTACTTAAGAGCTTTTTATAATCTCTCTAATCTCTTCAAATATTTTATGAAGTTTAGGGTCTTTTAGGCTATTTTTAAAGATTCCATAAGACCGTTCATCATACTTTTCATAAAAAATAATCTCTTCTTGTTTTTTTTCTCTTTTATTTGTTACAAAAAATTTTACATCTTTTATACTGGTCATATGCGCACTACTTAATAGTGAATTTATTAAAGCTTTGTTATACTCAAACTCCATTTTATAAACAGGATGAGTTAATACAAAGTATAAAGTATCGTTTTTAACATAACCAAACTTTATACCTTTTTTTAGTTTCATAGGTAATACATTTATTAGCCTTTGAATTGCTTCATTTGTATTGATTTTCCTGAATTCAGGATTTTGTTTAAGATGATTAAGAATTGTAGAAACTTTTTTCATATTATCATTATAGCAGGTTTTCTATTAGCTTTAAATGGATGTGGCTATAAAGCTAGTCCAGTTTATGTTGATAGTAAAAAAGAAGCTAATAAATAATGAAAATATATGACTATTTGATAATTGGTTCAGGTGTTGCTGGCTTAAATGCTGCAAGATTAATTCCCAAAGATAAAAAAGTATTACTTATTTGTAAAAAATCCCCTTGGGAGTGTAATACTTTTTGGGCTCAAGGCGGAATAGCAACAGCAGTTGATGACAATGATATTCCTCTTCATATTCAAGATACTTTAACAGCAGGTGTTAATCATAATATTAAAAGTGCTGTTGAAATTCTTAGTAAAAACTCATTGAGTGCAATACATGATTTGATTAATGCAGGATTGAAGTTTGACTTAAATTCTAAAGGGCAGTTGGCTTTTACAAAAGAAGCAGCTCACTCTAGAAGTAGAATTTTGCATGCAGATGGAGATGCTACTGGAAGAATGATTCATATGTTTTTAATTGAGCAGTTTAAGCATGAAATGCTTACTGAAGCTGTTGTTTCTGATTTACTTATAGAAGATGGTGTATGTTATGGTGCACAATTTTTTATAAATGAAAAAGAAGAAAAAACAGTATATGCTCACAATACTATCATTGCAAGTGGTGGTGTTGGTTCTTTATATAGATACCATACAAACTCTACAACAATTGCAGGGGAAGTTCAAGGTATATGTATAGAAAAAGGCATAGAGTTAAAAGATATGGAAATGATACAGTTTCACCCAACAGTAGTAAAAGGTACACATTTTGCTAGAAAGCCACTTTTAAGTGAAGCTTTAAGAGGAGAGGGTGCACATATAGTAGATGAAGATGGTAAAAGATTTGTTTTTGATTATCATAAAGATGGTGAATTAGCACCAAGAGATGTTGTTAGTCGTGCTATATTTGATTATGCAAAAAAAAATAAAAAAAGAGTATTCTTATCATTTGAAAACTTTGAGAAAGAGTTTTTTAAAAAAAGGTTTCCTAATATTTATTCAAATTTAAAAGATTTAGGTTTTGAATTACCTTTTGAAAGAGTTCCTATCTCACCTGCATTTCATTATACTATGGGTGGAATTCCTACTAATACAAATGGTGTAGTTGATGGCATGAAGAATCTTTATGCTGTTGGTGAAGCAGCTTGTACTGGAATTCATGGAGCAAATAGGCTTGCTTCAAACTCTTTATTAGAAGGTGTTGTTTTTTCTAAACTTGCTGTTGAACATAGTTTAAAAAATTGCTTCAAAATATCACATGAAAATTATAAAAATAAGATAAAATCATATGTTAGAAATAAGCAAATTGATAAAGATATTAAAAATTCACTAAGAAGGCTTATGTGGAATAATGCTGCAATTGTAAGAAAAACAGCCAACTTACAGTATGCATTAAATGAAGTTGAAAACTTTTTACAACAAGATGTAGGAAGATTATTAAGATTAAGACTTCTTACAGCACAAGCTATTTTAAAAGCAGCAATAAATAGAAAAGAGTCTTTAGGGGCACACTTTTTAGATAAGGACGCTTAAAAGTAACTTTTATTAAATATAGTTTAAGGGTTTTCTTATATACCTTAAAATTTTATTAAATAAGTAGTTATTTTTAAGCCTTTTTACGGCAAAATTTATTTTATAACTATCAAAAAATAGATAGTAAAGAAATCAAGGAGAATTAATGTTAAAGATTATGTTGTCATTTATTCTTTGTTCAGCTTTTGCATTTGGTGCAAGTACAGCTAGTACAACAGAGATTCCTGATTTAACAATGACATGGATTGGATTCGCTTCATTAATAATATTTGTGGTTGGATATTATTTTGTTGCAGCAGAAGAAAAGTATGAGATAGATAAGGCAAAACCAGCTTTATTTATAGGTACTTTTATTTTTATTTTAATTGCTATTTATTATGCAATGAATGGCTTAGATATGAATTTAGTTCATACACAAGCACAACATTTGATTTTAGAAATTGCTGAAATTTTCTTTTTCTTATTTGTTGCGATGACTTATATTGAGTCATTAATTCATATGAATGTATTTGATAGATTAAAATATAACTTAATTTCAAAAGGCTTTACATATAGAAGACTTTTTTGGGCAACAGGATTTATTGCATTTTTCTTATCACCAATAGCAGATAACTTAACAACAGCACTTATTTTATCAACAGTTTTAATCACTATTGAAAAAGAGAGAAGAGATTTCTTAGTTCCTGGTGCTATTAACATTGTAGTTGCAGCCAATGCAGGTGGTGCTTGGTCTCCTTTTGGTGATATTACTACACTTATGGCTTGGACTGCTGGAAAAGGTACATTTGCAGACTTCTTATTTTTATTCCCATCATCAATTATTGGGTATTTAGTAACTGCATTTTTATTATCAAAAGTTGTTCCAAATGAAGTTCCAGTTTTTGATGCTACAAAAGAGAAAAGACCTGAACTTGCTGATGGTGCTAAAGTAGTTATGGGACTTGGAATTTTTACAATTTTCTGTGCAGTAATGTCTCATCAAGTATTACATTTACCTGCAATGTGGGGTATGATGTTTGGTCTTTCTTTACTTAAAGTTTACTCTTATGGTCTTAAAAGAAAGCATGGTAAAGACCACTTTAATATTTTCCATTCGATTGCTAAAATTGAGAATAATACATTAATGTTCTTCTTTGGTATTTTAGCTGCTGTTGGTGGATTATATTTCTTAGGATGGTTAGCGTTAGCTGCTGTAGTTTATGATCCAGCAGTATTAGGACCTACTTTATCAAATATTGGTGTTGGTTTCTTATCAGCTATCGTTGATAATATTCCTGTTATGTCTGCTGTATTGAAAGCTAGTCCTGAAATGGGACTTGACCAATGGATGCTTGTTACTTTAGCAGCAGGTATTGGTGGTTCTATGATTTCTTTTGGTAGTGCAGCAGGTGTTGGTGTAATGGGTAAACTACATGGTATTTATACTTTTGGTTCTCATATGAAATACGCTTGGACTATTGTATTAGGATATTTCGTTTCTATTAGTGTTTGGTATGTTCAATATCAAATATTAGGAATTGGACACTAATAAAATTTATTTTATTAAAATAAAAGCTACTAAGTTTTACTTAGTAGCTTTTTTTATATATAAAGGATTGTTATGTTTTCATGGATATTTAAGAAAAAAAACAAAAAAATAAAAAGAGCAAATACCTTTGTATGTAAACACTGTAAACACACTTGTGAAGGGTGTGATGAAAGATTTTGTTACTCTTGTTACTCAAACAAAGGTAATCCATGTCCCAAATGCGGAAAAACAAATTTTCAAGAAAAAGAAAATTCTTAATCTTCAAATTATTTAACTAAAAATTTACTACTTTTTAGATATTATATATGATTAAATTTTAAAAGTAATATTAATCACTTCCAGTGTTAAAATCAATTAAGGAAAATAATATATGAAACATGTACCAATTGTTGTATTAGATTTTGGTAGTCAATATACACAGATAATTGCTAGAAAATTAAGAGAGTCAGGTGTATATAGTGAAATCGTTCCATTTAGTGAGAGTATTGAAGATATTAAAGCTAGAACTCCAAAGGGGATTATTTTAAGTGGTGGTCCAGCTTCAGTTTATGCAAAAGATGCATATCATCCAGATGAAGAGATTTTTAATCTTGGTCTTCCTATTTTAGGTATTTGTTATGGGATGCAATTAATTTCTCAACATTTTGGAGGAAGTGTAATCCCAGCAGACCATCATGAATATGGAAAAGCACAATTAAAATTTGAGAAAGAAAGTGATATTTTTAAAGATACAACTGATGGTCAAACTGTATGGATGTCTCATGGAGATAGAGTAGAAAAAATTCCAGAAGGATTTGAAAAAATCGCAACTAGTGAAAATTCACCATATGCAGCCATTGCTGATATGAATAGACTTGTTTATGCATTTCAATTTCACCCTGAAGTTTATCACTCAAAAGAGGGTGCAAAATTACTTAAAAACTTTGCAAAACATATTTGTGGTTGTGAATCAACTTGGAATATGGGTTCATTTGCAAAAGAGCAAATAAAAAAGATTCAAGATAAAGTTGGAAATAAAAAAGTATTATGTGGTGTAAGTGGAGGAGTTGATTCTTCTGTTGTTGCTACACTTTTAGCTGAAGCTATTGGTGAACAATTGGTTCCTGTATTTGTTGACCATGGTCTTTTAAGAGCAAATGAGAGAGAACAAGTTGAAGCAATGTTTAAAACAAGAGGAATTGATTTAATTACTGTTGATGCTACTGATATATTTTTAGATAAGTTAAAAGGGGTATCTGACCCTGAAACAAAAAGAAAAATTATTGGTGAAACTTTTATTGAAGTATTTGATGAAGAAGCAAAAAAACATGATGGAATAGAGTTTTTAGCTCAAGGTACACTTTATACAGATGTAATTGAATCAGTATCAGTTAAAGGACCATCAAAAACAATCAAATCTCACCATAATGTTGGTGGATTACCAGATTGGATGACTTTTGAGCTTATTGAACCTTTAAGAGAGATTTTTAAAGATGAAGTAAGAGAGTTAGGATTAGAGCTTGGACTTCCAAAAGATATGATTGGAAGACATCCATTTCCTGGTCCTGGACTTGCTATTAGAATCATGGGTGATGTGAATAAACCAGATTTAGAACTTTTAAGAAAAGCAGATACTATTATGCTTGATGTACTTCATGCTACTGGGTATTATGAAACTACATGGCAAGCATTTACAGTTTTATTAAATGTAAAATCAGTAGGTGTTATGGGTGATAATAGAACTTATGATAATACTGTTTGTGTAAGAATAGTAGAAGCAACAGATGGAATGACAGCGACATTTGCACATATTCCACATGATATCTTAGAAACAATAAGTAGAAGAATCATCAACGAAGTTGATGGAATCAACAGAGTTGTTTATGATATTTCAAGTAAACCACCTGCAACTATTGAGTGGGAATAAAAGCGAATAGCTTTTATTCATCTTGTACTAGATTTAGATTTGAGGTACCTTTAGTACATCTTCATCTAAATCTAGTGCAATCTAAACAAAATCTATCGCTTTATTTGAAAATAAAGCCGATACTGCGTCAGGTAATAAAATCAGCTCAATCGTTGATTTTCTTCTCTTCCGTCTTCACCTATAGTTAAAACTATAGAAATATACTTTATCTCTTTTGTTCTTAAGGCTTGAATATTTTCATCTTTTAGTGATATATTTAAAACTTGTTCATATAAAAATAACAGTGCATTAAATGCTTGGTTCTGCGTAGTAGGAGATACGTTTTGATTTTTTGCTAAATTAAGTTAAATACTCTTCTATCTCTTCTTTTCCCATAGTATTAGGATGTCGTTTATTATGAAATAAAATATATTTTTTTGCTAGTAAATATAAATATTTTCTGTTTTAATACTATAATGTTTTACTCTTATTTTGTCCCTCATTATATCAAGTAATTTTTTACCCATTTGTATCTCCTAAAATGTAGTATTATTATGTTTTTTTTCAATTAACATACATAATGTATTGTTATTACAGTTATCTAGACAAAAAGTATATATTTAAATTATAATTAAGAATAAAAAATCAATTCAAAAATATTACATTGTGTAATAATTTTTCATTAAATACCTATTTTAAAGATGTTTTATGTGAATGTCTAGTTATTTAGATAATTAAGTAATAAATATATATAATGTATTGTTATTAAATAGTTATATAGAAAAAGGAAATGTTAATTGAATAGTATAGAAAAAATCAAAAAACCCTCAAATAGAAACTCAATTCCTAGTATCATCATAAGTGATTATGATGAAAACAAAATCAAAGAGATAAAAGTAAAATACCTCAAATTAGCACGACTTGATAAGATAACTATTCAAGATATGGAGATAAGGGATAATATTGTAGAGTTTAAAAAAATACTTTTAAATGGTATAGAACATACTATCAAAGATAATCAAAAAATAGAGTTTGACAATTATGAGATAACTGCTTATGTAAGAGCCTCAAAACAAAGGCGAGATGGAAAAATTACACAAGCAAAATATGTGGTAACTATTACGGATAAATATCTAAGAGATAATGAGAAAGAAAAAAGATTTAAAAGTACAGAGAGAGAACTTCCAAATGATACACTTTTAATGAGATATAAACAAATATCGGGATTTGATACTCTTACCTCAAAAGATATATATAAAATAAAACGCTACATCGATTTCAAAAATGAGATGTTGTTTTATTTTCAGTTTATAGAAGAATTTTTTAGCCCTCTTTTACCAAAAGGAACAAACTTTTATAGTTTAAATATCGAACAAAATAAAGATAAAGTAGTTAAATATATTGTTTATCGCCTCAATGATGATTTTAAAAATCAAAGTTTAAATCAGTTTATTAAAAAAACTGATACGATAAAGTATGATTTTTTAAAGATTCAAAAAATATTAAGTGATTTTCGCCATGCTTTGGCACATTTTGATTTTGATTTTATCCAAAAGTTTTTTGATGATGAACTTGATAAAAATAGATTTGATATAAGTACTATTTCTCTTATAAAAACTATGCTTCAAGAAAAAGAGGAGAAATACTATCAAGAAAAAAACAACTATATAGAAGATAGTGACACTCTTACTCTTTTTGATGAAAAAGAGAGTAATTTTTCTAAGATTCATAATTTTTATATAAAAATATCTCAAAAGAAACCAGCTTTTAATAAACTTATAAATAGTTTTTTATCAAAAGATGGAGTGCCAAATGAAGAGTTAAAAAGCTATTTAGCTACTAAAAAAATTGATTTTTTTGAAGATATACACTCAAACAAAGAGTATAAGAAAATCTATATCAAACATAAAAATCTAGTGGTAGAAAAACAAAAAGAGGAATCGCAAGAGAAACCAAATGGACAAAAACTTAAAAACTATAATGATGAGCTCCAAAAACTAAAAGATGAGATGAATAAGATTACCAAACAAAACTCTCTTAATAGACTTGAAGTAAAATTGCGACTTGCTTTTGGATTTATAGCAAATGAGTATAACTATAATTTTAAAAACTTTAATGATAAATTTACACTTGATGTAAAAAAAGAACAGAAGATAAAAGTATTTAAAAATAGTTCGAATGAGAAGTTAAAAGAGTATTTTGAATCTACTTTTATTGAAAAAAGATTTTTCCACTTTTGTGTAAAGTTTTTCAATAAAAAAACTAAAAAAGAGGAAACAAAACAAAAAAATATTTTCAATTTAATAGAAAATGAAACTTTAGAAGAACTTGTAAAAGAGAGTCCTCTTTTACAAATTATCACTCTCTTATATCTTTTTATTCCAAAAGAGCTCCAAGGTGAGTTTGTTGGGTTTATTTTAAAAATATATCATCATACTAAAAATATCACAAACGATACAAAAGAGGATGAGAAAAGCATAGAAGATACACAAAACTCTTTTTCTTTGAAGCTAAAAATATTAGCCAAAAACTTAAGAGGTTTACAACTTTTTAACTACAGCTTAAGTCATAATACACTTTACAATACTAAAGAGCACTTCTTTTATGAGAAAGGAAATCGTTGGCAAAGTGTTTATAAAAGTCTTGAAATCTCCCACAACCAAGATGAGTTTGATATACATTTGGTAATACCTGTTATTAAGTATTATATAAATTTAAATAAACTTATAGGGGATTTTGAAATATATGCTCTCTTAACATATGCAGATAAAAATAGTATCACTGAGAAGTTATCAGATATAACAAAAAGAGATGATTTGAAATTTAGAGGGTATTATAATTTTTCAACACTTTTATTTAAAACTTTTATGATTAATACAAACTACGAACAAAATCAAAAATCTACACAATACATCAAACAAACTAGAAATGATATTGCCCATCAAAATATTGAAAATATGTTAAAAGCTTTTGAAAATAATGAGATATTTGCACAAAGAGAAGAGATAGTAAACTATCTTCAAAAAGAGCATAAAATGCAAGAGATTCTTCACTACAATCCTATCAATGATTTTACTATGAAAACAGTACAATATCTAAAGTCTTTAAATATACATAGTCAAAAAGAAAGTAAAATAGCTGACATACACAAAAAAGAGAGCTTAGTTCCAAATGATTATTATCTTATTTATAAACTCAAAGTGATAGAGCTTTTAAAACAAAAAGTTATCGAAGCTATAGGGGAAACAAAAGATGAGGAAAAAATAAAAAATGCAATAGCAAAAGAAGAACAAATAAAAAAGGGTTATAATAAGTAAAAAATGGACTAAAAATACTCAATATAATAGATATTTTCCTGTTTTTTATGCGGTAAAACATTTAAGAAGCTCTTTGGTTAGCCTTTTGTAAAATATCGGTTGGACTATACCCTCGTTTGTAGGGGGAATAAAACTGATATATTTCTGTTTTAGATGGTTGAGTTGTTGGACTATACCCTCGTTTGTAGGGGGAATAAAACAAAGTTGATTCTCTTGAATGTTCATAATTAGTTGGACTATACCCTCGTTTGTAGGGGGAATAAAACAAAGTTGATTCTCTTGAATGTTCATAATTAGTTGGACTATACCCTCGTTTGTAGGGGGAATAAAACATATAATCTATCAGTTACTTTTGTTACATTGTTGGACTATACCCTCGTTTGTAGGGGAATAAAACAAAGAATAACTTATTAAAAGTATTATAACTGTTGGACTATACCCTCGTTTGTAGGGGGAATAAAACAGAACTTTTGATGGAACAGCTAGTAAAGTGGTTGGACTATACCCTCGTTTGTAGGGGGAATAAAACTTTATTGAAGGCATCCCTAAAAGGTCGCTTGTTGGACTATACCCTCGTTTGTAGGGGGAAAAAGTAGAAAAGTAGAAAAGTAGGGTCAGGTGATAACGATAACTTAATAGTAGAATAGAAATGATTTTATAATTGGAGATATAATTGGAGAGTAGGGTCAGGCGATAACGATAACTTAATAACAGAATAGTAAAAAATTTATAATAGTATTATAAAATATATTAAAATAATTATTAACAAAAAACATTTAATACTAAATTAAATTCAAATATAGTACTGTGTTAAAACGATATCTTAAAAAGGTTGCACCTATGCATTTAAGTCAAGATATAAAACCAATTAGCTATTTAAAATCGAAGACAGCTGATGTAATAAACAATGTAAATGAAAATCAACGATCAGTTATTATCACACAAAATGGTGAGGCAAAAGCAGTTATTCAAGATATTAAGAGCTACGAAAATATGCAAAATTCATTAAATTTGTTAAAGTTAATTGTTCAAAGTGAAAATGATATTGAAAATAATCATATTATCCGTCAAGAAGATATGTTTAATAATTTAGAAAAAAAACTCTTTGGATAATTTTCAATGAAAAGCTTTGAAGTCATCTGGACAAAAAGTGCTGAATTTGATTTGGAATCAATTATTGAATATATTAAAACAGATAGTATAGAAACAGCAAAAAAAATATTTTTTGCTATAAAAGAAGAGTGTAATAATTTATATTACTTTCCCCAGAGAAAGAGAATTGTACCAGAACTTCAGCAAATTGGAATTTTAAAGTATAGAGAAGTTATCTATCAAAGATGGAGAGTAATATATAAAATTGAAAATGAAAAAGCATATATTTTATTAATGGTAGATTCAAGTAGAAATTTAGAAGATATTTTATTTCAACGATTAATTAAAACTGATAACAAACCTAGCACCGGATAGGATATTTATTAATAATAAAATACTCTTACTATGATTATTTTAGAATAGGTGGGGTAGGTTTAGGGTTATTGTTATCACTGCCCCTTTAGAGAATTTGGTAATAAGGGAGGAAATCATACAGATGCAGAAGCTTTGTAAATATCGATTTTATTGGTATGAATTGGATCAAGCTCTTAAAGTTGGAGAAGTTACTGCTCTTAGTTGTATTCAAGATAGCAATCCTTTAGAAATACACAGTGGATTTATTTCAGGTATCCCTATTGTAAATGTTAATTGTAAAATATTGTCTATTTATCATCCAGAATTAGGGTATTTAGAAGATATTGATACTACTGGTTTAGAGTATTGTCTGACGCTCACTGATGGCAGAAAATTTAAAGTGGAAGCAGAAGAAGAGCCAGGTAAAGTTTATTCTTTTCCTATTCAACCAAAAGCTTGGGATTTCCAAGTTTTGCTCGAGATTCTCTAACAAACTAAAAGTAGAGTCAGATAAAAGTTATTTGCTTATAGATACTTTTGAATTTTAAGTATTCTAAGTCTAGTAAATGATATTTTTAAATCCCCCAAATATAGCTCATACAAAAACTAATTTTAATTAAAAAATTATATAATAGAATAAATAATTAAATTAATTTTAGGATATTAAATGAGTAGTGAAGTTATTGCGTATGCAGTAGATAGAAAAAAGATTAAAGAGATATATGGTTGTAAAGATAAAGATTTTATTAGTGATTTTATGAGTGAATTCTCTGATGAGATTGAAGAGTTAGCTGAAGACTTTGATGTAAATCTTAGCGATTTTGAAAGTAGGTTAGATTTAATAGTAAATGCAAAGCCTTATGGTGAAGATGATAATGTTTGGATTTACAACTCTTTATATGAGATGTTTTGTCAAAAATATGGAGAGTTGATTGAGCATGAAGAGTTTATGTGTTATTTAGAAGATGCTATTGATGATACTCCAAGAACAGCTTTTTTACAAATTCCAGCAGATAAAGATTTTGAAGGTGCGGATTATTATAGTATTGCTTATGAAGATTTAGATACTTTTAAAAAGATATTTTTAACTAAGCCATCTTATGCACATGAAGATTATTATATAGATGAAGTTAACACTATTTTTGATTTTGCAAAAGAAAATAAGAGAGATTTAGTATTTTTTGCATATTAACTCTATACGCTTTTTTATTGGTATTAAGAAATACATAAGGTTATAATCTTACAATTCTTAATACTAGTTTAAAGGTATTTCTATGCAGATAAATTCAAATGGATTTAATAACTCTTTTAAAGATATTTCCATATTAAACAAATCTCAAGAAATAGATAATAAAACTATATTTAAAATAATTAGATGAAGAAGATAAAAGAACACATGCATATACAGTATATGCACAAACAACTAATACTTCAACCCACTTAGCATATGATGATAAAAATTTTGAAAATGAATTTGTTTTAAATATTAAAAATAAAGATAATTCAAAACTGATGACTCAACTAGAAGAAGCTTTAAATCTTCAAGAATCTTCTTTGATATATAAAAACTCTGATTATAATTCAATCGTAAGTATTCTTGCATAATTCAAACTTTAGTTATAAAAATATTATAAGCAAATAACTAATAATAGCAGTTCTTAAATCTTTTTGCTACTTCTTTTTAAAACTTTATTTTCAAAAACTTTGACTACAATTGCAAATAATAAAGGATTTTAATGTCAGAAAAATTTAAATCAATGGATAAAGGTGTACTTTTTATGCTTTTAAGTGCTTTAATTTCAGCACTTAATGGAGCAGTTGCAAAACTTTTATCCGAAACTATGGACCCCATTGAAGTAGTTTTTTATAGAAATTTATTGGGAGTTTTAATTATCTTATATAGTATAAAAAAATTTAAAGTTAAAATTGATACTTCTAAATTACATCTACTATTTTTAAGGGGTATTTTTGGAAGTTTAGCAATGCTTCTATTTTTTTATACAATTGCAACTATTCCTTTAGGAGAAGCAGTAGTTTTAAATAAAACTTCACCTTTTTTTGTAACAATTCTTGCATATTATTTGATGAAAGAGAGTATTTCTACAACAACTTTTTTTGCTTTAATTGTTGGTTTTTTAGGAATTATTTTTATAATGAAACCTTTTGGTATTGAGGTTTCTTATGAACATATTTTAGGTGTACTAGGTGGTTTTTTTGCAGCAGCAGCTTATGCAACAATAAGAAAAATCAAAAATATTTATGATGCAAGAGTAATAATGCTTTCTTTTATGGGAATTGGTATGATAATTCCTTTTGGATTATTTTTATTTACACCTTTTGTGCAGTTTCATCTTTATTCAAATCCAACAATTTGGTTTTTGATTATTTTTATGGCAATAATCTCAACAGCTTCACAATGGTTTTTAACTCGTGCATATAGTTTAAGTAAAGCAAGTATTGTAGGTGTAGTTAGTTACTCAAATATTCCATTTGCCGTTGGATTTGGTGTATTACTTGGTGATTCCTTACCTGATTTGTATACTCTTTTAGGTATTATTCTTATTATAATAGGTGGTATTTTAGTTAGTAAAAGTAACAAAGATAATAAAAAGGTAGAAAATGATAATTGAAATTCCTAATAGTGAAACTATTGAGCTAAAAAATATTGTATTTGATTATAATGGTACTATTGCAATTGATGGAGAATTGATTGAAGGAGTACAAACTTATATAGATGAACTATCATCTATTTTTGATTTTTATGTAATTACTGCTGATACTTATGGAAGTGTAGAACAGCAACTTCAAAATACAAAATGTAAAGTTATAAAAATAGAAAAAGATTTTCAAGATATAAAAAAATTAGATTTTATAAAAAAAATAGGTAGTGCAAATACTTTAAGTGTAGGAAATGGCCGTAATGATAGACTGATGTTAAAAGAGTCTATTTTAGGTATTGGTATATTACAAGATGAGGGGATTTGTACTGAAACATTGATGAATTCAGATATTTTAGTAAAGTCAATATTTGATGTTTTTGAGTTTTTAAAGAATAAAAACAGATTAGTCGCTACTCTTAGAAACTAATATAAAGTAGCAAAAGCTACTTTATTTAGTTATTATAATGCAGTAACGTTTTCTGCTTGAAGACCTTTGTCAGTTTGACCTATTTCAAAAGTCACTTCTTGACCTTCGTTTAATGTTACTCTTCCATAACCTTCATTATTAATTTGTCTATAGTGTACAAATACATCTTTACCACCGTCTTTTTGTTCGATAAAACCGAAACCTTTTTCACTATTGAACCATTTTACAGTTCCGTTTACTAATGTTGCCATTGTAATTCCTTCTTTGTTAAATTGTGCCAAAATGGCTAAAAAAAATATAATATGAGACTCTCTTAGGATGATTGTACTGTATAACAAGAAGTTATCAATAAAAAGCAGACTAAAGATGTAACTCGAACCATCTTTTTTTTAAAACATATTATACAGAAATTTTTTATTTTTATTCTTAAAATAAGCTTAGATTTTAGAAAGAATTGAAATTTAGCCTAATTTAATGCTATGATGATAGAATTCAAACAAAAAAGTTACGAAAATGTTTAAAACAGATGATTATTGGGAAGAAGAGTTTATTAATCTTAAATCAAAGGATTTGTATAAAATCTATTTTGATAATTGTACTTTCAAAAATTGTGACTTTTCTAAATCAATTATACATACTTGTAAATTTACAGAGTGTACTTTTATTGGTTGTGATTTGTCTTTGAGTATTTTAAAGTCTTCTACATTTAATGATGTTAAATTTGAGAACTCAAAACTAATAGGAGTTTCTTGGAGTTCTTGTGAAGAACCTTTTAATATAAATTTTTATTCTTGTAATATATCACAAAACTCATTTCATATGTTAGATTTAAGATGTATGAGGTTTGAGAATTCTATTATTAAAGATAGTGGTTTTGAAGAGTGCAATTTACAACAAGCTATTTTTGACAATTGTGATTTAGAACTTACAACTTTTATTAAAAATAATCTAAAAAAAGCAGATTTTGAAACCTCAAAAAATTATCTTATTAATCCCAATTTAAATGATATACAAGATGCTATATTTTCTCTTCCTGAAGCATTGAGTTTTTTAAGTTTGTTACCCATAAAAATCAAATAAAATATCTACAAATACCCCAACTAAGGGATATTGTTTACTGTTTATTTGTAAAATCAAATGATTCTATATGTTGGTCTATGTGTTGAGATAGTAGATTTTTATACTCTTTTGCAAAGTATTCAATAATCTCTTCTTTAGCATCTTTCATATCTTGTGCTGATTCAAAATCCGTTGCTGCAACCCAAGCATTGAATCTTGCTAATCCATACATAAAAGAAGCACTAGCTTCTCCTGGAGTTATCATCTTTTCACTCATTTGATTATTTGCTAAGATTATGTGTTCATCAGCTCTTTGTACAAATGCTTCTTTATTCATAAAATTTCCTTAATTATTATATAGTTTTATTTGCTAACTTTACAATATTTAGTTTAATTATTTGATTAATTTGCATTTTATATTAAAAGTAGGGTAGTAAATCCTTATAATTTAGATAAAATATAATATATTAATTTTAGAAATTAATAAATTAAAATAAAAGAGAATTAGTGAAAAAAGTATTTAAATTAGAAGATGGAAAAAGACATCCTGATAGAATTATTGAAGCAATTAAGCATGAAGTTAGAAAATATATTAAAAGAGAGAAAAGAAAAGTTTTACCTCAAGGAGTTGATTTTTGGAAGTTTGAGTGCAAAAGTTCTATAAATGATGAAGAGCCTAAATCAATTGAATTTTTAGATATTACTAAAGTTATAGATGAAGCAGCTATTAATAAAGCTCAAACATTATATTTAGAAATAGTTGCAACAAATGGATATAAACAAAAAGAAGAAGATTTAGAAGATTAAGTAAGATATTAATGAAAGAGAAAATTTTTTTATTACCTGGTCTAATGACAGATGAAAGATTATGGCAAAGAGTCAAACCTTTATTAAAAGAGTATAAACTTATTCATATTCCTATTCCTAAAACTACTGATTTTGATAAGACAAATGAAGTATTAAAAAAACTCTTTAAAGATGAACAAAAAGTAAATCTCTTAGGCTTTTCTCTTGGTGGATATATTGCAACTTATTTTGCAGTTAATAATCAAGATTTAATTGGACGACTTTTTATAGTTGCAGGAACACCAAGTGATACAAGTGAATTAGAGATAAAAAGAAGAAAACAAAAACTTTTACAAATACAGAAAAAAGGTTTTTTTACTCTATCTTATGAAAAAGCTTCTACTTTAGTACAAGAACAAAATAAAGAAGATAAACAGTTAATTAGTTTAATAGTTGATATGTTTACAACTCTTGGAAAAGATGAGTTTATTTCACAATTAAAAAGTACCTTTTTTAGAAAAGATTTACATAATGAGATAAAAGATTTAAATTTTCCTCTTTATTACTTTTTTAGTACAAATGATAGACTTTTAAATTATAACTCAGTAGAAAAATTAAAAAAAATGGATTCAAAATATTTAAAAATCATTTTTACTGAAGGAACAAGTCACAATATTCCTTTAGAACACTCTTTGAAGTTGGCAAAATATATTAAAGAGTGGATGAAAACAGTTTAATCTAAATTAAACTGTTTTTTATAATTTTCTTCAAGAGGTGTTTTATCTTTATAGCTAATAATATCTCCTATACAAATATTAATAGTTAAATCTTTTGTTCTTTTCTCAATTGCCTCTTTTAAAATATCATTTGCATTTGTTTTTATATACACAGGTAAAATATCTAGTCTATTTTTTAATGCAATAATTCTTGAACCTTCTTTAAAACTACTTATTGGTGTATTTTGTTTATTTCTTGTTCCTTCTGGAAATATATAAATAGAGTGTTTTTGACTAACAACCTCTTTTGCTTTTTTAAAAAAAACCGACATATTTGAAGACTCTCTATCAAGTAAAATTGTTCCTGCATTTCTTGTAAAAGTTCCAAAAAAAGATGAATTATATAACTCTTTTTTTGCAACCCAATATCCATTTATATTACTATTTTCTAAAGCAATTTCAATAATCAAAGGGTCTATAATACTTCTATGATTTGAAATTAGTAAGTATTGACCTTGTGTTGGAATGCACTCTTTATTTTCTACATTTATTTTTATATTCAATTTTGAAAGTAACTCTTTTGAGTACTGAAGTCTTAAGTTCATTTGTTCTTGTGATGATTTTGCTTTTTTTAATTTAATACCGTATCTATTTGTAAGATACATTGCATAAATAGCCATTTTTATCTTTTTTAAGTTCAAAATGATTTTTATTTTCCTTTGCAAAATTTTTTATCATTAAAACACAATATCACTTTTAATCTTATTATATACAAATTGTAATTTTAATTATTTCATCATTATGTACAATATAAAATGGTTAAAAATCTATTTACACTAAAATGGTATAATTAAACTACAAATTTTAATGGAGGATGAAATGAGTAAATCAAAAAATGTAGTAGTTGCTATTGATACTTCTATCATGGCAAATGAAGTTTTAAAAAGGGCTTTTAGTTTAGCAAGTAAAGATACTACATTGCATATTGTTCATTGTATTGATATTCCGTGGATAAATAAATTAAAAGGTAAAAAAGAGATTGTTTCACAAACAAAAAAGAAGATTAAAAAAAGTTTAAAAACAATAAATAAAGAGAATAAAACTTTTAAAATTATTGTAAAAAGTGGTTCTGTATCAACAGTTGTTGTAAATGAAGCAAAAAAACTAGATGCCAAACTTATAGTTATAGGGGCATACTCTGAAGAGAATTTAAAATCAAAAATTCTAGGTTCAAATGCACATAATATTGCTCAAAAAAGCAATCTGCCTGTTTTGATTGTAAAAAATATGTTTGTAGAAAAGTATGAAAATGCTATTGCTTTTACTGATTTGTCAAAAGTATCTAAAAAAAGTATTAAGTTTGCACAAAAGTTTTTTGATAATTTAGATATAAAATTAGTGCATGCTTCAAAAAAATTAAGTGAGTTTGTACTTGATTATTATCAAATAAATGAAGAGTCAAATGCACTTATAAAAAAAGCAAAAGAGGAAAAAGAAGAGAAAATTGATAAATTTAAAAAAGAGCTTTGTTTTTCAGATATTGAAGTTTTAGAAGAGGCTGGCTCTTTTAATGAAGCTTTACTAGATTATGCAAATAAAGAGGACAAAGATTTAGTTATTCTTGGTTCAACAGGAGTGAGAACTACAAGTTCAATGATTTTTGGGTCAAAAAGTTCATTTTTAATGAAGTCTGTTTCATCAGATGTTTTAGTATATGTACCTTCAAAAAAGTAAAGTACTAAGCAAAAATCAACATAATATAGACTAAAATTTGTCTATGAAAAAAAAAGAGCTAATAAATAAAAAATTTGATAAACAAAACTTGATACTTACTATTGCAAAGTATCAAATCTACTACCAGATGGCATTGGGGCTTTTAGTTAAACAAACTTGTTTTGATAAAGATGAGATGACTAAAAAGCTAGAAGAGTTAAAGCTTGATATTGATGTTGAAAATGTCTTAAATGTTATGATAAAACTTATTGATTCATTTTGTGATGAAAAAGATTTTGAAGAGATATTTGATGACAATATTAAGCTAAACTCTCTTTTACATGCATTAAAAGATTTCACAGAACAAAATAGTGATTTAACAAATAAAGAAAAAGTTTATAATTCTTATAAAGAAAAAATCATGAAAGATGAGTTTTTTGATGTAAAGATGCAACTACATTTTGATGATGAGCTTGAAGATAGAGCAGCTTATTGGAAAGATTTAATTACAGATAATATAGCAAATGAGGTTAAACAATCAGCTCTAAAAATAATTGAACAATAAAGGAAAGTTATGAAATCACTAATTTTAAGTATGTTAATTGTTTTTTCTTTAAATGCAGGATTAAATGACGATAATCAAGAAGAATTAAAAGAAAAATTAAAAGCCATGCCAGTAGAAAAATTTGCTAGAATATTAGCAAATAAAACTGCAAGTGCTGTTCCAATTAAGATTGATGCAATAACAACAGTTACTAAAGTTATAGCTTTAGATAATAGTATAAGTTACTTTAAAAGTATTGATTTAAATCATGAAATCATGAAAGGTAAATGGGAAAATAAATCAGAATATTTTAAAACTGTTATGTTTGACCAAGATTCAAAAATGGTTTGTAGAGTGGACTTTTTAAATCATATGATTATAAATAAAGGTTTAGTTTTAAAATATTACTATACAGATAGAGATTATAGACCTTTATTTAATTATAGTGTAAATAAAAATGATTGCTTAAAATTAGAAGAAGAGTAATAAAGAATTTTCAAATTCTTTTTTTTTACTCTTATATTTTTGTTCTATTTAAGTTTATGTGGCTACAATCTGTTCCTTGTTTGACGCGGAATAGAGCAGTCAGGTAGCTCGTCGGGCTCATAACCCGAAGGTCACAAGTTCAAATCTTGTTTCCGCAACCAATTAAAATACTTCATTAATATTTCAAATCGAACATAACGAAATGAAATAAATCAAATCGTTTGTTTCTTAAAATTTA
>NZ_NXIF01000031.1 GCF_002837275.1 Malaciobacter halophilus | reverse complement strand
ACAAAAATATAAAATATATATTGTAGGTAATAAATAGTAAATTTCATAAGAAGAAAAACTAACAATAATTGAATAAAAAAGTGCTGCTAATATTGAAACAGCAGGGGAGAATATCATCTTTTAACTCTTTTTAAAATATAAAATATCCCTATTATAACTAAAAGTGCAAAAATAGTTTTTAAAAAATTAAAAGCTTCAAGCTTTGCTTGTAAAGATTTAATCTCTGCTTTTAGTTTTTCATTTTCCATTTGAAGTTTACTTTTTGATTCTTCTTCAATGTTTTTAGTATTACTTTTTTTTGTTGCCTTATGAAAAGTAAGTTTTTTAGTCACAATATGACCACCTTTGGCATCAACTATTAATGTAACATTATTTTTAGGAAGCTTAAGTATAGCTTCCCCTTTTTTATCTGTAAATAGATTTTTTATTACATTTCCATTTTCATCTTTTATTGTAATCTTACAATTTTGACATCCATTTCCATTTGCAAAATATGCATTAATAAATAAATTATCTTCTTCATAAGTAGTAAATAGATTTAATCTATGTGCAAATAATGATAAACAAAGAAATGTTAGTAAAAAAATTAGTCTCATATTTTATACTCTTTTAATAAAGAAGGCATAGCTTTTTTTATATACATTAATAAAAATAGTGTAATTATACCTTCTAAAACCATAGCTGGAACATTTGCTGCAACTACTGTATAAGAAGCAATTAAATATTCATCTTTTGCAAATAATAAAACTAAAGCTAAAATTACTGTTGCAAAAAAAACCCCTAAAAAGCCAACAAAAAAGAACTTAACTTTTTCATTAATTTTTTGTACAAAATTAGCTTTAAATATTAAATGAACTAAATACGCAGGTAGTGCCATAATAACAATATTTGCTCCTAAAGAGGTTACTCCGCCATAACCTAACATAGTAGCTTGTAATATTAAAGCAATACTAATTGGAAGAAAACTAAGTCTTCCTAAAAACAATCCTATAACTCCTACTAAAATTAGATGTATTTGAGTAGGTCCTAAAGGAATATGAATAAACGATGCTACAAAAAAAAGTGCACTCATAGCTGCACTTAAAGCAATATTTTCATTTTTTATCTCTTTTAAAGAGTATAGACACATAGCCCCACCAACTACAGCTAATGTAGTTGCTACTTCGGGACTTAAAATTCCATCTGATATATGCATTTTACCTTCTTCTTAATAAGCTTTTATCCAAAGTAAAGCACCATTTTCTATTGGATATTTTTTTCCATCTTTTAATTTCTCACCCTCTTCTATAAGTGCGGCAAATCCCCACCATCCTTTATGGTTCATTACAAAAGAGAAATTACCATTTTCATCTGTTTTAACAACTTGTGTAATATGAGCATCAGTTGGTGCTTTTAAATTAAATTCATTATATAACTCAACCTCAACTTCAACATTTGAAGCTGGTTTACCATTGTGTAAAACTTTTCCCGTAAATATATTTCCTTTATATAAAGCAAATGGCTTAGACATAGGAATAATTTCATATTTTAAACCTATTGGTTCATCCCAACCCTCTTCTAAACCGTACGCACTTACTATAATTTTTGGTACATGTGAAATAAACTTTCCTTCACTTGGTTCAAAATATGGTTTTGGAATAGTAAAAAACTTATAAACACCTGGTCTTTTAATTTTGTATGATGTTTTCCAAGCTTTTTTATTAAACTTTTCAATTTGTTTTAATTTTAATCTATTTTGTTTACTATTTACGTAAATACCTTCAGGTTTTACCATTTGCATGCCTGTTTGTTCAAAAGGATGAATAAACATAGACTCAATTTTTAAATCTGCCTCTTTTTGACTTTTTACATTATCTGTTGATGGAAGCATAGTTAAAAAGTGAGCATTTGCCACCACTGCAATTGATAATATAGCTAATAACTTCTTCATAATTTTCCCCTAAACTTGATTTTTTTAATTATAATAGTATTATTTTTATATGAGTATAAGTTTTGTGCTATCTTGTGTATTTTTAGAACTTAATAAATTAAAAAATATTTTTAATAATAATTATATTTTAGAAAAACTATACTATTATTACTTTATTGAAATATTTAAAATGTGTCAAAGGTATTAGTCGTATGAAAAGAAATAGAGTTTATATTCTTATATCTATTATATTTTTCCTTGTATATATTTTTGTTATTTGTACTACATATAATAAAAATAGAAGCTACTTACTTGATACAACAATTCATAGTCAATTAAAACTTGTAAGTTCATATAAACAAAAGTTTGATGAAAGATTATCTGCATTAAAAAGAATCGTTGAGACTATGGGGAAAAAACTAATAAAAAAAGATAGATTTAGAGATTTTGATTCAATAAAAGAGATGTTAACTACTGCTATGATTTCAGGAGATGGTTTTAAAAGTGTTTATATCTCTTATCCAGATAACTTCACAATCTCAGGAAGAACAGACTGGTACTATTCAGATGATTATATTGCAACAAAAAGACCTTGGTATATTGAAGCTATTGAAAAAAGAACAACAACAATTTCAAAACCTTATGTAGGTTCAGCTGGATTTGAAGATAAACTTTACATAAGTATTGCTTCACCTATATATGATAAAAATGGTAAACTTTTAGCAGTTATGTCAAGTGATTTAGAATTAAATTCTGTACAAAAAGAGCTATCTGAACTATTTCCTGTAAAAAAAGGTTTTGCCTTTTTGATGACAAGTGAATCTGAAGTAATTGTACAATCAAATAAATTAGGTCTTGATTTTAATAATAGTAAATTAAAAGCATTTTTGCAAAGCTTCTCAAAACAAAAAAAAGGAGATAAAACTTTTAACTTAAAAGGTGAAGAGTTTATTTTCACTTATGAAAGCTTAAAAAATAGTGATTGGTTATTTGTTTCTGTTTTAGAAAAAAAAGAGATTTTTAAGACTTTAAATCAACAACTATTTATGAATCTAATTTCATCATTAATCCTTTTTATATTAGGACTTGGAACAATAATCTTTATGTCAATTACACAAAAAAAACTTTATGAAAAACATTTATTATTAGGACATTTTGCCAAAAGTCCTACTTGGGGAATTTTATTAACAGATAAAAATGGAAATATTATTTTTATAAATAAGGTTTTTGAACAAATTTTTAATATTAAAAGTAAAAGTCTTTATGAAAAGCCTTTAGATACTATTCTTCCTGTTTTAAAAAATAAAAAAAATATAAATGAACTAAAAAGTTTTCATGATATTAAAAAGAGCCTATTTACTGTAAAATCTTACAACTTACAAAAAAATAATAAAGTCTATCGTGTACAAATAACTCCTTTATTAAATAAGTTTCAAAAACAATTAGAAGGAACTATTATTACACTAAATGATATTAGTCATGAAAAATATTTAGAAAAAAAAGAGAGTGAACAAGAACAATTACTAATACAAAATAGTAAAATGGCAGCACTAGGAGAGATGGTAAGTGCAATTTCTCACCAATGGAGACAGCCATTAAGTACTCTTTTAATGCTAATTAGTAATGCTGAAGAGATAGTAGAAAAAAACTCTTTATATAAAGCTAGTAGGTTTTTATCAAGGTCAAGAGATACTATTGAGCTTATGAATGAGACAGTAAATGCTTTTAGAAATTTCTATAAAGAAGATTTTGATAAAAGAGAGTTTGATTTAATCAAAACTATTGATGAAATCCTTTTAATAACTCTACCTCAAATGAAAATCAATGGAATTGAACTTGAGTTTAAATATGACAAAGATATCAACTATACTTGCAATAGCTATCCTTCATATATAAAACAAGTTTTAATTAACTTAATTAGTA
Source organism: Malaciobacter halophilus (assembly GCF_002837275.1). Taxonomy (GTDB): domain Bacteria; phylum Campylobacterota; class Campylobacteria; order Campylobacterales; family Arcobacteraceae; genus Malaciobacter; species Malaciobacter halophilus. The sequence goes on along the minus strand of NZ_NXIF01000031.1, from coordinate 47,757 downwards.
ATGCAAAAGATGAATTATGTTTGATTTTACGTCAAACACCTCTATTTGAAGCAAAAATAAGTATTACTTTAAAAAAAGAAAATAATCAATTTTACTTAACTATTCAAGATAATGGAAGAGGTATATCTAAAGATAATAAAGAAAAACTATTTGAACCATTTTTTACTACAAAAGCACAAGGAACGGGAACAGGATTATATTTGTGCAAACTATTAGTAGAAAATAAAATGAATGGTGAAATATCTTTATCAAATTATAAAGACCCAACAAAATTTTTAATAAAATTTGGAGAGAGCGATGTATAATAAAATTACTAAGTTATTAGAGAATAAAAATATTTTAATCGTTGAAGATGAAATAAGTTTACAAGAGATAATAGTTGAATCTATTCAAGAATATGTTAATTGTGTTTATACTGCTATTAATGGACTTGAAGGACTTGAAGTTTTCAAAACAAACTCTATTGATTTAATAATTTCAGATATTCATATGGCAAAAATGAATGGTTTAAAAATGAGTAGTGAAATAAGAGAGATTGACCCTAATATACCTTTAATATTTTTAACTGCATATGACACAGATGAAAATATGCTTAAAGCAATTGAACTAAAAAGTAAAAGTATCTTAATAAAACCCTTTGATAAAAAGCAATTATTAATCTCAATGGGTTTAGCTATTTCCTCTTTTAATGATGACTTTAAAATTTTAAAATTAAAAAATAATTTTAATTATAATATTGAAACAAAAGAACTAAAACAAAAAAATGAGCATATAAATCTTACAAGAAAAGAACAAAAACTTTTAGAACTACTAATTAAACATCAAGAGCATACTGTGCCATTTTCTTTAATTGAGAGTTATGTTTGGAGTGAGAATGGAGCTACTCCAGATGCCATAAGAATGTTTATCAATAAACTAAGAAAAAAAATCTATCCAGAACTTATTGAGAATATCCAAGGAATTGGTTATAAATTAACATTAAAATAATTTTATTTTTTTTTATTAAATAAAAAATAAAAGATTATACTTTTTTTATACTCTTCTTATAACATTTGTTGAAAGACAAATATAGGAGACACTAAATGAGAAGACTTAAAAAAAGTTTGTTATTGTTAAGTTTAATTTCATTAACAAGCTTTACTTTTGCTCAAGATTCCGTAATCAATGAGCGAACAAAAATACTACAAAATGGAAAAGACTTAGGTTTTATAACTGTCTTAACTCCAATTGATGTAGTAAAAAAGCAAGCAAATAAGGCAACTATTAAAATAAAAGGATATAGATTAGAAAATTATCCTCAAATGATAGTTAGAGACTTAAAAAGAAAAGAGTTATATGCTGAGTTTAAAGATGAAGAAAGCTCAAACAAATACTTTAAAACTATCAAAAAACATGAAGATGATTATGGTGAAATTTGGCACGAAGTTGAAGGTGTTTTTACAATAGATACAAAAAATATTGCAAAAAATCCTGATAAATTAAAACTTAAAGCTAAAAAAACTTATGAACAAAGTTGTTCAATGTGCCACCATTTACCTGCATCTAATGCTTATACTGTAAATCAATGGCCACAACAAATTGAGAGTATGATGGAACAAGTAACACTTGAACCTAAAACAAAAAATTTAATCATTAAATATCTTCAGCAACATGCGGCTGATGCAAAATAAAGGAGTTTAAAATGAAAAGAAGAGATTTTATAAAATATGGTTCGATTCTTGGTGCAGCAACAACTGTAAAAGCAAAAGGTTTTGATGGTTGGGCAGATTTAACTAATTTTGATAGAAAAACAGTATTAAGTTCAAATAGATTTGGTATGTTTGAAGCAGTAATTCAAAGTGGAGAAGTTTTAGAAACTAAAGCATTTAAAGGTGACTATTTCCCAAGCCCTATGATAAAAGCAGCTGCTGATAGAATTCAAAATCAAACTAGAGTTGAATATCCTATGGTTAGAAAATCATTTCTTAAAGCAAAAGGTCCTTCAAATAACCATCTAAGAGGGAAAGAAGAGTTTGTAAGAGTATCTTGGGATGTTGCACTTGATTTAGCAGCAAAACACATGAGAGATACATTTGATAAACATGGACCTGAAAGTATCTATGGTGAATGCTACTGGTGGGGTGGTTCTGGTAGAGTAAGTTGGGGACGAACTGTATCAAGAAGAATGATGAGAATTTTAGGTGGATTTGTTACTGAATCAGGTGATTACTCTACTGGTGCTGGTCTTGTTATTATGCCTCACGTTCTTGGGGGTTCTTCTGTATATGATACTCCAACAAAATGGAAATCAATTATTGAAAATGCAAAAAATGTTGTTGTGTGGGGTTGTGATCCATTAGTTACAAACCAAATTACTTGGTCTACACCACTTCATAGATGTTACAAAGATTATGAAAAACTACAAGCTGCAGTGTTTAGTGGTAAAATTAAAGCATTTAGTGTAGACCCAAGAAAGAATGATACACAAAAATTCTTAGATGCAGAACACATTGCAGTAAAACCAAATACAGATGTAGCTTTAATGATTGGTATGGCACACTATTTATATACAAAAAAACTATATGACGAAAAATTCATAAGAAAATATACTGTTGGTTTCAATAAATTTAAAAAATATCTATTAGGTAAAGAAGATGGTCAAGAAAAAGATATAAAATGGGCATCTAAAATATGTGGTGTTGATGAAAAAACAATTGCTAAATTTGCAACAACATTAGCAAAAGAAAGAACAGTACTATTATGCGGTAGAGCACTACAAAGACAAGACCATGGAGAGCAAGCTCACTGGATGTGCACAGTATTAGCAGCAATGCTAGGACACATGGGATTACCAGGTGGAGGAATTGAGTTCTCACTTGCATATAATTCAAGTGGTGCAACAGATAAGTTAGCTCCTACAATTACTGGTATTAGCCAATCTATTCCTGAAAAATATAATAAAAAATATCCAAATGCACCTTGGTTAAAACATCATGATGTTGTAATTCCTTCATCAAGATCAATTGAAGCAATTCAAAGACCAGGAGAAGATTTAGACCAAAATGGGAAAAAAATCAAACTTCCACATATTAGATTAATGTATAATGCATCTGGTTCACCACTTACAAGACACCATGATGTAAATAATATGATTGAACAATGGAAAAAAGTTGATACTGTAATTACAGCTGAACCTTACTGGACTTCTACTGCAAAAATGTCTGATATTGTATTTCCTGTAGCAACAGAACTTGAAAGAGTTGATATTGACCAAACAGGTGGAACAAAAGAGTATATTATTGCTAGAAAAGCACATGTTAAACCAGCAGGTGAAAGCCAAAGTGATTTCTGGATTTGTAAAGAACTTTGTAAAAGATGGGGATATGAAGAAGTATTTACAGAAGAAAAAACTGAATTAGAGTGGGTTAAATATATCTATGAAGATGCTGTACAAAAAGCAAAAGCTATGAATTTAAAAATGCCATCATTTGATAAATTCTGGGAAAAAGGGTATGTAAGATTTGAGGATGACGATAAAGCTACTCAAAATTATACTAGATATACTGACTTTAGAGAAAATCCATATAAACATAGACTTGGTACACCTTCAGGAAAAATTGAAATTTATTCTCCGGTAATTGCTAAGTTTAATTATGATGATTGTAAAGGACACCCAACTTGGATGGAACCAATTGAGTGGTTAGGTGATAAAAAACAGACTAAAAAATATCCAATGCATATTATTAGTCCACACTCTAAATATAGACTACACTCTCAATTAAATAATACATTTATTAGAGGTTTATATGAAATAAGTGGAAGAGAACCTGTACTAATCAATCCTAAAGAAGCTAAAAGAAGAGGATTAAAAACAGGTGATATTGCAAGAGTATTTAATGATAGAGGTGAAATTTTAGCTGGTGTTTATGTAACAGATGCTGTAATAGATGAAGTTGCTGTATTATGCGAAGGAGCTTGGTACTCACCTGAAAACTTAGGAGATAAAACACTTTGCCAACATGGTAATGTAAATGTTCTTACTATAGATAAAGGAACATCAAAATTAGCTCAAAGTAATATTGCTCATACTGCATTAGTTGAAATTGAAAAATTCAAAGGTGAATTGAAACCTATAAACGCTTTTACAAAACCAAAAATTGTTCAAAGCTTATAAAAAAAGGCACGTTTTCGTGCCTTTTTATCTTCACAAATAATAACAAAACTTATAAACTCAAGCTTTTAAACCAATAGTCTTCAAATTTATTCATTTTTATGCATAGTAGGTATAAAATACGGTACTTTATTTAAGTAGGAAATATGGATATTATTTTATTTATTGAATATATAGGAATCGCATCAGCTGCACTTAGTGGCTTTTTATTTGGCGTAAAAAAAGGTTGTGATTGGCTTGGATTATTTATAGCAGCTTTTTTAACAGCATTAGGTGGTGGAATAATAAGAGATGTTCTCGTAAGTAGAGATATTTACTCTTTTACTCACTATATGCCAGTACTTATTGTTATTGTAGTTTTATTTATCTCCAGATTTTTTAAAGTTTACAAAAAACATGAACTTGAAAAAAAATTTATTTTTATATTTGCTGATGCCATTGATGTCATATGTTTTTCTATAGTTGGGGCAATGATAGCAATTGAATTTGGTTACAACATATTTGGTGTTGCATTTGTTGCATTTTTTAATGGAGTTGGAGGGGGTATCTTAAGAGATATTCTTCTAAATGAAGTACCATGGTTTATGAGAACAGGTCTTTATGGAACAATAAGTTTTGGAGTTGGTATAACATATTACATCTTACACCTTGTAGGATTAAATACAATTTTTTATATCATAACACTACTTGCTTTAGGTATTACAACAAGAATGCTTGCTTACTATAAAGGATGGCAACTACCTCCATTGAAGGATTAGGAGAAAATCAGTTGACATACACTTGGAGTCATTTTAACAAAAGCATATTTTATGTGAAAAAAAAATGAAAAGAAAAATCAAATGACCTTAAAATAAAACTACATAACCTTGATATTATGCAAGAAGAACACAAAAGAATGGATGAAGCATTTACTCAAATAAGTAAATATCTTAAGTGTGAAGATAATTTAGATGTGATAATTTCTAAGATTTCAAAATATACTGGGAGTGAAGAGAAAAAAGGAAAGATAAATCATAATAAGTTAAAGTGATTTATATTAAACTATTTTATTTTTAATAAAATTTAATTAATTATTATTGAGAGATTTTCTTTTTATGTGTCAAACAGATAAAGAGATAGATGCGATGGTCTATAAACTTTATGATTTAACAGATGAAGAGATTAAGATTGTAGAAGGTGGATGATGGCATATATTTCAAATGTAGAAAAGTTCTCTTTTAATGATGAAACTTTAAGAGGTTTTGTAATTGAAAAGTTAGATGATGAGCAGTTTGAAATCAGTGATATAGAGGTAAAATTTCAAAAAAATAGAGCTATAGTATTTAGTGTAATTATTAAAGAACATAAAAATTGTTTTGATAAAAATAGTTTAAAAACAATAGAAGGTAGATTTTATAAATACCGTTTTTTTGCAACTGTTAATAAAACAGAATATATTGGTTCTAACTATCCATTTAAAAGATATAGAATAATCATAGATTTAATAGAGTTTTCCAAACAAAATAGATTCTTTTTTGAATCATCAGAAAAATTCAATTTAGAGATAATACCAACAAACAATATGATTCATTATATGGATAGGCTTGATGAAAAAGATTTATTTAGTTTTAAAAATATTTCGTATGAAGAGTACAATAAAAAATATAGATATTTGGTCGAGTTAAATTCTTTTATATATAAAACACCTATTTTAATAGAAAAATTATACTTCTATAACAATAATATTAACAATATAGTTTTCCAAAGTCAGTATATCAGGGTAGATATTATAAAAAAACTTGATGAAGAATTTCCTCTTCTGCGTAATAGTCACTTTTCTTCAAATTTAGAAAAGTATTTAGATAACTACTTAGAGCTAAAAAATGAGGATGATTTGCTTAACATATTATTATGTCAATACCTTGTATATGATATATTTGATGGAAAAATAAAATATAATTTGAATGATATATCAGGCTTTATAGATCTATTTGATGGAATATTTATTGATTTAAAAATCAAAATTGAAAATATCAGTGATTCAAAAAGTCAACGAGAAAAGCTTAGTAAAAGCTCTCTTTTAAATCAAAAAATTGATTATGTTTTAGATAAATTAGAACCATCATTGAAACAGTACAAAATAAACCAAGATAAAAATTTAATAAAAGTCTTATCATATTTCAGAAATATGGTAAGACATCAAAAAGAATATATCAAATTTGATTTAGAAAAATGTTTCGTTTTTGCTAAAGGAGTATTGCAACTTTATGTTATTAAACACATTTTAGAAATAAGTGATAAGGATTATGATATAAACAAAATTTTAGCTGATTTTGACATTTATCCTTTGGTAAAACATAAATACAAATATAAAAATGATGAAATCATAATTTATAATACTGATATAAATATCCAAAACCCTAAATTAAATGAAAATTCGGTTACTTACCAAACTTTAATATCTCATGAGCAGTTTAAAGATGCTCAGCCTGATGATTTTGTTTATGATGAAAGTTTCACAGAAGAAATAAAAAAGATTTATTTAGAAAAGGCTAGTTCTTTGTGGATGGCTTTGCATATTTATGGAATCGTAGTTTTTAATCAAGATCTTATGATTGATAAAAAATCAAATACTAAAATAAGTATTAAAGATAAAGAGATAAGTAAAATGATTGATGAATTAGAGATTAAAATCATAGAGGATATATGAAGAAGATAATTGATTGTATAGATGAAAATGGAAATGATTTTTTTGACAATATAATAGTACCTATAGCCAAAGGAACTTTGCAATATACAGTGAATGATACAAAAGTAGTACAGTACTTTTTAACAATGAAAACTGCTTTTATGGAAAATAAAATATCACAATTTTTAAAATATATTGAAGATAAAAATGGCAATTCAATTTTAGATTTTGTTAAGAGTTTAAATCATAATGAAAAGGTATTTTTCATAAAGACAGTGAATAAAATAATAGATATGGATGATTCCTTACAAATTTATATTTTGAGTCAATTAACAAAATCATTCAAAAAAAATGGAGAATTAAACTATTGGGAAAAATCACTTTACTATAATATAAATCAAATTACAGAAGATGATTTTTTAAACTTATGTGATATATTAGAAAGTCTTGAAAAACCTATTCAAGCTAAGCAAAATTATGGATTATTAAACACACTTAATACTGATGAACGAAATTTAAGTATAAAAAAATTTGTAAATATTGGTATGATAAATAATTCAAGGGCACAGTTTCAAGAGAAGATTATAAATTCAGAAGAAGATATTTCAAGCGTTATACTTTACTTATACCCATTTGCAATAGAATTGTATGAGATGATTGAAAAATATCAAGAAATAGGAAATTAAAAATGGGTTATTCTATATCAGATAAGAGTTGTTTTGACTGGATAATTGCGATTACACCAATTATCATTTCATTAGGTGTCGCATATATTGCTTATTCTCAATATAAAATAAATAGGTACAAATTTAGACTTGAACTTTATAATCGAAGATTTACAGTATATGAAAACTCTTTATCCTTTGTGGAAGATTATTACTCCAAAGAGAAAGAAAACCATTCAAAAATCAAGCAAGAGTTTATTCATTCATATAGAGAATCTATGTTTTTATTTGGTGAGGATTCAGATGTTTATAAAATATTAACTGAGTTAAAGGATACTCTTTGTTTTTTAAATGACTTTGATAATAACTATAGTGATAATGATCACAATAAAGATGTATATAACAAACTATGTGAAATAAAGGATCAAAAGCGTATTCCAATTCTAATTCTTAAAGATTTAGAACAAGCTCTTATATCTTGGCTTGATTTTAAGAAAGTTCAAATATGATGAATTAATTTTAAAAATTATATAAAGAGAAGAAAACTAACACCATGCAAATAGATATTGATTATTTAAAAACAATTTTAGATAAATTTGTAAAAAGTAATACTCAGTATATAAATACTTCTGTATTTAAAGATTTTTTAGAAGATGAAAAGTTTTTATTTCATTGGGATATTTTGCTTGATAAAAGAGTGATAGTAGATACACAAGGAGACTTAGGTAAGTTTTACTCAAGAACAACTACTGATATTAACTATTGGGATATTAAAGTTAGACTAAATGACAATGGTTATAATTTTTATGAAGCTATAAAAGATAATGAGTTTAGAAATAAAATTAAAAAAAATTTCAAAAATATTAGTATTGAAACTTTAGGATTAGTTGCTAAAAAATTTCTAGATTCTAAAGTTAATAATTTTTTGATTAATTAATAACTAAAATTTACTATTATCTCAATATATGTTGTATTTATTAATACTCTATTCTAAGTTATCATCCATTATCAATTTCTTTAAATAAGCAGATTTACTTAATCCTAATTTTTTAAACCTTTTTTCAAACTTTTCATAATCTTCAAGACTTAAATTTGTAGATACATTTTTAAACTTAGCTTGTGCCTTTTTAAGACTTTCTCTTCTTTTTTTATCTTTTTTTGATATTTTTTCTTTCTCTTTTTCCTTAGATAAAATAGTCTTTTTTATCTCATACATATCTTTTGATAAAGAGGCTATATTATGGGATATTTTGTCAATATTTTGTGTTGAAAAATCTTCCATTTTTTCTCCAAATAATGATTATTTATAATATTATATATAATCATTACTTAATAAATACAATTGTAAAGTTTCTATATTAAAATTTAAAAGGAAAAACTATGATTATTGTAATAAAACTAGGAAAACCAGTAGAGCCAGTTGGAGATTGTGCAACATTCTACTACGAAACTGAAAATGAGTATTTTATTGATGAAATAAAAAAATATAAATGTCCATTTAGATTATCAAGGTTTCTTGATGAAGCAATGGAACAATTTGATGATATTAAAGAGCTAATTAGATTAGAACCTAATCATAAAGTTGACTTACTTATTGATTTATTAGCTGAATCAGAACGAATGATTAAAGATCCTACTTTGTTTGCATTTTCAGATAAGTACTTGGAACAAACTGATTATTTAGATAAATATGGCTATGAGTTTGAATTAGAAGAATCTGATTTAACAGAAAAAAGTGATAGAGGTTATGAAATGGACGTAGATAGTTATTTGTATAAATAACTATCTACGTCTCTATATTAACTTAAGCCAAGCCATTTTTCATCAAGCTTAGCTAATAAAGTTTCTGCTTCTTCATTTTTACATCTATATTCAACTTCATTCCCCCATATTCCAATGAACTTACAACTCAAGCTATCAAGTTTATTAACATACCTTACTTGTCCCCATTGTGTTTTAAATTTTTGTAATGATGTATTTATAGTATCTCGTTCTATTATGTTAGTATATTTTATTTTTTTTAGAATTAAGTAATCATGAACTCTAATATATATTAAGAAAATGAAAAGAAATAGAAAAGACAAACTTCCTATTATTAAAAATATAGTAGTAAATTTATTTGCAATGAATCCAACTCCGACTATCATAAAGAGACCCACAATAACAATTAAAATAAATGCACTTAATTTAAGTAGAAATTCTTTAAATTTTTTTAGAGTTATTGATTTTAATATAGAATAAAATGACTGTATTTTTATGAAGAATTCAAACCAAGGAAAAGTTAAAATTATTACAACTGAATAAATTATGTAATTCAAATTAATAGAATTTATATCCAATAAAAATACCCTATTAGATTCTGGAGCATTTAATAATATTATCGCAATGGTAGCATAAATTGTAAATAATAGCTCATAATTTCGTTCTATTTTAAATCCAAGTAACTTTACTACAAGTTCATATATAAAAATGAGAAGAATATAAGTTAATGCATATAAAGGAGCTAAAATTGCTAAAATAATAGAACTGATAACTTGTATGTAAATATTTAAAATTTTAAGTTTTATAATTTTGCAAATAGAAGTAAATGCATTTGAAACTTTTAATGAAAAAATTATATTTTTACGCTTTAAAACTAAAGTTAAAGAATCAATCGAAAATAAATATTTTTTTATTTTTATTGATAACTCTTTGCTAATTGAACCTAAATGTCTACATGATTTAAAAGATTCTTCCTTAATCCACATATTTTTAATATTCAATACATTTGTTATTACTTCATCAATGTCATTATCACTTAATAATCCAACTGCTTCTACAGTAAACTTTTTATGCAAAATTCCTTTTTTACTTTCAATCTGTTCTTTTAAGAAAACCTTTAAATCAAGCTCAAAATCTTTCAAACATTCTCTTCTTGATCTAAATGCTTCTTTTAAAAATCTAAGGCAATGTATAGATCTTGAATATTGTTCATCACCTTGATTTACATTTTGATTTTCAATCTTTTTAACTTCATTCCAACAATATTTTGCAATTTTAACTACCTTTTTTTCTGTTGAGAGTTCACAATACATTATTAAAGAATCTCTCCATTTAGTATCTTTGGGTATTGATTCCAACATCATATATTCAATATCTTTATCAATTAAATTTATTGCTACAAAATATTCATGAAACCTTCTATGTACAAAACTTAATAATTGATTATATCCATTTCCTAATCTAATAATTTTCGAATACTTCAATTCATTTATTGCCAAGGAAATGTCTTCTTCTGAATATTTATTTTTTAACTCCTCATAAACTAAGTTTATAGGCATTTCTAAACCATATATAGAATTATCATACATTCTATTTGCAATCATTTTGCTTATATCTATTATCAAATTATTATCTAATTTTTTTACATTAGGTCTAGATAAAGATAAATTTAACTGTTCATTTATAAAATCTTCATATATATGACTTTGATTTATAGGCAACTTATTATGGTTCTCTATATACAAACTAATTAAAGCAGAACTAAAAGGATTTCTTGCAAGAGATAACAGCTCTGGTTTTTCTTTAAATAATTTTATTATTAAATCTTCTTTGTTATCAATCCTTTTTCTCATTATTGCAATAATTTTATCGTCATCAAGTGGTTTTATCTCATATGAAATATTTACATTAAAATCATTTGTAGGTTTTCTAAAAATTCGTGAAGATAATAAACCTCTTGAGTCATGTCCATTCAATAAAAATTTATAAATTATTTTAGATAATTCGTTAATAAGCCAAGAAGAGTCTTCTTCATCTAAAACTGCTGGTATCTCATCAAAAGAATCTAAAACTAAAAATAAATGCCCGTTTTCTAATAGACGATCAAAGTATTGATTAATAAATTTTGTGTCACATACATTATCAAGTCTGTTTATCATATTTTCTTTGATAAAAGTATGAAGTTCTGTTGCAGTAGGTGGATTATCTTCATCCCATTTTTTGTCTATTATCCACTCTTTTAAATTGACATAAATAGGAACTCTATTAGTTTTTTCAACATCACCTAATAAATCAAAACATAATTTACGTAACGAAGTACTTTTACCCGAACCAGGGTCTCCTAATACTAAAAAGGCTTTATCTTTCTTATTCTTTTTTATTGCTGCATTAAGCTTAGTTATCTCTCTTCTATATATTTTATTAGATTTTATTTCGACTTCAGCTTCAAGAGGAATAAAATAAGAATCATTCCAATTTAATTCTTTATCTATTCTTATTAAATCATATTCTAAACTTTTACAAAAGGACTTAAGTTTTTCTTCAAAGTTTTTTTCTTTGAAAGTATCTTGTATTTTGTTTGGATGTTTATTTAAAATAGGTTTCTCTCTAGAGGTAAAATAGTTTATTGCAATCGCTAGAATAGTATAAAGGGTTATTATAAATAAAAAAGGAAAGGTGTCAGTAGAGATATTCATAAACTTTAAAAAGCTATTATTTGATAAATCTTTTAAACTTTCAGCCATCAAGCTATTCAAGAAATTATTAGATAATGCTAATGTGATAAAACCTGCTAAAGAAAGAAACTTTAGCTTGTATTTATTATGATTATTTGGTAACCAAATATTCTTAGTAAAATACAAAATAATAACTATAATAAAACTTATAGCAAGAGTAAGTTCTTTAATTAAAATATAAGTAAGAGATATAATTAAAGGAACAGTTACTAGTGTTATATAAAATAAAAAATTTTTGTTGTTGAAAGAAGACATTGGTATCCATATAATAATTTAATTAAATATAATTATATTTAAATTTTATTTATTATAAGATTATCCAACCAATCAGCATACCACTGTATCAATTCTCTTTTCTCTTCAAAATATTTAAATTTTGATTCTCTATTATATGAAGCTTTTACTCTATTTCTTTCTTTATGAGCTAAACAAGCTTCTATAATATCAGAATGAAAACCATGCTCTTTATAAAGATTATGTGCAGTAGTTGAGAACATACTTCTAAAGCCATGTACTGTATGTCGATTTTGATACCCTAGTCTTACTAATGTATCACTTAGTGTTGCCCCTGATACACCTCTATCACTTTTTTGAGGAGAAGGAAATACAAACTCACTTCTATGTCTTGAATATGGTTCTATCTCTTTTATAAGCGTAATAGCTTGATGGGGTAAGGGACAAACAAACTCTATATTCATTTTCATTTTTTCTTTTGGTATAGCCCAATAGCCCTCTTCTAAATTTAACTCATTCCATCGCATTAATCTTATATTCTCACTTCGTACAAATACATAAGGAAGTAGTTTAAAGATAAATATAGTACTTATATCACTTCTATATTTTTCACTTATTGAATTTATATCAATAAGCAACTGTTTAATATCTTCTAGTTCTATAAGTGCTGGAAGATGTGCATCTTTTTTATTTGGTATAAGAATTGATTTTTTATCTATATTAGCAATAATATTATGCTCTACATACTCATTTGTCACTGCATACATATATATTTTATTTACTAAAGCTAATAATCTATGAGCAGATTCTATTACACCTTTTTCTTGATACTTTTGTAAAGCATTTATAATATCTATTCTTCTAATATCTTTTATTGCTATATTACCAAGCCATATAGTGATATTTTTAAGTATTCTTTTGTTTTGAATAATAGTAGATTCTGATTTACTCTTTTTTCTTAACTCTAACCAATCTTCTATTACATCACTTAAAGTTATTGTTTCAGATGTTTTTTTTGCTTTTTTAATTGATATAGGATTTATATTATTAGCTAGTGAATATTTTGCTTCATCTTTTTTTATTCTTGCATCTTTTAAAGATACAGTGGGATAAATACCAAAAGACATAGATTTTCTTTTTCCACCATAAGAGAAGTCATATCTCCATGATTTTGTTCCATTTTTTTTAACTACAAAATAAAGACCTTCTCCATCACTTAGTTTGTAATCTTTTTCTTTAGCTTTAGCATTTTTAAGTTGCGTATCATTAAGGGGTTTAACGATTCTTGCCATTTTATTACGGTACTCACTTTCTAAAAGTTTCTCAGTACCGTAAAAATACTGTAATTATTCTAAAAAGTTTGTAATTGATTGTTATTGTTTTGCAGTTTTAAACCCTACAAAGTATCGATTTTATAGGGTTTTTTGTGGTTATTTATTAATCTTTAGGAAGTAGCTTCACAGGAACGATTTGGAACTCATCCATATTCCATACATCATTTGTAACATATGGTTCATTTTCTAACCATTCATTTAATTCCTCATCAGTTTCAAAGTCTACAAAAAGTGTTGAACCAACCATCATGTCCTCTTCTATTAGTGCTCCTGCACTAATTATTTTTCCCTCTGCCATTAGTTTTTGAGCACCTTGCACATGTGCATCTCTAACTTCTAATCTCTTTTCTAGTGCATTTTCATTATCATAAGCAATTATAAGATATTGCATACTATTCCTTTTTATTTTTTCAAATTATATCATATTTAGATGATATAAAAATTACACTACTTTACAATTAAATATTCATCAAAATAGTAACCTTGCATATAATCACAACCTAACTCTTTTACTAGTTCATAATCTCTTTTTGTTTCTACACCTTCAATAACACTTTTTTGCCCATTTAACTTTATAGTCTTTAAAACACCTTTTAAGTAGTGTAAATAGTTTCTATTTGCTTCTATTTGCCTTAAAAATGATTTATCTATTTTTATATATTTGCTTCCATTCATCATATAAAAAGAGAACATTGAACCATCTTGCCCAAAATCATCAAGTGCAGTATCAATATTTTTACTACTTAACCAAGAAGAAAAATCTCTCATTATATTTGCACTAGTTTCATCATCACTACCATTTTCTGTGATTTCAACAACTATATTGTCTTTTTTATCGTTTAAAAAAAGTTCCCAATATGATTGCTGTTCACTTGAGACAAAAATGTCTGCATCAAAGTTAAGAAATAATTTTTTATCTACATTAAAATTTTCAAATTGTAGTTGTTTATTTCTTTTTTCTAATTCAAAAAATAATTTATTATTATGATGTAAGTGTCTAAAAATATCTTCAGTAGAAATAAGATTATTATCAATCTCAAACTTTGATAAGGCTTCATATGCAAAGATTTCATCATTACATACTTCTATTATAGGTTCATATTTTGTAAAATATTTTGCATTGAGTATTAAGTATTTAAATTCTATATTATTCATAAATAATAATATAACTAAAAATAACTTAATATTTTTTGATAATTAGTATCAATATTGAAAATAATTTGTAGCAAATAGAAATGTTACAGGATAAGCAACTGCATTAAAATATCTTAGAACTAATGAAATTTTTATATTTGGCATAATCTCTTCTAAAAGTACTCCATTATTTATTTTTTGAAAGATTGATAATTTAAATGCTATATCAAAAAATTTTATTCCTACAATACTTAACATCAAAAATCCATAATTATTTAGATATATAGTTAAAAATATTGAGTAAATAAAACTCAAATTTAAAAGAAAATATAGAAGAATACTCTTATTAAAAACTATCAAATTATTTGCCAATAGTCCATAAATAGTATCTGATTTTTGCCAATTTGATTCAAATAACTCAATAGCAATAAAAAGAAAAAATAGAGTTAAAATATCCATGATAGATAAATAGTAAGGCAAAGCCTTACTATATTAATTCTCACCTAAAGAGAATTTTACTTTTTTGTCTTTATATAGACCAGTTCCAACTGGAATTGTTCTACCAATTACAACGTTCTCTTTTAAGTCTTCTAACATATCCATCTTAGCAGAAATTGCAGCTTCTGTAAGAACTTTAGTAGTTTCTTGGAACGATGCAGCAGAGATAATAGAGTCTGATGTTACAGCAGCTCTTGTAATACCAAGTAATAATGGTTCAGCAATTGCTGGCTGTCCACCAAGTTTGATAATTCTTTCATTCTCTTGCTTAAATCTTTTCTTAGATATCATATCACCAATAATAAACTTAGTATCTCCACCATCTAAAATAGATACTTGTCTTAACATTTGAGATAAAATTACCTCAATATGTTTATCAGCAATATTTACCCCTTGAGATCTATATACTTGTTGAACTTCAGAAACAATAAATCCATGTAGTGCTTTTTCACCTAGAATTTTTAATATATCATGTGATGCTAATTGACCTTCTGTTAATGCTTCACCTGCATGAACAAATTCACCTTCATGAACTAAAATCTGTTTAGATTTTTCTACTAAATATTCTGCTTTTGCACCATTTTCATCAGTAACAACAATTCTTTGTTTATTTCTAAGTGGTTTACCAAATGATACCATACCATCAAAAGATGCAAGTACTGCAATATTTTTAGGTCTTCTAGCTTCAAATAATTCTGATACTCTTGGAAGACCTCCAGTAATATCTTTAGATTTTTGAGTTGCTTTTGGAGTTTTACCTAATACATCTGCAACTTCAACTTTTTGACCTTCACTAACGTTTAATGAAGTTTTTGGCTCTAAAGAATATCTTAATACTTCTTTATTTGCAGTTGCTAATGAAATAGCAGGTTTATATCCTGCTGGAATATACTCATTTACAACTAATTTTGAAGTACCTGTTAACTCATCATATTGCTCAGAAACAGTTACACCTGGAATAATATCTTCAAATGCAATTGTACCAGCTTCTTCTGCAATTGTTGGGTTCGCATATGGGTCCCATTCTGCAATAATATTTTGTTCTTCTGATTTTGGAATAGCAATAATAGAATCTTTTTCTACTTCACTATTATCTGTAAACTCAACTAAAGAACCTCTTGCAATATAGTGTCTTAATGCTTCTCTATCTTCACCATCAACAATAACTGCGAAAAGTCCTTTTTCATTAACTTCTTCACCAGCTTTAATATCATGTCTTCTTTCTAAGTAGTCACCTTTAAGTTTATAATACTTAACAATACCTTTTGCATTAGCAACAAGTTTAGAAGTAATAGGTGCACCATCTTCAACTCTTAAAATTGAAGCAAATGGAATTCTGTTTGGTACATTCCACCCATCTTTAATCATTTCAACAATTGATTCATTCTCTTCAACTTCATCACCATCAGAGTATGGAAGATATAATTTACCATCAATTTTACCAGATACACCTGCTAATTCATTTGGTTTAGCAACGTCATTCTTTCTTAAGTAATATTTTTTATCTTCTTTTCCATTAGAGATAGTTAAAATTGTCTCTTCGTGAATAGTTTCAACTGTTACTTTACCTTTAAATGGAGCATTAATTTTTGGCTCAACAAGTAAAACACCAGCATTTCTTCTATTTGCTACAACAATTCTATTCTCTTTATCAATATATGTTTTAATATTGTAATATCTAATGAAACCTTCATTATCTACTCTTAATTCTCTTTCTGTTTGAGTAGCACTTGCAGTACCACCAACGTGGAAAGTTCTAAGTGTAAGCTGAGTACCAGGCTCACCAATTGATTGTGCTGCTAATACACCTACGGCTTCACCTGGGTTAGCTTTTCTTTGCTCTCCAAGGTTTAATCCATAACATTTAGAACATAATCCATGTTCTTCTTTACAAGTTAAAGGAGTTCTAATAACAACTGACTTAACTTCAGCTTCTGCAACTACTCTTGCATCCTCTTCAGTTATTAAAGTACCTTCAGTAAATAGAATCTCATTTGAAATAGGATCAATAATATCTTCAGCAATTACTCTACCTGTAATTCTTTCTTCTAAAGACTCAATAAGTTCATTACCTGAAGATAAATCAGTAATTTCAATACCTTCATGAGTTCCACAATCATCTGTTGTAATTCTAACATTTTGAGATACATCAATTAACTTTCTTGTTAAGTACCCAGCATTTGCTGTTTTAAGTGCTGTATCTGCTAAACCTTTTCTAGCACCGTGAGTAGAAATAAAGTACTCAAGTACATTTAGACCTTCTCTAAAGTTAGAAATAATTGGTGTTTCAATAATCGAACCATCAGGCTTAGCCATAAGTCCTCTCATACCAGCAAGCTGTCTAATCTGCGCAGCAGAACCTCTTGCCCCTGAGTCAGCCATCATGTAAATAGAATTAAATCCATCTTTATCAGTTTCAATCATCTCCATCATTTCTGAACCAAGTGTATTATTAATTTCAGTCCAAATATCAATAATCTTATTGTATCTTTCTTGCTCTGTTAATAAACCTTGTCCAAACTGTTTTTGAACTTCAATAACTTCTTTTTTAGACTTAGCTACGTGTTCTGCTTTTGAAGCAGGAACTCTAATATCATCAATTGATACAGAAATACCAGCATCAGTAGCATATCTAAAACCTAAGTTTTTAAGATTATCTAAAAATTTAGGAGTAACTTTGTATCCACCAAATTTATAAATATAATCAACTAATGTACCAATATCTTTTTTCTTTAAGATTTTATTCCATAAGTTTTCAGGTACAAACTCTGGTAAAATCTCTTTGATAATAAGTCTTCCAACTGTTGTATGTATTATCTTATTATCAACTTTTGTTCTAATTTTTGCATGTAAGTCAACTTGACCCATTTCTAATGCAATTTTAGCTTCATTTACATCAGTTAAAAGTTTATGTTGACCTTTTACATTATCTTTTACTAAAGATAGATAGTAAATACCTAAAATCATATCTTGCGATGGTACAGCAATAGCTCTACCTGAAGCTGGTAAAAGAATATTCATAGATGACATCATAAGAATTTTTGCTTCAGCAACTGCTTCTTGTGATAATGGAACGTGAACTGCCATTTGGTCACCATCAAAGTCGGCATTAAATGCAGCACAAACTAAAGGATGTAACTGAATAGCTTTACCATCAATTAATACTGGGTGAAACCCTTGAATTGATAATTTGTGAAGAGTTGGTGCTCTGTTTAATAATACTGGATACTCATTTACAATCTCAGATAAACACTCCCAAACTTCATTTGTTTCACTTTCAATCAATCTTTTAGCAGATTTTAAAGTTGTTGCATAACCTTTCTCTTCTAGTTTTGCCATTAAGTGTGGTTTAAACAGTTCTAATGCCATTTTTTTAGGAATACCACATTGGTCCATATTTAAACTAGGACCTACAACAATTACAGAACGTCCAGAGAAGTCAACCCTTTTACCAAGTAAGTTTTGTCTAAATCTACCTTGCTTACCTTTAATGATTTCAGATAAAGATTTTAAAGGTCTTTTATTTGCACCTTTAACAGCATTTGCAGTTTTACCATTATCAAATAATGCATCTACTGCTTCTTGAAGCATTCTTTTTTCATTTCTAATAATAATTTCAGGTGCATCAAGTTCTGTTAATCTTTTTAGTCTGTTATTTCTATTAATAACTCTTCTATATAAGTCATTTACATCAGAAACTGCAAACTTACCACCATCAAGTGATACAAGAGGTCTTAAATCAGGTGGAAGAACTGGAAGTTGTGTTAGCATCATCCATTCTGGTCTATTTCCAGAATTAATAAAGTTTTCAACAACTTTAAGTCTTTTAATAATTGTCTTTCTTTTAGCTTCAGACTTAGTTCCAGCCATATCGTTTTTTAAGCTATCTAATAATTCAAATAAATCTAATGTTTCTAATAAATCTCTTACTACTTGACCACCCATATTAGCTTCAAAACCAGTATGTTCAAATAAATCAGAAATTGTTCTATATTGTTCTTCATTTAAAATATCATATTTTAAAACTTTTTTAGTTTTTTCATTATCATAATATGCTTCACCTGGTTCACTTACGATATATGCTTCATAATATAGTACTCTTTCTAAATCTTTTAATTTAACACCTAATAAAGTACCAATTCTTGTTGGTAAAGAAGATACCATCCAAATATGAGCAACTGGAGATACTAAATCAATATGACCCATTCTGTGTCTTCTAACTTTTGAAGAAGTTACTTCAACCCCACATTTTTCACATACAACACCGTTGTATCTCATCTTTTTATATTTACCACAAAGACACTCATAATCTTTTATTGGTCCAAAAATTTTAGCACAAAAAAGACCATCTCTTTCTGGTTTTAAAGTTCTATAGTTAATTGTTTCTGGTTTTTTTACTTCACCACAAGACCAAGAAAGGATTTTCTCTGGACTTGCAAGTCTAAGTTGAAAAGCAGAAAAATCTTGTGGTCTTTCTAACTCTTTTATTTCGATAGGCTCTAATACTTTTTCAGTTTTACTCATTCTCTTCTACCTCGTCAAAAATATCAACGTCTAATCCAAGAGCTTTAAGCTCTTTAGTTAATACGAAGAATGTTTCAGGAACACCTGAACTTGGAACATTTTCACCATTTGCGATAGCTCTATAAGCTCTTGTTCTACCTTCAACATCATCTGATTTTGTTGTAAGCATCTCTTTTAGAACATTTGTAGCACCATAAGCTTCTAGTGCCCAAACTTCCATCTCACCAAATCTTTGTCCACCAAATAGTGCTTTACCACCAACTGGCTGTTGTGTAACAAGTGAATAAGGACCTGTAGATCTTGCGTGAACTTTTTCATCAACTAAGTGATGAAGTTTTAGCATATACATATAACCTACGTTAACTCTCTCTTTCATCTTATCACCAGTTTTACCATCATAAAGTGTAGTTTTACCATCTGAATCGATTTTTGCTAATTCAAAAAGTTTTCCAAATTCATAAACTTCAACACCATCAAATACTTGAGTAGCAAATCTTACACCTTTTGCCCAATCTTGTGCATAATCTATAAGCTCTTCATCAGATAATGAGTCCATAAACTCTTTACCTTTCATAAGTTTAGCAACAGATGCAATTTCAGTCATTTTTTCTCTAAGTTCTGTAATAAACTCTTCTCTTTTTGCTTCAAAAAGTTCTTGAATTTGATTACCTAGTCTTTTACCAACTAAACCTAAGTGAACTTCCATAATTTGACCAATATTCATCCTTGAAGGAACCCCAAGTGGATTAAGAATAACATCAACAGTAGTTCCATCTTCTAAGTATGGCATATCAACTTGAGGAACAATGTTAGAAACGATACCTTTGTTACCGTGTCTTCCTGCCATTTTATCCCCAACTTTGATTTTTCTCTTAGTTGCAACATAAACTTTAACTTGCTTAATTACACCACTTGGTAAAATATCATCATGTTCAAGAACCTGAAGTTTCTCTTCATGTTCTTCTCTTAATGTCGATTTTTGTTTAATAAAGTGCTCTTTGATATTATTATACTCATTTTGAACATCTTTATTATATGAAGCAACTACTTTTTTCATAGCAAATCTATTTACATTTGATAACACATCAAATGGAATATTATCACCTTTTTTGTAAGTTGTTCCATCTACTTCAACATCTTTATCTAAAGCTGATTTAGATAATAAATCATTAATTTTAAGAATCTCTTCTCTATCTAGCATAAGAAGTTTATCATGATGCTTAACATCTAATTCATTTTTCTCAGCTTCAATTTCAGCTACTGCTCTTTCGTCTTTTTCGTAACCTTTTTTAGTAAATACTTTAACATCTACTACAATACCTTCCATTGAAGTTGGACAATATAATGATTTATTTATAACATGACCTGCTTTTTCACCAAAGATTGCTCTTAAAAGTCTCTCTTCTGGAGTTGGCTTAATTTCACCTTTTGGAGTTACTTTACCAACTAAAATCATTCCTGGCTTAACATGAGTACCAACTTTTACAATACCTGAGTTATCTAAGTGAGTAATTGACTCTTCTTTTACACCTGGTAAATCTCTAGTTATTTCTTCATTACCATGTTTAAGCTCTCTACACTCAACCTCTTTTTCATAAATGTGAACAGAAGTAAATGCATCTTCTTCAATTAATCTTTGAGATAAAACAATAGCATCCTCATAGTTATAACCATTCCAAGGCATAAAAGCAACCATAGCATTTACACCAACTGCTAACTCACCTTTATCCATTGAAGGACCATCAGCAATTACTTGCCCTTTTTCAACAACATCGCCTTGCTTAACAGCAACTCTTTGTCCAAATGAAGTATTATTATTTGTTCTTACATTTTTACTAATTTCATAATGGTCAATAAATGCACCATTTTCATCTTCACCTCTAATGTAGATGTTTTTAGCATCAGCTTTTTCTACAGTACCTGCTCTTTTAGCTTTAATAGCTTCCCAAGCATCTCTTGCTACTGTTTTTTCTAGCCCTGTTCCAACAATTGGTGCATTTGGTCTTAATAATGGTACAGCTTGTCTCATCATATTTGACCCCATTAAGGCTCTATTGGCATCATCATGCTCTAAGAAAGGAATCAATGAAGCTGCAACACCCATTACCATTTGAGAAGAGATATCTATATAATCTACCTTACTTCTTTCCATAAGTAAAATTTCACCATCTTGTCTTGCTTCAATAAGTGGTTCCATAATTTTACCATTTTCATCAACTTTTGTTGAACCTGGTGCAATTACTAATCCCTCTTCTAAAGTTGCTGTCATGTAAGTAATATCATTAGTTACTACACCATCTTTAACTTTTTTATATGGAGCTTCAATAAATCCAAGTTCATTTACTTTAGCATATGTTGATAAAGTATTAATAAGACCAATATTTTGCCCCTCAGGAGTTTCAACTGGACAAATTCTACCATAGTGAGTTGGGTGAACGTCCCTTACTTCAAATCCTGCTCTTTCTTTAACTAAACCACCTTCACCTAATGCAGAAAGTCTTCTTTTATGAGTAACCTCTGATAGTGGGTTAGTTTGGTCCATAAATTGCGATAACTGACCTGATGTAAAGAATTCAGTTATTGTTGATGTAATCATTTTAGAGTTAACTAAATCATGTGGCATTAAATCTTCTAATGTTCCACTTAATGTAGTCATTTTATCTCTAATAGCTTTTTGCATTTTGATTAAACCTGAGTGTAATTCATTTGCTAAAAGCTCACCAATAGCTCTAATTCTTCTATTACCTAAGTGATCTCTATCATCAATATGACCATGTCCAGATTTAACTTTTACTAGATATTGAACAGTTTTAATAATATCTTCGTATGTTAATACTGTAACATATTCAGGAACTGTAACACCAAGTTTATGGTTCATTTTCATTCTACCAACTTTTGTTAAGTCATATCTTTCTGGATCAAAGAATAGTTTCTTAACAAACTCTTTAGCAGCTTCTTTTGTTACAGGCTCACCTGGTCTCATTACTTTATAAATTCTAATTGCTGATAAATCATTTTCATCATCAATTTGTTCTGTTTGTTTTAATAGTTTTAAAGAC
This sequence comes from Malaciobacter halophilus, assembly GCF_002837275.1. Lineage (GTDB taxonomy): Bacteria > Campylobacterota > Campylobacteria > Campylobacterales > Arcobacteraceae > Malaciobacter > Malaciobacter halophilus. The sequence continues at coordinate 24,995 of NZ_NXIF01000031.1, read as the reverse complement.
TCAGCATCTGCTTTAAAAGCATTGATAATTGAATCATCAACACCAGTTGCTAAATCATTTGCAATATCAAAAGAATCAAAACCTAAATCTAAAAGTTTTTTTAATTTTAATTCATCAAGATTTGTTAAAGCATCAAATAGTACTTCTCCTGACTCTGGGTCAAATATAGTACTAGCTGTTGATCTATCCATTAATAACTCAACTGGATACTCAACTAAATCAAGACCACCTTCAACTAAAGCTTTTGCTTTTCTAGCTGTAAGTCTTTTCCCTGCAGCTAAAATTAAATTACCTTTATCATCTTTTAAATCAAAATCTAATCTTCCAGCATAATCATCTGGATTAAATTTAGTTAAAAATTTATTATTTTTTACTTTGATACTAATAATTGGGTAAAATAACTTAATAATATCTTCTTTAGAGTAACCTAATGCTCTAAAAAGAATTGTAACAGGTACTTTTCTTCTTTTATTAATTCTAACATATAATACATCTTTTGCATCATATTCAAAATATAACCAAGAACCTCTATCTGGTATAATTTGACCAGTATAAATAAGTTTATTACCTGAAGTATTTGCCTCTTCTTCTTTGAAGATAACACCTGGAGATCTATGTAATTGGTTTACAACAACTCTTTCAACTCCATTAACGATGAAAGAAGTTCTGTCAGTCATAAGTGGAATTTCTCTGATGAATAAAGATTGCTCTTTCATATCTTTAACACCAATCTTCTCACCAGTCTTCTCGTCAAGTTCCCATAAAGTTAATCTAATATTAATTTTTAAAGGAATTGAATACGTAAGACCCCTAACCATTGACTCTCTAACATCATACTTTGGTTTACCAACTTCTGAACCTAAGTATTCTAAAGTTACTCTATTTTGAGCATCATGAATTGGAAATACAGATTTAAATACTTTTTCAATACCAGCATCTAATCTATCTTCTTTTCCTATCATCAAAAAGTTGTCATAAGAGTTTTGTTGTAATTGTAGTAGATTTGGAATTTCTATTTGTTGTGGATTTTTTGCAAAATCAACTCTAAGTCTATTACCAGATTTTAAAGAGTTTAACATTGTCGACCTTAATAAATTTGGTTTAGTTTTTTAGCTTTTTTTATAAAGCGCAAAAAGCATCCCTAAAGGATAAGGTTAAAATTCTTCAAAAAAATTCTAAACTTAGCCCTCAGTGATGCCAGTCTTATGCAAAGTAGAAAGCTCTACTTTGCATTCAATAATCTTTAATTTAAGTAATTATTTGATTTCTACAGATGCTCCAGCAGCTTCTAATTCAGCTTTTGCAGCTTCTGCATCTTCTTTAGAAACACCCTCTTTTACAGTTGATGGAGTTTCTTCAGCAGCAGCTTTTGCTTCTTTTAATCCAAGACCAGTTAATGATCTAATAACTTTAATTACATTAATTTTCTTAGCACCAGCATCAGTGATAACTACGTCAAATTCAGTTTTTTCTTCTTCTGCTTCAGCAGCTCCACCAGCAGCAGCTCCACCAGCAACAACAGTTGGTTGTGCAGATACACCAAATTTTTCTTCAAATTCTTTAACTAATTCAGATAACTCTAATACAGATAAACCTGAAATGTACTCTAATACATCTTCTTTAGAAATTGCCATTTTATTTCCTCTAAATATTTTTATTTTTTTATTAATAATAACCGCTTATATTAAGCAGCTTCCTCTTCTTTTTTTGCTCTAAGATTGTCAAGCCCTGTAACAAGATTTCTTGCAGGAGCTGTCCAAACAGAAAGTAACATACCAATAAGCTCATCTCTAGATGGTAATTTAGCAAATGCATTAACTCTAGCAAGATCAGCTGGTTCACCTTCAATGATACCTGATTTAATAACGAATTTTTCGCTATTTTCAGATGCAAACTTGTCCGCTACTTTACAAGCAGAGATTTGATCTTCAGACCATAAGAAAACGTTAGTTCCACTTAACTCAACATCTCCTAACTCAGCATTTTTAACAGCAACAGTAACAAGCGTATTTTTAGCAACTTGAACTTTAGCCCCATTCTCTTTAGCACTTTTTCTTAAAGATTCTAACTCTTTATGAGTAAGACCTTTATAATCACATACTACGATAGCTTGAGACTCTTTAAATTCAGCTGTTAAAAAATCAATAACTTCAGCTTTTTGTTGTTTAGTCATAAAAGTTTCCTCCTTTCAAAACATGAAACTTAAGCAGGTTTTACAAAAGACGGAGGCGTCTTTTACCGGCTGTCTCCAGTTTTAAATCAGTGTTTTGATAACACTCAAAAATATAGATTTTTATCCACACATTTGAATGCTACTATTCAAATAAGGAGTAAATTCCTTATTTGATTTCCATTAATTCTGTTGTATCTAATTTAATAGATGGTGACATAGTTAATGAAATAGCTGCGTTAGTAATATATCTACCTTTTGCAGTTGATGGTTTAGCTTTATTTATAGCTGAAAGGAATGCTTCAACATTCTCTTTGATAGCTTCAGTAGAAAAAGATACTTTTCCAACTGCTGCTTGCATATTACCTTTCTTATCAACTCTATATGTAACTTGACCACCTTTAGCATCACTTACTGCTTTAGTTACGTCCATAGTTACTGTTCCAGTTTTAGGATTTGGCATTAAACCTTTTGGTCCTAAGATTCTACCAACTTTACCAACAATACCCATACAATCTGGTGTTGCAATAAGTACGTCAAAGTTAATATTACCAGCTTGAATATCTGCTGCTAATTCATCATTACCAACAATATCTGCACCAGCTTCTTTTGCTTCATCCATTTTAGCACCTTTTGCAAAAACTGCAACTCTTACAGTTTTACCAGTACCATTTGGAAGAACAACTGCACCTCTAATCATTTGGTCAGCATGTCTTGGATCTACATTTAAGTTTAATGCTACTTCAACAGACTCATCAAATTTAGCAGACTTTAACTCTTTAACTTGATTACAAGCATCTACTAATGAGTAGTTTTTGTCTTCAATCTTTTCTAATAATGTTTTATATCTTTTTGAAACTTTTGCCATATTTTTCTCCGCAATTTTTTTATTTTGCTACCGCCTGTTTTTAAAGTCTGGTGGTTAGACTTTACTTAGAAATTATGCTTCTACTTCAATTCCCATTGATCTTGCTGAACCAGCAACAATTTTTGCAGCTTGTTCTTTATCATCAGTATTTAAATCAGCAATTTTCATATCAACAATTTCTAAAACTTGTTCTTTAGTTAATTTTCCAACTTTATTTTTAAGTGGATTATCACTACCTTTTTTAACTCCTGAAGTCTTTTTAATTAAATCAGTCATTGGTGGTTGCTTTAATGTAAATGTAAAGCTTTTATCAGAATAAACAGTGATTTCTACAGGAATGTTGAATCCACCTTTATCTTTTGTTTTTTCATTAAATGCTTTACAAAATTCCATAATATTAATACCTCTTTGACCTAATGCAGGTCCAACAGGTGGTGATGGATTTGCAGCACCAGCTGGTATTTGAAGTTTAAGTGTACCTTCTACTTTTTTAGCCATCTAAAATTCCTTTTCTAAATTTATTATAACCATAGGCATTAGGCAATAAAACTATAAAAGAAGCAAGTTTGTATTGCCTAATGCCTATAAATTACTTTTTAAACTACTCTTTCTACTTGCGTATAAGAGATTTCAACTGGAGTATTTCTACCAAAAATAGAAACATTTAGTTTTAATATTCCTGAAGTCATATCAAAATCTTCAACAACACCGTTGAAGTTTGCAAATGGACCTTCATTGATTCTAACCATTTCACCTTCATCAAATGAAACTTTTGGTTTAGCTGCTGATCTATTATTAACTTTTTCTAAAATTAGGTTAATATCTTTCTCAGCAAGCGGAGTTGGTTTTTTTGATTCACCAATAAATCTTCCAACTTTTGGCATTGATTGTATTCTATGCCATAATGCAGTATCTAAGTCAATTTTAGCAAATGCATAAGCTGGATAAAGTGGTCTTTCAACAATCACTTTTTTACTTTTTTTTACTTCAATTAAATCTTCAGTAGGAACTAATACTTCAGCTATCTTATCATTTCCCATTTCATCAGCAAGCTTCTCTAAAGCTTTTTTTACTGTAAGTTCACTTCCTGAGTGTGTTTGAATTGCGTACCATTTATGTGCCATTTTAATCCTTAGTTAATTACCGAAGATAAACTTAATGACATTACTGTATCAATTAATGCTAAGAATAAAGTAATAACTGTTACGACTATAAATACAGATAAGTAAGCTGATCTGATTTGTTCTTTTATTGGGAAAATAACTTTAAAAAGTTCATCTTTAGCATTTTTATAATAAGTTTTGAATTTATTCACAAGTGACTCCAGTATGTATTAAGCTATAAAATTCTTTTAAAAAAAGTTTTTGACTACTTTTAAAAGAACTTTTTTTGATTATGGCAGGCCAGAGAGGATTCGAACCCCCAACCATCGGATTTGGAATCCGGCGCTCTACCATTGGAGCTACTGACCTATAGGGATAAAAAAGTAAGCTAAAGTCTTACGACTTTAACTTAACTTCTTTATGAATTGTGTGTTTTCTTAATCTTGGACTATATTTTTTAACCTCAAATTTCTCACTATGAGTTTTTGGGTTTTTCCAAGTAGTGTAGTTAATATCTCCACTCTCTTGACATTTTAATCCAATTTTGATTCTAATTGCTGCCATTAATCAATCCTTACTCGATGATTTCTGCAACAACTCCAGCACCTACAGTTCTACCACCTTCTCTAATAGCAAACTTAGTACCTTTTTCTAGAGCAATTGGAGCAACTAATTCAACTGTCATTTCAACGTTATCACCAGGCATAACCATTTCTACACCTTCTGGTAAAGAAACTGAACCAGTAACGTCTGTTGTTCTTACATAAAATTGTGGTCTATATCCAGAGAAGAATGGAGTATGTCTACCACCTTCCTCTTTAGAAAGGATATACACTTCACATCTGAATTTAGTATGTGGAGTAATTGTTCCTGGCTTAACAAGAACTTGTCCTCTTTCTACTTCTTCTTTTTTGATACCTCTTAATAAAATACCGCAGTTATCACCAGCTTGACCTTGTTCCATCTCTTTTCTGAACATTTCAACACCAGTTACAGTAGTTTTTTGTGTATCTCTCATACCAACGATTTCGATTTCTTCACCAACTTTGATAGTACCTTTTTCAATTCTACCAGTAACAACTGTACCTCTTCCTGGGATAGAGAATACATCTTCTACAGGCATTAAAAAATCTTGGTCAATATCTCTTTCTGGAGTTGGGATATAGTTATCAACTTCATCCATTAACTTAAGAATTTTTTCAGACCATGTTCCAAGAGAACCAGCTTTTGCTTCTTCTAAAGCTTGGAATGCAGAACCAGCAACGATAGGAGTATCATCACCTGGGAAATCATACTCAGATAATAATTCTCTGATTTCCATTTCTACTAGCTCTAACATTTCTTCTCTATCTTCTTCGTCTAGTTGATCTTCTTTGTTCATAAATACAACGATATATGGAACACCAACTTGTTTAGATAATAGAATGTGCTCTCTTGTTTGAGCCATAGGTCCATCAGTTGAAGCAATTACTAAAATCGCACCATCCATTTGTGCAGCACCAGTAATCATGTTTTTAACATAATCGGCGTGACCTGGACAATCTACGTGAGCGTAGTGTCTAGTTTCAGTTTCATACTCAATATGAGATGTAGCAATAGTAATTCCTCTATCTCTTTCTTCTGGAGCATTATCGATTTGATCATAATCCATAAGCTGTGCACTACCCTTAACTGCTAATACTGCAGAAATTGCAGCTGTTAAAGTAGTTTTACCGTGGTCAACGTGACCAATTGTACCAATGTTAACATGCGGCTTGCTTCGTTCGAACTTTTCTTTTGCCATTGAAATTCCCCTTAAAGATTTTAAAAATTCCCTCTGAGTAGATAAGCCATATTAGCTTCTCTATTCAGAGGGTTTAAATTGTTTTTTATTATTCGCATACAGCTTAGAAATTGTGCTTAAACACAGCAAAACTTCTAAGCTGTATGAATTAAATTCGCATTATATCAAAAAAAAGATTACAGGGAGATTACATATATCAGAGTTATATTCAAATGTGCTTATAACTCAGCTCCCAGTATCAATAAAATAAATGGAGCGGGAGACGAGACTCGAACTCGCGACAATCTGCTTGGAAGGCAGAAGCTCTAGCCAACTGAGCTACTCCCGCAATCATTTGCGTGGTGGTGAGAGAAGGATTTGAACCTTCGAAGCCATAGGCGGGAGATTTACAGTCTCCTGGATTTGACCACTCTCCAACCTCACCGTTGAAAATTATTAATCTGGTCAAGCGCTGATCTTTAAAAGATTACGCACGACAATAAAAAAATGGAGCTGGTGAAGGGACTTGAACCCCCGACCTGCTGATTACAAATCAGCTGCTCTAGCCAACTGAGCTACACCAGCGTCCGTTAATTTACATGGTGGCGCGGGGCAGAATCGAACTGCCGACACAAGGATTTTCAGTCCTTTGCTCTACCGACTGAGCTACCGAGCCATTTCGTAAATTGGAGTGAAATTATACACAGTAGTTTATTAATTTTAGCTTAAATTATTTACAAGTTCTTTAAAAAGTTTTCCTCTACTTGCATATGAGCTAAATTGGTCAAGTGATGAAGCAGCGGGAGATAGCATAGCAATATCGTTTTCATGGTAATTCATGTCAATTTTTTCTACTGCTTTATCTAAAGTTTTTACTTCATAAGAATCTACACAAAACTTATTTGAAAGCTTAATAATTCTTTCATAATTTGTTCCTATTGCATAAATTTGAACTTTTTTATCTTTTAAATAGTTAAATAAAGGTTCTAAGTTTGCTCCTTTATCATCACCTCCAAGTATTAAATGAATATTTTTCTCTTTATATGTATTAATTGCATTAATTGTTGCATCAACATTTGTGGCTTTGCTATCATTAATCCAAACTCTATTTTTTTTATCTAAAAACTCTTCAACTTTATGTTCATCAACCTTAAAGCTATTTATTTTTTCATAATCTACTAAATCAAAAATTATCTTTTTTGTAGCAAGCGCTAATAAAGCATCCATTAAAAAAGGTTCTTTAAAATTTATTTTTGATTTATCAATATCAAACTTCTTACATAAATCATCACTGTTATCATAAGTTATTAAAGATGCATTAGTATTATAATTTTCAAACTCTTTTGGTACTATTGCAATCTCACCTTCTAACATCTGCTCTAGCGGCTTTAATTTTGCATTTTTATACTCTTGGAAACTTCCATGCCATGAAATATGATCTTCACTTATTGGAAGTAGTATATATAAGTTGGGTTTTGCTTTATTTGTATAATGCAATGTAAAAGATGATGTCTCTAAAATCCATATTTTTGAGTTTTTATCTAAACTTGATATTGGTGTTCCAATATTTCCTCCACAAACACTTCCATACTCTTTTAAAAGATGTTGGCACATTTGTGTTGTGGTAGTTTTTCCATTTGTACCACTTATCCATATAGAAAAAGGCATATCATCACTTAATAAATCATAATCACTAATAACACAATTTGATTTTTTTACCATTTCATTATAAGGTGGTATTCCAGGACTTACAACTGTTAATTCATCACTAGTTGCATCATACATATGAAAATTTGAGTCATCATATAATTCAACATTTTTAAAATTATCTTTAATTGCTTGAGCAGTAATACCTTTACCAAGAACTCTCAACTTTTTTTCTGACATACTTTTGCCTTTATCTTATTTTTAAACTCATTAATGCCACAAGGTTTGTCATAAAAGAGATAATCCAAAAACGTACTATTATTTTATTCTCTTTCCAACCTTTTTGCTCAAAGTGATGGTGAATAGGTGCCATTAAGAAAACTCTTTTTTGTCTTAATTTATAAGAACCAACTTGAAGAATTACAGATATAGTTTCTAAAACAAAAATAAACCCTACTAATAATAAAAGAATTTCAGATTTTCCAACTATTGCCATATATCCCATAAAAGCACCAATTGGTAAACTTCCACTATCACCCATAAAAATTTGTGCAGGATGAGAGTTATACCATAAAAATGCGATTAAAGAACCAATAGTACATGCACCTAAAATAGCCAATTCACCAGTAAGCTTTATATTTGGTAAAAGTAAATATGAAGCCAATATTGCATGCCCTGTAATATAAATTATTACAGAAAGTGTACAAAAAGCCATAATTGAAGGAACCGTAGCAAGTCCATCTAAACCATCAGTTAAGTTAACAGCATTAGAAGCTGCAATTATTACTAAAACCCAAAAAACAGTAATATAAAAACCAATATCAAATAATGGAAGCTTGTAAAATGGTGTATAAATCTCAGTAGTGTGTCCATAAAAGTATAAAGTTAAAACAATAATTATTGCAGAAATTATTTGTAATATTAATTTCATTCTAGCACTTAACCCTGCATCATTTTTATTGTTTGAAATTTTTGCATAATCATCTTTTATGCCAATTAAAGAGAATAAAGCTAATGTCAATAATCCTCCTACTACATAAAAATTATTTAATTTTACAGTTAGGATTGTTGCTATTATGGTAGAAAAAATAAAAACTACTCCCCCCATAGTTGGAGTACCAACTTTTGATTTATGAGAATCAGGTGCATACTCATAAATTGGTTGAGAGGCTTTTTTACTCTTCGCCCACTTAATAAATTTAGGCATTAAATACATTGTTAAAAAAAATGAAATGAAAAAACCAATTCCTGCTCGAACTGAAATATATTGGAAAATATTAATATCTAGGTGTCTATAAAACCAGTAAAACAAAATTAAACCTTAGTTTGGATATAATCGGGCGATTATATTATATATTACCAAATATTTAGATAAATTTTAATTGGTAAATAGAAAAAAAGGTTTAAAATGACACAAAAAACTATTCTTGTAATTACGGATGGTATTGGACATAATAATTCAAATAACTATAATGCATTTACAAATGCAAATACTCCAACTTATGATTATTTATTCAAAAATGTACCTTACTCTTTAATTCATACATATGGAAACTTTGTTGGACTTCCAGATGGACAAATGGGAAATAGTGAAGTAGGTCATATGACAATTGGTAGTGGAAGAGTTTTATATCAAGATTTAGTAAAAATAAATTTATCTATAAAAGAGAATAAATTAAAAGACAATGAAGTTTTAAAAAATACTATTGAATCTTCAAATAATATTCATCTTATAGGATTAGTAAGTGATGGAGGAGTTCACTCACATATAAATCATATTATTGAAATGGCAAAAATTGCAGACTCATTTAATAAAAAAGTTTTTATTCATGTTATTACAGATGGTAGAGATGTTGCTTATAATTGTGCAGCACAATACATTAATCAAATTAAATCAATTTGTAATGAAAATATTAAAATTGCTACTATTTCTGGAAGATATTATACTATGGATAGAGATAATAGATGGGAAAGAGTTAAAAAAGGATATGATGCAATAGCATTTGCACAACCAAAAATTAAAGAAGATATTTTAGACTATTTAGCTAACTCATATGAAAATGAGATTTTTGATGAGTTTATAGAACCATGCGCTTTTGAAGGATATGATGGTATACAAAATGACGATGGAATTATCTTTTGTAACTTTAGAAGTGATAGAATGCGAGAGATTTCATCTGTATTTGCAAAAAAAGAGTTTGATGAGTTTCAAAGAAAAAAGATAAGCCTAAACTTAGCAACAATGACTCAATATGATAAAAATACACCAATTGATATTCTTTTTCCAAAACAAACACCTAAAAATACCCTTGCAGAAGTTATCTCAAAAGCAGGATTAACTCAACTTCACACAGCAGAAACAGAAAAATATGCACATGTGACTTTTTTCTTTAATGGTGGAGTTGAAGAACCAGTTGAAAATGAAACAAGAGTCTTAATACCTTCTCCTAATGTTGCTACTTATGATTTAAAACCTGAGATGAGTGCACCAGAAGTATCAAGTACAGTAAGAAAAGCTATGGATGAGAACAATGATTTTATTGTTGTAAACTTTGCAAATGGAGATATGGTTGGACACACTGGAGTTTATGATGCTGCTGTTAAAGCTGTAGAGGCTGTGGATAAAGAGCTTGGATTAATAATTGAAAAAGCTAAAGAAAAAGGTTATAATTTAATATTGACAAGCGACCATGGAAATTGTGAAGAGATGAAAGATAAAGATGGTAAAACATTAACAAATCACACAGTCGGAGATGTATATTGCTTTGTATTAGCAAATAATGTTTCAAAAGTTAATACTGGAGGCCTTAATAATATAGCACCAACAGTTTTAAAGCTTATGAATCTTGAAATTCCACAAGAGATGGATAAGCCACTAATTTAAAGGTAAAATCATGTTAGATAAAATTAAATCAGAGCTAAAAAAACTTGATATATTAATAGTAGAAGATGGAAAAGATATTATTAATATAATGGATAGAACATTTAAAATGGTAGTAAATAATATTGCTTTAGCAAATGATGGAGTTGAAGCACTAGAACACTACAAAAATAAAAAGCCTGATTTAATATTAACCGATTTAAGAATGCCTCATATGGATGGAGTAGAGTTTGTTAAAAAATTAAGAGAAGAGGATTTAAATACACCAATTATCGTAATTACAGCATATGAAGAAGATTTAGAAGAAGAGGATAGAAAATTAGTTAATGCAATATTTTCAAAACCAATAAACTTTATTGCATTAATTAATAAAATAGATGAATTAATTTAAAGATGTCAAAAACAGTAAATATTAATAAACTACATATAAAAAGTAATGAAATCACATTACTTGATTTATGCTTTAAAATAGAAGAAACCACTGCACTAATAGGGGAAAGTGGGAGTGGAAAATCTTTAACCTTAAAGGCTTTATTAAATCTTTTGCCTACAAATTTATATAAAGAGTTTCTTTATGATTCACCATTTGAATTAAATTATGAAAATATTGGTTTCATTCCTCAAAATCCATTTACTTCCCTCTCTCCTATGACAAAAATAGAGAATCAATTTTTTTGTGATAAAAAGAGAAAAATTGATGTATTAAAAAAAGTAGGTTTAAACACATGGGTACTTAATAGATTTCCAAATCAATTAAGTGGAGGACAGTTACAAAGAGTAGTAATAGCAATTGCTATAAGTAAAAATATAAAACTTTTACTTTTAGATGAACCAACAACTGCATTAGATGAACAAAGCAAAAAGCTAATAATAGAACTAATTAGACAATTAGCAACTCAACTTAACTTAACACTTCTTTTTGTAACACATGATATAGATTCAATTAAAGATTTATGTAAAAAAATAATTATCATAAAAAATGGAAAAGTAATAGAAGAAGGCAAAACTTCACAAATATTATCAAATCCAAAAAAACAATACACAAAAACTTTAATTGAGTCTAATTTTAAAACTAGAGAATTTAGGAAATAATATGAAATATATTTTAGGATTTTTTACCATTTTAGCAGTTGCAATTTGTGCATGGCTTTTATATCTATATTCAAATATAAGATTTGAACTTGATAAAGTTGTAAACTATCAACCAAGATTAACAACACAAATTTTTGATAAAGATGGAAAACTTGTATCAAATCTTTTTTCAAAAGAGAATAGAGTATATGTAAAATATGATAATATTCCAGCAAGAGTTATAGAGGCTTTAGTAGCAATAGAAGACACACAATTTTTTGAACATAATGGAATAAATCCAGATGCAATTAGTCGTGCAATAATAAAAGATATAAAAGCTGGGGCTTTAGTTGAAGGAGCAAGTACACTAACTCAACAATTAATAAAAACTCTAATTCTAACAAGAGAAAAGAAAATTATAAGAAAAATAAAAGAGGTATTACTTGCATTAAAACTAGAAACTATTCTTACTAAAGAAGAGATTTTAGAAAGATACTTAAATCAAGTATATTTTGGTCATGGTTATTATGGTATAAAAACTGCTGCAAAAGGTTATTTTGATAAAGAGCTATATGAGTTAAATTTAAAAGAGATTGCCATGTTAGTTGGTTTACCAAGAGCCCCAAGTTTTTATGACCCAACAAGAAATCTAAAATTCTCACTTGCTAGAGCAAATCAAGTAATTAAAAGAATGAACACTCTTGGTTGGATAAATAAAAAAGAGTATGAAGAAGCCATGAAACATACTCCTAAAATTTATGATAAAACCCTTACTCAAAATAAAGCACCATATATAGTTGATTATGTATTAAAAACACTAAAAGATGAGCTTAAAGATATAAAAACAGGTGGTTATAAGATTAACTTAACAGTTGATTTAGATGCACAAAGAATTGCAAAAGAAGGACTTGATGTTGCATACCAAAAAATATTAAAAAGAGATCAGTACTTTAGAAATTTAAATAAAAAAAGGGGAATTGATAAAGAGTATGATGAAGAAGGTAACGAATTAAGCGAAGATAGATTTGTACAAAATGTAAATGGCTCTTTTATCTCAATGGAGAATAATACTGGAAAAATCCTTGCAATGGTTGGAGGAATTGATTATAAAAAATCTAATTTTAATAGAGTAGTACAAAGTAAAAGACAACCAGGTTCTGCAATTAAACCTTTTATTTATCAAGCTGCTTTAGATATAGGTTACTCTCCTGCGACTAAAATTGCAGATATTAGTAGAACATATGAATATAAAGTAGGAGACTCTGAAGAAACAAAAAAATGGAAACCAAAAAATTATGGAGGTAAATATAAAGGTTTAATTAGCTTAAGGGATGCGCTAATATATTCAAGAAACTTAGCAACTATTAATCTAGTAACTGATATTGGAATTGATGTAGTTTATGAAACATTAAAAAAATATGGTTTTAAAGATATGCCTTATGATTTATCAATTACTCTTGGTTCATTTGTAATCTCACCTTTAGATTTATCTCAAGCATATTCAATTATTTCAAATGATGGAACAGAAGTTAAACCTTATATTATTAATTCAATTATTAATAGAAACGGTACAGGAATAAACTTTGAACCAGAAACAAGATATGTTACAAGTAAAGAACAAGCTTTTTTAACAAAAGATATTATGCATGAAACTGTAATTAGAGGTACAGGGAAAAGAGCAAAAGTTAAAGGTTTAGATTTAGCTGGTAAAACAGGTACAACAAATAATAATGTTGATGCATGGTTCTGTGGTTTTTCTCCATCAATTCAAACAATTGTATGGTTTGGTAATGATGACAATACACCTATGAGAAGGAGTGAAACTGGTGGAATTGCAGCAATTCCTGCTTTTAAATATTTTTATGAAAACTACTTAAAACTGCATCCAGAATTAAAAAGAGAGTTTGAAAAACCAGAAGGAGTAAGAACATCAGTTATAAATGGTAAAAAGGAGTATTTCACAAATACTTCAAAACTTCCAGTTAATACTATTGATATTCCAAAAGAGAATCAAATTCAGTTTTAATTTTAATTAATTATTCAATAAAAAAGGCTTGTAAGATAAACTTTCAAGCCTTTTTTTATTTTTATAAGTTTGTTTAATTATATATTAACAAGAGTAAGTTGACTTAAATTCAAATGCTGTTGGTCTAGACTCATCTGGCCAAACTTGTGTTTCAAATTTATAGTGTTGATATGTATCAATCATATCTTGAGTAAATACTGGCTGTAAGAACTCATTATCTCTAATTAATGCTTCTAATGAACCTCTTAATGTATGTGGCATTTGAGGAATTTTTCTTTGTCTAATCTCATCTAAAGATAACTCAAATAAATCATCATCCATTGGACCAATAGGCTCATATTTATTTTTAATTCCATCTAATCCAGCACATAACATAGCAGCAAATGCTAAATATGGGCAAGCTGTTGAATCAGGGAATCTCATCTCAATTCTAGTTGCTTTTTCTCCTGCTCCATAAGGAATTCTACAAGAAGCAGATCTATTTTGTGATGAGTAAGTTAAAATTGATGGTGCCTCATAACCTGGAATCAATCTTTTATAAGAGTTAGTTGATGGGTTAGTAAATGCAGCAACTGCTCTAGCATGTTTAAAAATACCACCTACATAATGTCTTGCCATATCTGAAAGATTTCCATACTCTCCTTCTTTATAGAATAAGTTTTTACCATCTTTCCAGATTGATTGGTGTACATGCATTCCATTTCCATTATCACCAAATAATGGCTTTGGCATAAATGTAGCAGATTTACCATTTAAGTGTGCTACCATTTTTACAACATATTTATATTTTTGTACGTTATCTGCAGCTTCTATTAAATCTCCAAATACAATACCAATCTCACCTTGTCCTTGAGCAACTTCATGGTGTCCAAGTACAACTTCAAGTCCAACTTGCTTTAATACTTGCATCATTTCAGCTCTTAAGTCAACCATTGAATCTGTTGGTTGAACTGGGAAATAACCACCTTTTGTTCTTGGTCTATGACCTATATTCCCTACTTCATAATCAGTATCATCTGACCAACATCCCTCTTCTGAATCAACTCTATAATATGATTCATTTATATCATCTCTAATTTTTACATCATCAAAAATAAAAAATTCATTTTCTGGTCCAAAATATGCAACATCACCAACACCTGACTCACTTAAATGAGTTAATGCTTTTTTAGCAATAGATCTTGGACATTTTTCATACATTTGACCTTTATAAATATCAAATACATCACAAAATACAATTATAGTTGGATCTGCTGTAAATGGATCTAGGAATGCTGTTTCAACATCTGGTTTTAAAATCATATCTGATTTATTAATTGGTTGCCATGCATCAACAGATGAACCATCAAATGGCATACCATTTTCTAACTGTTCTGCACTTACTGCATCCATCATATATGTAAGATGATGCCACATACCTTTCATATCAGTGAATCTAAAATCTACAAACTCTACTTCATTCTCTTCACAAAATTTAAAAAACTCTTCTGTGTTGTTTACAAACTTACCCATATTTATAGCTCCTTGAATTATTATTAGAATTATTGTAGCAAAATAAAGAAAAAATAAAATAAATTAACTGTATATTTTTTATACAGTTTGATATTTTTTATCCTTTAAAACTCAACTAGAGCTTTTTCTCTATTTTTAAAAATTGCACACTTATTATAGCCTATTGATTTAGCAAGAGTTACTACCTCATCATAACAATACCCTACTTGTTCAACTTCATGAGCATCAGAACTAAATGTAATATCAATTCCTAATTCAAAGCATAACTCTAATAGCTGTTTTGAAGGATATTGCTCTTTTATTGGTTTTCTAAAACCTGCTGAATTAATCTCAACTGTCATATTTGATTTTTTTATCTCTTTTAGTGCACTAAGAGCTAATATCTTTATATCTTTTTTAGGTAAATATTTGAAAACTTTAATTAAATCCAAATGACCTACAATATCAAAGCAAGAGCTTTTTGCTAATTGTTTAATTGCTTCAAAATACTCAATCCATATTGTATCAATATCTTTATTTTTATATTTTCCTATAAACTCTGGATTATCAAAGCCCCATGGTAAGTTCTCATTTTTTGATTCTAAAAAATGTACTGAACCTATAAGATAATCAACTTTTGAATTTAAAATATCCTCAAGCATAGGTACACTTTGCATAAAATCAACTTCATATCCTATAAGTAAATTTATCTTATCTGTATATTTTTGTTGATAATATTTTAGTGATGATTCATAAAACTCTTTTTCATAAAGTTTCATTCTATACTTTTCATCAAAATTCATAGGTGCATGTTCAGTAAAACCATAATAATCAATTTTTAACTCTATTGCTCTTTTGATAAACTCTTCTACACTTCCATGTGCATGATTACATAAAACTGTATGGTTATGCAAATCTACTCTCATTTTCTATACCTTATTTGATTTCTTCCACCATTTTTTGCACTATATAGCTCTTTATCTGCAGCTTGAAGCATCTCATCTAAAGAGTTTGCTAAATCAAAACTACACCCAATTGAAACAGTAAAATTTAATTTTGTTGTTTCTAATTCTATACAACTATTTTCAAATTCATCTTTTATCAACTCTAATTTTGATTTTATTTCATTCTCATCTGCATTTTCAAAAACAATACAAAACTCTTCTCCACCTAATCTTGCTACTAGTTCTTGATTATACAAGAACTTCTCAAGAATAGTTGAAACTTTTTTAATTGCTATATCACCTACATCATGACCAAAATTATCATTAATTGATTTAAATCTATCTATATCAAGTAAAGCAACTGCAAATTTCTGTTTTTTCTTTTTTGCTCTTTGATATAAAATATTGCCTTCATTAAAAAGATAACGTCTATTATACATTCCTGTTAAAAAATCTTTATTTGCTCTATTAGTTAATTCTTCAAACAACTCTATTAACTCTAAATTTGCTCCAAGTCTTACAAAAAGTTCTTCCTGAGTAAAACCTTTATATAAAAAATCATTTGCTCCATATTTTAAAAATTTTGATGCTGTATTTCTTTGTTTAACTGCCGAAGTAACAATTATTGATAATTGATCTTTATTATACTTTTTTCTTATCTCTCTTACTAAATCTAAGCCATTCATGTAAGGCATAATATAATCAGTTAGTAAAAGTTTAATATCTCTATTTTTTTCTAATACTTCTAAAGCTTCTAAACCATTACTAGCTGTAAATACATTTAGCCTATATTTTTCAATTAATGCCTTAGTTGTTTCTAAAAAAGTATTTGAATCATCAACAATTAATACTTTTGTTTTTTCATTTTTTATAACTCTATTTATAACTGATAAGGCATACTTAAAAGAGTACATTCCATCTTTTACAACATAATCAACAATATTTTTACTACGATTTTTAATTTCATCTTCTACCAAAGTAGAACCAGTAAGAATAATTATAGGAATATTAAACTTTGCTACAAAATCTACAATTTCACCATTTTCAGAATCAGGTAAACCTAAATCTAGTAAAGCTACATCAAATTTTCCTTTATACTCAAGTAAGATTTTTGCACACTGTTTTACTGATGAGCCAAGAACAGTTTTATATCCAAACTGCTCTTTTATCATAAGACTTAAGCTACTTGCTACTGATTTACTATCCTCAATTATTAAAACTCTTTTCATAATTTAATTTAGTAAGCCAGCACCATTTATTGGAGTACTTCTATCTTCTGCATAGACTCTAGTATTATTTTTTATATCGTATTTCCATATTGGTGCATTTGCTTTAAAATCTTCAACAAATTCATCAATCATCTCTAAAGCAACTCTTCTTTTTGGTGAACAAACTGCTGCTATATATGAGCTTGTATGATTTAATACATCACCTTTTGAGTGAGCCATAAGAACAATAGCATTCTTCTTTTTTGCTCTATCTTGCCAAGTATCAAACCATGATTTTAAAATTGGTTCATATATATCAAAAGATAATCCTTCAATATTATCTTCATCTCTTACCACACCAACAAAAGTAATAATAGCCCCATAATTAGAGTTTCTAAACTCGTCATACCAAGAATTAGTAATTTGCTCTACAGGTAAACTACCTTCAAATAATTGCAATTTTTCCATTTATCACCCACCACAAACAGGAGGAAGTAATGAAATTTTATCCCCATCTTTTAAACTAATATCTTTTGAAGAAACTAAAGTATCATTAACAGCTACTGCACACTTCTCTAACCAAGAGCTTACTTCTTCATCACCTTTTAAAACTTCACTTAATTGTGATAAATTTGAAATATCTAAATTCATTTTTTGTTTATTAATTGGTCCTAAAAATTCTACTTCAACCATTTTAACCCCTTATTTACCAATTTTTCAATATTATATCAAAAATAATTTAATTTTTAGGAAAACATAATGAAGTTTGCAAAGATAGATTTTATTAATTTATTACCTGTAACTGTATATATGAAAAAAAATATAAAATCTAACCAACTAAGAGCTATAATCGAATATAAGAAATCTTATCCTTCAGCAATAAATAAAAAATTTAAAAAAAGAACTGTTGAGTCAGCTTTTATATCTTCAATTGCCTCAAGAGGAGAAAAATCATTAGATTATGGGATTATTGCAAGAGATGAAGTTACATCTGTATTATTAGTACCAGGTACTTATTCAAAAGATTTTCAAAGTGATACATCAAATGCACTTGCAAAAGTACTTGATTTAAATGGACAAGTTATTATTGGAGATAAAGCTTTAAAGTTTTATCATGAAAATGATAAAGATAGTTTTATAGATTTAGCAAAAGCATGGCAAGACAAATATAAATTACCATTTGTTTTTGCTCGATTATCTTATAACAAAAATGGTAAATTATTGAAAAAAACCATGAAAAACTTTAATAAAAGACATATTAAAATCCCCCAATATATTTTAGAAAAGTATGAAAAACGTTCAGGAATCTGTAAAAAAAATATTTTAGAATATTTAACAAAAATAGATTACGATATTGGTATAAAAGAAAAACTTGCATTAAAGCTATTTTTTAAATTAACAAAAGAACAAGGTATTAAATAATGACAGTTTTTGATTCAATTATTTTAGGAATTATAGAAGGTTTTACAGAGTTTTTGCCAATTTCATCTACGGGACACTTAATTGTAGCAAGTGAATTTTTAAACTTAGAGCAAAATAGTATAAATAAAGCATATGAAGTAATAATACAGTTTGCTGCAATTTTAGCAGTTATATTAAACTATCCAGATAAATTTAATACAAAACATATAAATTTATGGAGTAAAATCTTTATTGCCTTTCTTCCAATTGCAGCAATTGGATTTTTATTCTCTTCATATGTAAAAGCAATGTTTACAATTGAAATTGTTGCATATATGTTTATTGTAGGTGGTATAGTATTTTTAATTGTTGAAAAATTTTATGATGAAAGTAAACATACAGTTTCAAATGTAGAAGATGTCTCTTTTAAACAAGCTTTATATATAGGAATTGCTCAAATTTTTGCATTAATTCCAGGGACAAGTAGAGCAGGAGCTAGTATTATAGGTGCTATGCTTGTAGGACTAAATAGAAAAGCAAGTGCAGAGTTCTCTTTCTTACTTGCTTTTCCTGTAATGTGTGCAACAACAGGATATGACTTATTAAAACACCATGAACAACTACTTCAAAGCTCAAATCTATTAAATTTAGCAGTTGGTTTTGTAGTTGCCTTTTTTGTTGCTTTTCTAACAATAAAACTATTTCTAAAATTCTTAGAAAATTTCACTTTTGTAAGTTTTGGTATTTATAGAATTGCTTTTGGAATACTACTTTTGATTATTCTGAATAATAATATCAACTATTGATTCAATAGCATTATAGCCTATTGAATCAATTAAACCTTTACTCATTGATTTAATATCAGCTTTTAAAATCTTATCAATTATTTCAGGGTTTAAATTCCTTTCTCTACATATAAAACATAATTTTTTATCTTTTAAAAACTTTGCATTATAGTATTGATGGTCTTTTGCTGCATATGGATAAGGTACAAATAAAGTTGGTAAAGAATTAGCTGCAAGCTCCCAAAGAGTAGAAGCTCCACTTCTACTTATTGCAAAATCTGCTAAACTCATTTTTTTTGAAATATCAGATGTAAAATCAAAAACATCTACATCAAGATTTAACTCTTCATATTTACTTTTAACTCTTTGAAAATCTGCTTTTCCTGTTTGATGGATTATTTTTATTCCTAGTTTATCTAATTTTACAGCAACACTTAATGCAAAATCATTTATAGCTTTTGCCCCTTGAGAACCTCCAAGAAAAATAATAGTTTGTATTTCATGCCTAACTCTTGCATTATCAAAGAATTCACTATTAACAGGATAGTCTTTTACTAAAGAGTCTTGTAAATAAGAAGAAAACACCTCTGTTGCAAATCTGCTAGTTAGTTCATTTAGTTTACCCATTTTCGAATTTTGTTCATGAATATATAGTTTACAACCAAAAGATAAAACTGAAGCAAATGTAGCAGGTGCTGCTGAAAAACCTCCAACTGAAATAACAGTTTTTACTTCTGCTTTATCAAAAATATTTAAACAGTGATTTACCTCTTTAATAATTTGAAAAAGTGATTTTATTTTTCCAAGAAAGTTCTTATCTACTACTCCTTTTGTATCTAAAAAAAATGCTTTTTTTAATTTTCTTTCATCTTTAAACCACTGTTCATCTTGTCCTGTTTTAGAACCAATAAAAATAGGAGAAATACCTCTTTTATGAAACTCATCAATAAAAGCTTTTGCAACTTTTAAGTGCCCTCCTGTTCCACCACCTGTTATAACAACTTTGCCTTTCATTTACTCTTTTTCTCCTTACTTATTGTTCTACTAATTGATAAAACTAAACCTATTGATATTGCCATTGATAACATTGAAGAACCACCATAACTTAAAAATGGTACAGCAATACCTTTAATTGGAATCATACCTGAGATACCATATGAGTTTATTAAAAAAGCGATTATTATCATAAGTGCAATTCCTAAACTAAAAAGATGATAAATTGGATTATCTACTCTTCTACTAATTATAAATATTCTCCAAACAATTGAAAAAAGTATTATTAAAATAAATAGTAATCCAACTAGCCCTAACTCTTCAGTAATTCCTGCTAATACAAAATCTGTATGCACTTCAGATAAAAAACCTAATTTTATATCTCCTAAAGAGATTCCTTGTCCAAAAAAACCACCATTATGAATAGCATTTAAAGAGTGTGAAACTTGATATGGTTCTGGTAATTCATCAATTCTTAGATATTTATCTACCCACTCTGGCATAATTGCTAAAATACCATCTTGATTCATAGCCCACCAAGAGTATATTCTGTTGATTCTATGAGGCGCTGAAACAATTAATACTACAAATGCCACTAATGCTGTTGCACCTAAAGATAAGAATACTTTAAAACTTCTATTTGCAAATACTAATAAAACAATTAATATAAGCCCCAAAAGAACAACTTGTCCTAAATCTTTTTGTAAAAATGCAACTATAAAAACCACAAGTAAAAAAGCACCAAAGTATGGAGCTAATAATAAAAGTTCATCTTTTAAAGTCATTTTTTTAGGCATAACCATAACCCTTCTATGAAATGACCACGAAAGAAAATAAATAAATCCTACTTTAAAAAATTCCACAGGAGAAAGAGATACTCCTGGCAATCTAATCCATCTATTTGCTCCACCACTTTCCGTAACTAAACTAGAAGGAAGTAATGGCATTGCTGCCATTAGTAAAAAGAATAATATAAATAGACTCATACCTATTTTACCTACAATCTTATCAGGGTTTATTAAAGATAATGTCCACATCAATAGTAAAGACAATACTCCAACAAGAAGTTGTCTAGAAAAAAAGTGAAATTGATTATAGCCATAATACTCCACAGTATAGATTGTAAGAGAGTATGAAAATATAATACTAATAGTAATTAAAATAGATACTAATAGAAAAAGTAAATAGTCTGGTTGGTTATATCTATTTTGGACTTTGGGTTTAATCTTATTTGTGCTAAAATTCATTTCCTATTATAATATATAATGGATAAATATGACTTCAAATAAAATCGAAAATATTAATAAAACAAAAAAAATTGTAATTTTATTTTTATTAATCTTACTTTTTCTAATTATTCTAGTATTCTCAATTGCTAATACTATGACAAATGAAAGAAGACTTCCTTCTTTGCAAAGTTCAAAAAAAGAGCTTGCAGTAAGAGGAGATATAGTAAGTGCTGATAATTTTAAAATTGCATCATCAAAAAAATTATACAAAGCATCTATTGATACAAGACACCTTGACCTTGATAAAAAAGAGTTGTTTTTAAAACTCTTCTCAATTTATAGTGATATTTCTTACGCTAAATTGAAAAAAAAGGTTGATGACTCTTTAAGAAATAGACCAGGAAATCTTGTCTTATCATATAATATTGATGCAAGAACTGCAAAAAATCTAAAAGAGCTTGGTTTTAAATTAAGAAGACTAGATGTATTTAAAGCAAGAAAAGTTGCAGGTGGTAGAATTTTAAGAGGATTAAGTATCATTGAAAGTGGTGAAAAAAGAATATACTCTTATGAAAATACTCTAACTCCTGTTGTTGGATATATTACTAAATTTGAAACAAAAAGAGGTAAAACAAAAGTAAGAGGAATTAAAGGTTTAGAAAAAAAATATAATAGCATATTAAATAAAACAGAAGATGGAATATTAAAAGGAAATAGAGATGTACTTTCATATATCTCTTTTGATAAAAACTCAATTATTAAAAGAAGAGAAGATGGAGCAAAATTAGTATTGAACGTTCCTTTAAAACTTCAAAAAAATATTGAAATGATATTAGATAGACATAAGAAAAAACTAAGTGCACAAGAGATAATTGTATCAATAATGAATAGTAAAACAGGAGAAGTACTATCTCTTGCTTCTTCAAATAGATTTAATCCCGAAAGTATTAAACAAGAAGATATTCCATCTTTAAACGTAAATGCTATTGAGTACCAATTTGAGCCAGGTTCAGTTATAAAACCCATGTCAATTGCTCTTGTATTAGATAAAAATAGAGTGAAAAAAGATGAGTTGTTTTTTGCTTATAATGAAAGTAAACCAAACTCTAAAGGTCAATACAGAAGAGGAAGATATAAAATAGATAGATTTTATATAAATGATGACCATAGATTTAAAAAACACTATTTAACTTTAGATGATATTTTTATCTTTTCATCAAATATTGGTACTTTACAACTTGCACAAAGATTAAAAGGTGCTGAGATGTATGAAGGATATAAAAGATTTGGCTTTACTAGAAAAACTGGAATTGATTTACCTTATGAAAAAGTTGGGAAAATCCCGCCAATATATAAGCTAGCAGCAGGAGAAGACCAAGATAAAGATAATGTTTATAAAGCAACTGTTTCATATGGGCAAGGAATGACTTCAACTTTTATGCAAATCATGAAAGCTTTTACTGTATTTAATAATGAAGGATATAGTGTAACTCCTAGAATTGTTTCATATTTACAAACTGATTCAGGAAAATATAAACCTGATACGGTTTTAAAAGAAAAAGTTATTTCAAAAGATGCAGCAAATGAAGTAAAAAGAATGCTTATTAAAACGGTTACAAAAGGAACAGGAAGAAGTGCTCAAATTGATGGATTAGAAATAGGAGGAAAAACTGGAACTGCAAAAGTTGCAAGAAGAGGAAACTATCAAAGAGAGTATATTTCATCATTTTTTGGTTTTGTAAATGATGATAAGAACTCATATACAATAGGTGTTACAGTATTTAGACCAAACTCAACTGGAAGATATTGGTACTATTATTATGCCGCACAATCAGCTGTTCCTGTATTTAAAGAGATAGTTAAAAATATGATTAGCCTTAACTATATAAAAAAAAGTGAATAATATATAACAAGTGTATTTTAGATATAAGTAGATATAATCTTTTTTTAAAATAATTTTACTAAAGGATTTAAATATGTTTGGTTTTTCAAAAGAACTAAAAGAGTATAACTATTCACAAGAGGAAATGGATAGTTTTAATTATGCAAAGATAACTACTGATAAAGGAACTATCTGGTTAAAACTATTCAACCATGAAACTCCAAATACAGTTGCAAATTTTGCAACACTAGCAAATGATAAATTTTACGATAATCTTATTTTTCACAGAGTAATTCCAGGTTTTATGGCACAAGGTGGTTGTCCACAAGGTACTGGTACAGGTGGTCCAGATTGGGCTATTGCTTGTGAGACAAATGCTGATAAACAAGTTCATAAAAGAGGTAGTTTATCAATGGCACATGCAGGATTAAATACTGGTGGTAGTCAATTCTTTATTTGTTTTGTTGATTGCCCTCATTTAGATGGTGTTCACACTGTTTTTGGAGAAATTGAAGAAGATGATGAAACTAGCTTTTCTACTTTAGATAGTATTGAAGGAAATGATAAAATCATCTCTATTGAGATTAAACAAACTAAATAAAACTTATTCATAAAGGGTGCAAATGTTAATTAAACAAATCGATTCTTTACATCAAGAAGATTTAAAAAATCCTTTGCATCCTTCTATTTTCTATAGCGATGAAAACTATGACCTTTTTATATTAAGGTTACCTTTTGTTTTAAATGACAAACTTGAATTTATTAACTACTCATTTATAATTACCGATGAAATATACTACTTATTTGATAAACAAACAAATCAAATAGTTGCACTAGATAATATAAAGCAATTCTATTTATATTTAGATAAAGCTATTAAAGTAGCTATGAAGCTAACAAATGATTACTATACAAAAACTTTAGATTTAGAAGAGAGTATTTATGAAAACAAAAGTCAAGATAATTTCAACAAAACCTGGTATGAATATAAAAATGAGTTAATAAGAGTTAATAGAGTTCTTTATAAGGCAAATGAAGCTTTAGAAAATTTAATTGATAATTATAAAACTGAAAAAGACTATTTAGAACGAAATTTTGCTGATATTCAAGAGCATTTACAAAGAAGTTATAGAAATAGTGGATTATGTCTTGAAAAACTTGATACACTTTATAATTTTTATCAAAGTAAAACAAGTGAGCAAATGAATAGAATTGTTTATATTCTTACACTACTATCAGCTATATTTTTACCATTAAATCTTATTGTAGGTTTTTTTGGAATGAATACAACAGCTCTGCCTTTTACAAAAATAGAAAATGGTACATTTTTTGTAATTACAATTTTATTGATAACATTAAGTATATCAACATTATTGGCATTTTATATAAAAAGAAAATAAAGGGGAAAAAACGGGTAAAAAAAAGGCAAAAAAAGAGCCCATAACTAAGATAACTGTAAAAAGTTAAAATAGATAAGGGCTTAAAAAGACTCAAGAGCTGGCAGAGGCCTACGTTTCCACAAGTGAAACCTGCA
>NZ_NXIF01000030.1 GCF_002837275.1 Malaciobacter halophilus | reverse complement strand
CTCTCTTTTTGTTTACATTTTTTTTGCTTTTTTTACTATATTGGTAATCATATTATTAAAAACAAAATAGTGTAAAGGAACAAGTATATACCAATATGCTCTTCCTAAAACTCCTTTTGGATAAAAATAGGCTGATTGAATTAATTTATTATCTTTTATTTTAAACTCAAGCCAAGCACTTCCTGGAACTTTCATTTGTGCAAATAAAAGTAATCTTTCATTCTCTTTAATATCAATTACTTTCCAAAAATCTAAACTCTCTCCAACTCTTAATTCATCTTGACTTCTTCTACCTCTTTTTAATCCAACTCCACCAATTATTTTATCAATTATTCCTCTTAGTTCCCATAAAAAATCATAATCAAACCAGCCTTGTTTTCCTCCAATAGTTATGAAGCTTTTATACACTTTTTCATTACTTATATTAGATATATCTATCTCTTTTCTATCTATGAAAATAGCATCAGCAATCTCTTTTGTATGGTCTTTTTCCCAAATTTTTCCTGCATTATCACTCCATCTACTTATAACTTGATTTGTTTCTATCTCCTCAACAGCTTTTTTAACAGCTTTAATAAATGGCATAGGAGTTATATCTTTAAAATATCTTTTTGCATTACTATTTTGTATTATAACTTCTGATTTAAGACCTTCTATTAATGCTTTTGCAACTTTAAAAGGCACTGGTGTAAATAGATTTAACCAATAAGAAGATAAAGTTATTGATAAAAAAGGAAGAGGGATTAAATATCTTTTTAAACCTAATGCTTTTGCTGTTTGAAGCATCATATCTTTATATGTTAACTCTTCTGCTCCTATATCAACAGTTAAGTTTTTGTCATATTTTAGAAATAAGGATTGTTCTAAATAATCAAGAACATCATCAACTGCAATTGGCTGTGCTTTTGTAAATACCCATTTAGGTGTAGTCATAATAGGTAGTTTTTCTGTTAGATTTCTAATTATCTCAAAACTTGTACTTCCTGAACCTATAATTACTCCAGCTCTTATCCAAATAGTTTGAATACCATCTTGTTCACTTAATACTTCTCCTGTTTCTAATCTACTTAATAAGTGTTCACTTGTATCTTTGTTTTTTACACCTAAACCTCCAAGGTAGATTACTCTTTTTACATTGCATTCTTTTGCTACTTCAATAAAATTTTGTGCAGAGATTTTATCAAGATTTTTATAATCACTTCTATTTAAAGAGTGAACTAAATAATAAGCAGTATGTACATTTGTCAATGCTTCTTTTAAACTCTTTTTATCAAAAGTATCTCCTTCATAAACTTCAATATCTTTTGAAAGATTAGAAGATAGACTTTTTTTGTTTCTAACAAACAATCTAAGGTTAATATTTTTATTATTAATTAATCTTTGTTTTAATCTTCTTCCAATATATCCTGTTGAGCCTGTAAGTAATACTTTCATGATATATCCTTTTTCTTTGTATATTTATTTTAACATTAAAAAATGTAGTTTGGTATGCTATTTTTATAAGATTAAAATTAATTATTTTTGCTTTAGATTTTATTAGTAATTGCTATGAGGCTATAAGCTCTATTTGGATAAAATACAAACCATAAAATAAGAGTTTTAAAATCAAAAGGCTTAATAAAAATGAATGAAAATAAAGATTTTTTACGTACAATAGTTGAAGAAGACTTAAAAAAAGGCAAATATAGTGAGGTTGTAACAAGATTTCCTCCTGAGCCAAATGGTTTTCCTCATATTGGTCATGCTAAATCTATTTGTATAAATTTTGGAATTGCAAAGGACTATAAAGGATATTGTAATTTAAGAATGGATGATACTAACCCAACAACAGAAGATACAAAGTATGTTGAAGCATTAAAAGATGCAGTTGAATGGCTTGGTTTTGATTGGGGAAATAGTGTATATTACACTTCTGATTATTTTCCTAAACTTTATGAATATGCAGTAAAACTTATCAAAATGGGTAAAGCTTATGTTGATAGCATTGATGAAGAGCAGATGAAAGAGTTAAGAGGAACAGTTACTCAAGCTGGTCAAAGAAGTGAATATGCCAATAGAACTATACAAGAGAATTTAGAGCTTTTTGAAAAGATGAAAAATGGTGAGTTTAAAGATGGTGAACATGTTTTAAGAGCTAAAATCGATATGAGTGCAGCAAATATGAAATTAAGAGACCCTTTATTGTATAGAATAAGGCATTCACACCATTTTAGAACAGGTAATACATGGTGTATTTATCCAATGTATGATTTTGCTCATTGTTTATCTGATTATATTGAAGGGATTACACACTCTTTTTGTACTTTAGAGTTTGAAAATAATAGAGAGATATATGATTGGATATTAGATACGCTTGAGCTTGAACCTCCAAGACCATATCAATATGAATTTGCAAGATTAAGTGTTAATTATACAGTTATGAGCAAAAGAAAGTTATTAGAGTTAGTAAATGGTAAATATGTAAGTGGTTGGGATGACCCACGAATGCCAACAATTGCAGGATATAAAAGAAGAGGTTATACTCCTGAATCTATTTTAAATTTTTGTGAACAAATAGGTATAGCAAAAGCAAACTCTATGGTAGATGTTGCACAATTGGAGTTTTGTATAAGAGATGACTTAAATCAAAAAGTTCCAAGAGTTATGTGTGTTCTTGACCCTTTAAAAGTAACTATTGAAAATTATGATAAAGATATGGAGATAATTGAAGCTTCTTATTATCCTCATGATGTACCAAAAGAAGGAAGTAGAAAAATACCTTTTTCTAAAGAGCTTTATATAGAAAGAGAAGATTTTTGTGAAAACCCACCAAAAGGTTATTATAGACTTACTTTAGACCAACCAGTTAGATTAAGACATGGATATATTATCTCATGTAAAGAAGTTATAAAAGATAAAGATGGAAATATAACTGAAATAAAAGCACACTACTATCCAGAATCAAAAAGTGGAAGTGATACAAGTGGTATTAAAGTAAAAAGTGCGATTCAATGGGTTTGCGCAAAAGAGGCTAAGAAAGTTGAAGTAAGACTTTATGATAGATTGTATAAAAGTGAGGCTCCAGAAAATTTAGAAGATTTAAATCCAAACTCACTTAAAATTATTAAAGATGCTCTTGTAGAACCAGCTGTAATTGATGATAAAAAAGATGAAAGATTTCAGTTTGAAAGACAAGGGTATTTTTATGCAGACCCAATTGATTATAGTGATGAACATCCAGTATTTAATAAAATAGTTAGTTTAAAAGATTCTTGGGCTAAAAAGAGTAAAAAAGTAGATAATAAACCAAAAGAGCAAAAACAAGAAATAAATAAGGTTCAAGTTCATGGAGAAGCTGAACCTATGACAGAAGAGCAAAAACTATTTTTTGAGAAATATACGCAAAAGTTTAAATTAAATAATGAGGTATCTAATATTTTAGCAAGGGATGAGAAACTTTCATCATTTTTTGAAGAAGCATATAAAGAGCTTACTTCACTTTACAATCAAGCAACAATGCAAATATTAGAAAAAGTTAGTATTTTAGCAAATTATGTTGCAAATGATGTAGCAAAGCAGTTAAAAGATAAGTCAATTGATGAATTAAAATTTAAAGAGAGTCAAGTTGTTCAATTAGTTAAGATGGTAGATGATGAAACTATCTCTTCAAAAATAGCAAAACAAGTATTTGAACAAATGATTCAAACAGGTGAAGAGCCACAAAAAATAGTAGAAGATAAAGGATTAGTTCAAATAAGTGACCCTGATGTTATTTTACCAATAATTGATGAGGTTATTGAAAACAATCCACAAAATGTACAAAAGTTTAAAGATGGAAATAAAAAGCTTTTAGGATTTTTTGTGGGACAAGTTTTAAAAGCTACTTTAGGAAAAGCAAATCCAAAAGTAGTAAATGAACTTGTAGTTAAAAAACTACAAGCATAAAGTTTTATTTAAAGGCTAGTTTTTACTAGCCTTTTATATAGTTAGATTTTTTATCTTCTGTATCTAATTCTTGACCAATTTGCTTATATCTTTCAAAGTAATATTTTACAAATGAGTTTATTTTTTCATTTACAGGCATAAAATATTTTCCTTCTTTTGTTGCAAACTGATTTAAAAATATTGTTGCATCTTTTTTATCTAAGTAGTGTTTTGCAAGATTTGTATATGTAGTAATATACCATTTTTTAAGTTCTTCAATCTTTTTTGAATCTAAATCAATATTTAAACTATTATCTTTAAAATCTAAGATTTTTGTATCAAATAGTGCATTTAGGTGAATTAAACCTTCACAATAGTATGGTTGTACTTCGTCAACTTCCATCCAAGCAATTAATCCAATAGCTCTTTTTACTAAATCGATTAAAACTTGCTCTTCAAGCTCTTTTTCATCCTCCTTTTCGTCACAAAAAAATGAAATAAGACCACCAGTTGTAGCTTTAAACTCTTCAATATTTTTAAAATTGCCAGTTTTATTCATAACTGCTTCTGTTTCATCATCGCACCATAAAATATGACCAAACTCATGTCCAATAGTGCTAATATCATATACTTGATGCCATTTTTCAGTTTCATTAAATAAAAACTCTCTATCTTTAGTTAGTAACTCTTGGCCAAAGATTTCACGAGCTAGTTTTAAAAATGGTTTTGCCCTTGAAATTTGCAGAATTTCATCTGAAAATGCAAAAATCTTTTTCCCTTCTTCTTTTGAAACAATCTCATCATTTGGTACAACTTGAGCTGAAAATAATCCATTAAATTCTGCTCCAAAAAATAAAGCAGGTCTTCCAATATATAATTGTACTTTATCAAGAGATTTTAAAGAAAAATTATATATGTGTTCATACTTTGCATCTTTTTCAAAGCTATTATATATTTTTTCAAAAGCTGTCTTAATCTTATTTACTCTTTTTTCATTTTTTGCAAAAGTAGGGTTTGTAAGTCTTATATCCCACTCTAATGCAACTGCTTTTCTAAAATGGTCTTCATAATATTCAAGTGGATGTCCTATTTGAATAGGTGTTTTTATTTTCATCCAAGCTCTATCTACATCTGCCCATTTTTCTACTAAACTATTTTCATTCTCTTCACTAAAAGCTTTAATTAAAGCTTGAAGATATAAAACATAATCCCATTTTTGATTATATATTTCATCTTCAACTTCAATTAATCTATCTGCAAAGTTTTCTAAAGCATCAACTACATCAGTTACCTCTTTTTTAAAAGCTTTAATGTAAGCTTGAGATTTATATTTGTCTTTTTCTTTTACTAATGCAGAGTAGCATCTGTCAGCTATTTCTTTTGAATGTCCTAAATCAAACAAGTTCTCTTTTTCTAAATATTCAAATACTTTAGTTTCATCATCATTGAATTTTTCTAAAAGCTCCTTATTCGTTTTATTAATAATTAATGCTGTCCATGAACTTTGCCATTTACTCATAGCTTTCCCAACGCTATAAACTCCTTTGAAAACTTCTCGATAAAAAGGTGTTAGTAATCTATTCTTTTCAATATAATTTATGAGGTTTAAATGTTTATCTTCCCAAAAATCTTTTACAAAAAGATATGCTTTTTCTTGTAGATTTATAATCTCTTTTTCATCTTTTTGTGATTTTTTTAATACTTGAACTAGTGAATCATCTCTTAAATTTACAAGTCTTGTAATAAGTGCGAATCTAAGATTATCATCTAATTGTAGATTTAAAGTTTTAGCAAACTCATCAATAATTGTAAGTTTATTAAACTCTTTGTTTTCTAAATATGTGATAAGCTTATTTGTATTGTTTTTTTCATTTTCTAAAAATTGATATATATCTTTTACATCATTTAAAAATTGATTTTCATTCATTTCAATCCTTTTTTATAGGTTTTGTAAGTCTATCTTTTTTTAAATTAGTAATGTATTACATAAGTGTTAAGTAGAAAACTTTAAAAAAAGTTTTAAAGTTCGCTACTTCTAAATAGAGTTGTTTTATTCTTTAAGAAAAAAGATATAGCTAAAATAACTAAAAAGATTAAGGGTATGATAATCTCTTCAATACTACTTTTTGAACTATAATGCGAATATGAAGCAAATAGAAAATCAAGAGCAAAACCAGCATAAGCTAAATCTCTAATCTTATCAAGCTTTTTAGGTAATAAAAGCATTGCTCCACCAATGATTTTTAATACTCCAAGCATTGTAAAAAAGTATAAGGGATAACCTAATTTATTGGCAACTTCTATAACAGAATCAGATAATAAAATATCAACTACCCCACCTACAAAACCTATTAAAATAACAATAATAAGTGTTGATACAATGTAAATTTTTCTTGTCATTGAGAATCCTTTGCATAAGTATATGCAAAATATCTTTATTTTTTATTTAGTAAATTAATTGCATCATTTGCTTTAAGCGGTTTGCTAAAATAGTATCCTTGATATAAATAACTGTTCTTTTTTATAAGGTATTGAATCTGTTCTTCTTGTTCTACTCCTTCAATGATTAGTTTTAAATCTAACTTTTGTGCTATTTCTATAACCATATTGATAATTGAATCGTTTACTAAAACATCTTTTTTTCTTAAAAAATCTCTTTTAAGTTTTATTGTATCAACTGGAATTTTTGAAATAGAGTTAAGTGAAGCATATCCCACTCCAAAACCATCAATACTTGATGAAATGCCTAGATTTTTTAAATCTTTTATTCTTTTTATTGCAAGAGTTAAATCTTTAAAAATTGAACTTTCATCAATTTCAAACTCAATATATTTTGTATCTGCACTATTTTGTTTAAAAATAGTTTTAACATAATTAATAAAATCAGGATGAGAAAACTCTGTATAAGAGATATTTATAGATACTTTAATATCATTAATATCAATATTTTGTTTTTCCCATTGTTTTATTTGTTTTATTGCACTATTTAAAACCCATTTCCCAATTTGTATTATTAAGTCTGATTTTTGAGCAACTTCTAAAAAACTGTCAGGGTATAAAACTCCTTTTTTTGGATGATTCCATCTAATTAATGCTTCAAATCCTAAAACTTTTTTATTCTCATAATCAAATTTCTTTTGATAATATAATTCAAACTGTTCATTTTTAATAGCTTCTCTTAGTTCATTTTCTATTCTTAAATAGTTTCTTGTTTTTTTATCTAAATCTTCATGGTAAAACATAACTCTATTTTTACCTTGTTCTTTAGATAAATACATAGCTGCATCTGCATTTTTTATAATATCTATTGAGTTTTTATTTTTTTCTGGAAAAAGTGCAACTCCAATACTGCTTGTAGTAGTAAGTTTATGACTATCTATTTTTATTGGATTATCTAAAGTATCTCTTACTTTATTTGCAAATTTTTCAATTTTTATAATAGCTTCTTCTTTTTGTGAACTTATATTTTGAACTAAGATTACAAACTCATCTCCTCCAAGTCTAATAACAATATCATCTACTCTTGAACAACCTTTTATTTTTTTTGCAATCTCAATCAAAAATAAATCTCCAATATCATGACCTAATGAATCATTTATATATTTAAAATTATCTAAGTCTATAAATATCACTCCACCAAATATTTTATGTCTTGTTGCAAGTGCAATTGCTTGATTTAATTTCTCATTTAAAATTGTTCTATTATAAAGTCCTGTTAGATTATCTGTTTGTATTTGATGAATAAGTCTTTCTTGGCTTCTTTTTATTTCAGTTATATCAAAAAACTGTGCAATAAAATGAGTTATTTTACCCATATTATTTTTTATTGCAGTAATTGTTGCTCTTTCTGGATATATCTCTCCATTTTTTCTTTTGTTATAAATCTCTCCACTCCAAGAGCCATAATTTAATATATCAAACCAAAGTCTTTCATAGAACTCTTTTGTATGTTTTCCTGATTTTAAGATTTTTGGATTTTTACCTACTACTTCATTATTTGAGTAACCTGTTATTTTTGTAAAAGAGCTATTTACTTTAATAATATTTGCATTTGCATCTGTAATAGCCATAGCTTCTTGTGAATCAAAAGAGTATGATGCAAGTTTCATCTCTTCTTCATACTCTAATTTTAATTTTTCATTCTCTTCTTTTTCAAGTCCGTAAGATAAGTCATTTGTCATTTTATCAAAAATTGCAACTATTTCATCATCAAAAAAGTTTATATCATTTGAACAAAATGCCATAACACCCATACTTTCATCTTTTTTATATAAGGGATAAACTGCAATTGATTTAATTTCATTTGCTTTTTCACTAAATAAATCAAGAAAGGATTTATCTTCAAATATGTCATTTATTATTATATTTTTTCTTTCAACTATACATTTTTTATATAATTTATTTTTATTATTTATCTCTAAATTTGAAAGAATTGATTTTTTTTCACCAAAGCTTTCAACTATTTGAAGATTTTGATTTTTATCAAATAAACAAATAAAACTAAGTGCTAAATCTAACTCTTTTGTTGCAAAACTACAAGCTTTATTTAGTACTTCTTGCATAGTGTAATTATAGATTATAAGTTCATTTGCATTATTCAAAATATTATAAATCTTTTTTTGTTTTTTTAAACTTTTAAAATTTTCAGTCTCTTTTTTTGTGATTCTTCTAAGTGCTATAACTGAAAAAACGGAAGCAAACATACTTACAAGCCAAAGAATAAAACTATAAATTAAACTATTTATAGTGTAGTGTTTTAACTGTTTTGCCTCTTTTAAAACAGTTTTCATAAAATACTCTATATTAATTCCTAAAGCGTCAATTCTTTTTGTTGAAGTATTCCACCAGTTTTTTGCATCTTCATTTAATATTTTTTCATTTTCAAAGTTATAGATTTTTTCTCTGAATCTTTGAACATCTTCAATAAGTTTTGAATTAAAAGTATTATAAAAAAAGTTTAATTCTTCTATATTTATAATATTTTTGAAGTTTTTTATATTACTATTTTGTAGTGATACTAACTCTATAATCTTTTTTAAATAAGATTTTTTTATAGATTCTTTTGAAAAACTATTTGATAACATAGCCCTTTCAAGTCCTGCATACTCTTTTGTATTTATAAGATAAAGAGTAGCAAGTAGTTTATTACTAATTTTACTATCAGCCTTACTTGTAAGAAGTACAGTCATAGAGTCTATAATAGCATTTGTCATATTGTTATAACTTTTTAGTTCATTTGTTAAATCAATATCTAAAGCTAAAACTTTTGTTCTTAGTTTTTGAAGTTTAAAAAGTTCATTTTGAATCTTTTTTATATGGCTTTTCTCTTTTTGTGAATTAAAATTATTTTTAACAATAAAATTATCAAAAAACTCTTTTGATTTATCTGTTTGCTTTTTTTGAAATATCAAATCTTTCTTGAATTTTTTACCAAGAGAACCTATATATCCTGCTGACATTCCTCTCTCTTTTTGTAGGTTATTTAGTAAAAACTCTGCATTTAAGACATAATTTATATGTAAATCAATCGTGTCTAGTCTATCTAAAGTTTTGTATTTATTATAAATATAAATACTACTAAAAAAAATCATTCCTATCGTAGGAATTAAAATAATCAATATCATTTTGTAAAGTGTTTTATTTTTCATATATCTAACTCTTCTGTAAAATTATAATAATTTTATAATACTGAAAATAATTTAAGTTACTTCTTAAGTTAAGGTTGATTTAATGGTTTTAGCACTTGTGCGATAAAAGTGCTAAATAAAATAAAAACTTTAGCCAACTTTTATAAAGTTGTGATAAAATTCTTCTGTAAAATTTATAAAAAATATAGGAGAAATTATGGTACACATTGCTTTTAGCAATTTGTCCATTTCCTAAAAGGAGAAATAACTAATGGCAAAACATCAATTTCAAACAGAAGTAGGACAACTACTACACTTAATGACGCACTCTTTATACTCAAATAAAGAGATTTTTATAAGAGAGCTTGTGTCAAATGCAAGTGATGCAATTGATAAACTAAACTATTTAAAACTAACAGATGAAAATATGAAAAAATCTATTGGTGAGGATTGGTCTGGAGAGATTAATATCTCTTTTGATGAAAAAGACAAATCAATTACAATAGTTGATAATGGTATTGGTATGAATGAAGAGGATTTAATCTCTTCTATTGGTACTATTGCTAAATCTGGAACAAAATCTTTTGTTGAAGCATTAACAGGAGATGCAAAAAAAGATAGTAATCTAATTGGACAATTTGGGGTAGGTTTTTATTCTGTATTTATGGTAGCTTCAAATGTTGATGTTATTTCAAAAAAAGCTGGTGAAGATACTGCTTATAAATGGTCTTCAACAGGAACTGGTGAGTTTGAAATTATACCTGTTACAAAAGAGACAAATGGAACAGTAATTTATATTAAACTAAAAGATGAGGAAGCTGAAGAGTTTGTTAATAAACATAGAATCTCAAATATAATTGGTAAATATTCAAATCATATTGCTTATCCTATTTTCTTAAACTATCAAGAAGAGGTAGAAGAAGAGCTAAGTGAAGAGGATAAAAAAGCTGGAAAAGAGGCTAAAAAAAGTGTTGAAAATAAACATGAAAAAATCAATGAAGCAACAGCACTTTGGACACAACCAAAATCAAATTTAAAACAAGAAGATTATAATGAGTTTTATAAATCAATTTCTCATGATTCTCAAGACCCATTATGTACAATTCATACAAAAGCTGAAGGTGTAAATGAATATACAACACTATTTTATATTCCAAAAACTGCACCAATGGATATGTATAGAGCTGATTATCAACCAGGTGTTAAACTGTATGTTAAAAGAGTATTTATTACTGATGATGAAAAAGAGTTATTACCAACTTACTTAAGATTTGTTAGAGGTATTATTGATAGTGAAGACTTACCTTTAAATGTAAGTAGAGAGATTTTACAAGAAAACAGAATCTTAGCAAATATCAAACAAGGTTCAGTTAAAAAAATTCTAAATGAGATTAAAAAACTTGCTAAAGATGAAGAAAAATATGAAGAGTTTATTTCTCAATATAATAGACCTTTAAAAGAGGGTGCTTACCAAGATTTTACAAATAAAGATTTAATTTTAGATTTAATTAGATACAAATCTACTAAAACAGAAAATGGTAAATTGACTTCTTTAAAAGCTTATAAAGAAAGAGCAAATAGTGAGCAAAAAGCAATTTACTATATTGTAGGTGAGAATGAAAAAGTATTAAGAAACTCTCCATTATTAGAAAGTTATAAGAAAAATGATATCGAAGTTTTAATTTGTGATGATAAAGAGATAGATGAAATTATCACACCAACTTTAGGTGCATATCAAGAGTGGGAGTTTAAAGATATTACTTCTGTTGAACCTCCAAAAGTAGAGCAAACTGAAGAAGAGAAAAAAGAAGTAGAAGAGAAATTCCAAGATATAACTAAAAAAATCAAAGATATTTTAGGTGAGTCTGTAAAAGAAGTTAAAATTACAAATAGACTTTCAGAATCTCCATCTTGTGTAGTAAAAGATGCAAATGATCCAATGGCACAAATGGCACAAATGATGAAAGCAATGGGACAAGAAGTACCAGAATCAGCACCAATTTTAGAAATCAATCCAGACCATGAAATAGTAAAAAAACTAAATGGTTGTAGTGATGATAGTATGATTGATGATGTATCATGGGTACTACTAGACCAAGCAAAACTAAGTGAAGGTATGGAAATTACTGACGCAGTTTCTTTTGCACAGAGATTATCAAGAATCACAGCAAAAGCTCTATAAAAAATAAATCAACTATTTGCACGCATCTTCAGCGTTGCAAATAGTTTTTCTTTCAATCTGTAGGCTCAATCAAGAAAAAATATTTACGCCTTGAATCTACATACAACTAGTTGTTTATTTTACTAAATATGTAATAAATGACATCTAATTTGTATTTAGATAAAATTAATGAAATTTAAATCTCCAAAGGTAAAAAATGTCTATAGATATAGAAGATATACAGAAATATATATTTGACCCTAATAAACCTAAACAATGTAAATCATATAAATTGTTATTGAAAATTGCTAAAAATGAGAATATTAGTTTTATTTCTCCAAATTTTTTGCAATATTTTTTTGGAAGTCAAATTATAAATAGAGATTTTGAAAATGAATTATGGGATAAGCCTCCTAACTATGAAAGTTTAAATGCTTTTGAAAAGTTGAATTTATTTAAAGATAATCTTTCTTTAGATGAATTAAAAGAGTTTATTAATAATTTGGATTTAAATTTTGATAAATTTAAAAAGTATACTTTTTTAGATAGATTTTTTACTATTGACAAAACTTATGAAAATGAATATAAAATGGTTCCTAAAAAAACTAACCCTTTGTATTTTAATATGTTAAATTCTGAATATGAAGAAGTTGAAGTAAGAAGAGAAAAATTATGTTTTAAAGTTTCTAATGATGATGTAGAAGAGTATTTTAAAAAGTTAATTGTAGATAATATTTATAAAAATGACATTTCTTATAATGGTGGACTACAATTCTCTTCTGATAAATACTTAAAAAATATTATTTTCTTTTCTTTAAAATATTATGATTTACTTTTTTCAAATGTTAAGAAATCTTCTATTCTTGTTACTTTATTGGAAAATAAAAATGATTTTTTTAAAAAATATAATGATGTATCAAGTTCTAAGAATATTAAACCACTTTTCCTTAAAAAAATTGAAGATGTAGATTTACTTTTAAATGTTTTACAGGGAGATTTAAAAGAAGAAAAACAAAAAGAAATAGAAAGAGAAGATATATCTTCTTTAGACTCAATTCATATAAAAAATTTTTATAGTATAAAAAATTTAAAAGTTGATAAGTTAAAAGATAAAAAAGAAATTTATTTAGTAGGAGAGAATGGAGATGGAAAAACTTTATTTCTTCAAGCTCTTGCTATAGCAATGAAAGGCTCAGAACGTGATGGACAAGAGTCTTTTCGAAAAATAAAAAATGAATATTCTTTATCTTTAGAAGATTCAAACAAAAATATTTACAATGGATTAGATTTAGAATACAAAAATTTATTTGCTTATGGTGCTAATAGAAATAATAATTGTCAAATGATTGAAGATGAATCAGGCTTTTTAACTTTATTTGATAGTAAGTTAGATTTAAAAAATCCTTTAAAATGGTTACAAAAAGTTGACTATAAAGAAAATAGAGGTGATGAAACTTTACTTTCTGTTGATGCTGCAAAAAAACTTTTAAAGACTTTACTAAATAGTGATGTTGAAATTGAAATCTCTCCTGAGGATGTAATCTTTAAAGAAAAAGGTTCAATCGTTAGCTTTGAACAATTATCAGCAGGATATAAAGCTGTAATAACAATTATAGCTGATTTATTAGTTAGACTTTCTGAAAATCAACCTTATGTAAAAGAAATAAATGATTTTAAGGGAATTGTTCTCATTGATGAAATAGAACTTCATTTACATCCAAAATGGAAATATAATTTTGTAAAAAAAATAAGGGATATTTTTCCTAATATACAATTTATTATGACTACTCATAGTCCAACAGTTTTACTAGGTGCATCAAAAGAAGCGGTATTCTATAAAATATATAAAGAAGATGGTGAAGTTCATATATCAAATCAAATACCAAATGAAGGTTATACAAATAATACTTTAATATCTTCTCCTTTATTTGATATGGATACTGTAAAGTCTAGACATTACGAAAATGCAATAAGTAGTGACGATTATGTATATGAAAAAATTCATCAAGTTGTTTCTAAAAAAATAAAAAATGATATATATATTGATGAAGATAAAATTTTAGCATTTATTGAAGAAGAGTTAGAAAAAAATGACTAAGGTTAATAAAAATTTTTCTGATATTCCCGATATTTTAAAAAATGAAACAAGAGAAAATATATTTAATGCAAATATAAAAGCTGGTAAATATATAGATAAA
This sequence comes from Malaciobacter halophilus, assembly GCF_002837275.1. Lineage (GTDB taxonomy): Bacteria > Campylobacterota > Campylobacteria > Campylobacterales > Arcobacteraceae > Malaciobacter > Malaciobacter halophilus. The sequence continues at coordinate 12,388 of NZ_NXIF01000030.1, read as the reverse complement.
AGTAATTTATATAAAACATCATCTGTTCAAAAAGAACTTACTAAAATATATTATTTTAAATGTGCTTATTGTGAAAAGAAATTGCTAGATACTGATTTACATATTGAACACTATAGGCCTAAAAGTGTTTATTATTGGTTAGCTTATTCTTGGGATAATTTATTATTAAGTTGTGGACAATGTAATAGAAAAAAAAGGAATAATTTTAAAATAGAAAATTCAATGGCAATTTATAATAATGAAGAGTTTTCTAATATTCATAATTTGAGTGAATCATATAATAAAATTGAAAAACCTTATGCTATAAATCCTGAAAAAGAAGATGTTTTTGATAAATTAATTTATGATGAAAATGCAATTATTAAATCTTCTGATAAAAGAGTTTTATATACTATAAATGATTTGTGTGGTTTAAATAGAAATGAATTAATTGAAAAAAGAATTCAATTAATAACAGATTTTAAAAATGTTGTAGAAGATTACTTTTATTCTTTTTCACAAGATAGTGATGAAGATATTAAAAGTAATATTAAGTTTTTTATTCCTTTAGTAAAAGATTTTGTTAGTAAAGTAACATTAGAGAGTGAGTTTTATACATTTAGACGTTTTATAATTATGAATATTGATGTGTTTTTTGATAATGAAGATATTAAAAAAATATTAAAAGTTTTAATTTCTAAATTAAGTAATGCCTAAAAACTTGATTAAAAGCTGATATTTATGAACATAGCAAAAGTAAGTAAATCTCAAATATTAAAAAAATAAAAAGCTTTTCTTTTTTGTAAAAATTAGATAAAATATAATTACAAAATAGGAGTTATAAATGACTATTGCAAAAGTAAGTAAATCTCAAATTTCAAAAACAGTTAGAAACTCAAACTTAATTGAAGGATATAAAAAACCATCTAAAGAAGTGCAAGTAAAAGCAAAAGTTTTAATGGAAAAATACAATGTCAAAGTATCATCAAAAAGATAGTAAAATTTACTATGATGGTACAGATATTCCTATAAATAAACTTTCTTTAAAAAACTCATTAGAACTACATGAAATAGAATCTATTTTATTAAAACAAGCATATGAACTTTATATTTCACAATTAAATGAAAATACAGTTTTTGATGAATCATATTTTATTAATTTACATAAAAATACTTTTGAAACACTTTACGACTGGGCTGGAGTTTATCGAACAGAAGATATGTTTAAAGGTGCTTCAACTTTTTGTATTGGACGAGCAGTTAAAAATGAATCAAAAAAAATTTTTGATATGTTGAAAAAAGAGAATTATTTAAAAGATTGTAGTTTCATATCTAAAGAAAATTTTGCAGAAAAAATTGCTTTGATAAAATCAGAATTGATTTGTCTTCACCCTTTTTATGAATTAAATGGAAGAATAACAAGATTATTTTTTGATATGATTGTTGTTTATAATGGTTATCAACCAATTGATTATTCAAACTATACATCCCAAGAATATATTAATGCATCAATAGAGTGTGTAAAATACGCTGATGAAACTTTTATGAAAAGAATTATTTTAGATGGCCTTAAAAAAGCATAAATTAAATATTTAAAACACCTTTAATAAACTTTTGATATAATCTTTAGTAATACCTTTTGGTATTACACATAGTTATATGTAATATTAAAGGTAGTCATATGGATATTTATTTTGTAATTGCTTTTGGGGTGATTGTTCTTTTTTCTTCACTTGTTCATGGTAGTATTGGTTTTGGTTTTGGGATGATTTCTACTCCTTTGGTTGCTTTATTTACTGATATTCAAACAACAATTACTTATATGCTTATTCCTACTATGCTTGTAAATATTATTAGTATTTTAAGTGAGGGTAAGTTTTTTGAGGCTTTAAAAAAGTTTTGGTTTATAATCTTACTTATGGTAATAGGAAGTGCTTTAGGAACTGTTCTTTTAGTTTATACAAATTCAAACTATTTCAAACTTTTACTTGCTTTTATTATATTTGTTTATCTTTTACAATCTTTTGTAAAAATTGAAGCTACATTTATCTCTTCTTATCCAAAGTCATCTACTTATGGTTTGGGCTTAATTGGTGGAATCATTTCAGGTCTTACAAATATAGTTGCGCCTTTGATGATAATGTACACTTTAGAGTTAAAATATACAAAAAAAGATACAATTCAATTATCAAATTTGTGTTTTTTATTTACTAAAATAGGGCAACTTATAGTTTTTATATCTTTGGGTGCTTTCTCAAATGAAGCTTTTGAACTATCAATTTTAAGTATTGTGATTGTATGTTTAGGAATGCTTTTAGGTATAAAAATAAAAAGAAAAATTGATGCAAAGTTTTATGCAAAAATATTAAAGGCTTTACTATTTATTATAGCACTAACATTAGTATATCAAACTCTATTTTTATAAAGGTTTTATAGTATGGATTCAAATTTATTAAAAGTATTTATTGCAGTTGCAAATAATAAAAGTATCTCTTTAGGAGCAAAAGAGTTAAACTTTACTCAATCAAATGTCACTTTAAGAATAAAACAACTTGAAAAGAGCTTAGGTTATGCTTTATTTTACCGAACAAATAAAGGTGTTATTCTTACTCTTGAGGGAGAAAAACTCTATCCTTATGCTATTGAAATAGTTAAAAAAGTAGAAGAGGCAACTTTAAAAATAAGAAATATTGATTATCATGAACTATTAAAAATAGGTTCAACTCAATCAAATACAACTATAAGACTAATAGATTTCCAAAAGAAATTAAACAAAGATTTTAAAGATATGAATTTAGAGTTTGTTGTAGATAGTAGTTTAAATTTAATTGAGCAACTTTTAGATTATAAACTTGATATTGCTTTTGTAAATGGAAACCCAAATCATAAAGAAATAGAAGTTTTAAATATTATAAAAGAGGATATTGTTTTAGTTCAATCAAAAGATAAAACTGCTCAAAATACTATTTTTGCATATAAAAATGGATGCTTAAATAGAGTTTTTTTAGATAAATACCTTTCAAAAAATAAAAAAAGCAATTATAAAAAAGTAAATTTAGAAAACTACGAATTGATACTATCTTGTGTTGAAGCTGGTTATGGAGTGGCACTTTTTTCACGGCCAATAATAGAAAAATTTGGTTATGAAAAAAGGTTGAAAATAACAAGTATGGATTTTGAACTTGATACACATTTGATATGTAGAAAAGACTCAGTATTGATTATAAAAGAGTATTTAAAAGATTTAAATTTTGTATAAAAAGTGAAAATTAGTGCTTAGTAAGATATTGTCAGAATACTTTCAAGATATTGTGCTAAAGTTTGTCATTTAATTTAGGAGGATTTTATGTCAAATAATCACAAGTTTACAAATGAGTTAAAACAACTAGTTACAAATTTAAAAAATAAAGCTTACTCAAATAGTGAAGTTTTTCTAAAAGAGTTATTGCAAAATGCAAATGAAGCTGTAATGAAACTAAAAAAACTAAAACAAGAAGATAAATATAAACAAGAGTTAAAAGATTGGGAAGGAATGCTTGAAGTATATTTTGATAAAGCAGATGGTTCAATTACAATAGTAGATAATGGAATAGGTATGAATAAAGAAGAACTTTTTGAGTTAACTCATACTTTAGCTACACAAAAAGCTAAAGATTTTTTATCTTCAAATAGTAATAAAGCTTCAAAATTAGGTCTTTATTCACTTTTCTTAGTTGGAGTTAAAGCTAATATTATTTCAAAAAAACTTGCAGAAGATACAGCTTATAAGTGGACAAGTGATGAAGATGGATTTACTTTAGCTCCTTGTATAAATGATGAGGGTTCAGGAACTGTTATATATATAAAATTAAAAGATGAATTTGCAAAAGATTTTACAAATAAAGAGAAATTAAAAGAGTATATTTTGCCTTTTAAAGATAGTTTATCAACAAATTTATATATAAGTTATCATGAAGGCTTAGATGAAAAAATTGAAAAAATAAATTAAAAAATAGTTTAAGGAAGATAAGTTGAGTCAATTAGATTTTAAAGAACTATATGACCAGTTTAATATTAACTTGCAAAACCAAAAATTCAATGAGGCTTTGCAAGTAAGTTATGATTTGTTGGAGTTATCTAATTCTAAAATAGAAGAAGCATATGCTTTTTTAGCACAAGCAAGAGTTTTTTTAACATTAAAAGATGATTCTAAATTACTTAAAACATATAATGAGATTATAAAAAGATTTAATAATACAAATGATTCTCATATATTAAATATTCTTTCATACGCTTATTATAATAAAGCTTTAATTTATGCGAGAAATAAAGAGTATGAAAAAGAGTTAGAAACTTATGATGAGTTATTACAAAGATTTATTGAAGATACTTCAAGTGATTTAGAATTGTTATTATCAAAAACTTATTCAAATAAAGCAATTTGTACAAAGCAAATTAAAGACCCTTTAGAAACAATAAAAGTTTATGAAGAGTTGATTTTAAATTTTAAAAACTCTACAAATGAAGAGGTGTTATATCAAGTAGTAATGGCTTATTTTGCAATTGCTATAATATATTCCAAATTAAATCAAAATAGTAAAGCTTTAAAGTATTACTCTTTAATAATTAATGATTTTGAAAATAGTAAAAATAATGCAATTCTTGAGATTGTAGCAAAAGCTTTTATAAATAAAGCTAGTAGATTAAAAGATGAAGAAGAGAATGAAAAGGCTTTAAATTTATATAATAAAGTAATAAAGACTTTTGAAAATAGTAGTGATGAAAAAATATTGATTCAAGTTGCAATTGCTTTACATAATAAGGCTTCAATTTTAAGTCAATTTGGTAATGAAAGTGAGTTAATAAATGTATGTGATACTATAATAAAAATGTTTTCAAATAGTAAAAATGAAATGATAAATGATATAGTATTAACAGCAGAAGTGATAAAAGATAAAGAGAAATATAACTCCTCTTTTTAAAAGTAAATTATTATAAAAAACTTAAAATGAATTATAATTGTTTTAAAGCTTAGTTGAAACTTGATATAATCTTCCCATTTTATTTTGGGGAGAAAAATAAATGAAAATAAAAGCACTTACAATAGCACTTATAGCATCTACTCTTGTGAGTAATCTTAGTGCTCAAAGAGTTACATTAAAAGCTGCAAAGTCATCATCATCTTACTATCAAATGGCAGTTCAAGTTGGTGAAAATATTGCTAAAGCTACAAACAAAGAGTTAAGTATTACTATTGAAGAGAGTCAAGGCTCTGTTCAAAATGTAAAAGAGGTAAGAAAAAGAGTAGGAAATTATGTTTTTACAACTCCTCCTGTATTATTAAAACTTGCAAAAACAAATAAAGCAATGTTTAAAACAGATAATTCAAAGGACTATGAAAAAGTAAGAGCGCTATTTCCTATGCCATATTTAACTATGCACATAGTAGTAAGAAAAGACTCAAATATTAATAGTTTTGAGGACTTAAAAGGGAAATCTTTGCTTGTAGGTAAAGGAAGTTTTGGTGCAAGAGAAGCTAAAAAATATATAAAACTTTTTGGCTTAAGAGAAGATGTTAAGTTAATAAATGCTGAACTTTCAGGTGCTGTTGCTGCACTTAAAAATGGCCAAATTGATGGTTTTGCAACCTCAGGCTCTTATCCAGCGCCAAATGTAATAGAAGCAGCTGCAAGTGCAAATATTAAGATTTTAAATATGAGTGATGAACAAATTGCACTTACAAAAAGAGATAAAATAGTAATTCCAGCAAAAACATATGCAAATATAGATGAAGATATTAAGACTACAACTTTACCTGTTGGAGTTTATACTACAACTAATATGAGTGAAGATACTGCTTATAAATTTACTAAAGCTTTTTGGGAATCAAAAAAAGCTTTAGAAAAACAAAATATTTGGTGGAAAGCTATAAGTTTTGAAAATCTAAGTATGTTTTCTACTAAATTGCATAAAGGTGCTTTAAAGTATTATAAAGAAGTAAATGCAAATATTCCAGAAGGTATAAAGTAGGTAAATGAGTCAAAATATTCAAAAGCAACTATCAGTAAAATATTTGATAGTTGCTATATTAGCCATTTTTACAGTAGGTTTTCATATCTATCTTATCTTTACAGGATTAATGCCAAATTTAGTAAGCAGACCACTACATTTAGCTCTTGTATTGCCTTGGGTTTTCTTATTAACAGAAAATGAAAATATATCAAAACTTACTAAATATATTGGATATATAATACTAATTTGTGCACTTTACTCTTCTTATTATATTATTACTAATTATATATATTTAGAAGACCAATACGGTTCATTAGAAGGAAATTTACAATATTTTGTTGCAATTAGTTTACTTATTGCAGTATTAGAAATGGCAAGAAGAGCCGTTAAACTAGCCTTGCCTTTAACTGCTGCAATTGCATTAGCTTATGGACTTTGGGGACACTATATTCCAGGAGAGTTTGGTCATCAACAAATTCCTTTAGATAGTTTTTTAGGAACTTTAGTTATTGCAGAAGGTGGAATATATGGAAGTCTTACTGGGATTTCAGTAAATGTGGTTGCTGTTTTTGTAATTTTAGGAGCTTTTGTTGGTATAGGGGAGGGTGGAAACGCTTTTATGGCTATGTCAACTAAGCTAGCAGGAAAATTAAGAGGTGGGGCTTCTAAAGTATCTGTTTTAGCTTCTGGTTTTTTTGGTTCAATTTCTGGTTCAGCTTCAGCAAATGTTGCTTCAACTGGTTCTTTTACTATTCCTACCATGAAAAGGTTAAATTATCCACCAAGTTTAGCCGCTGCTGTTGAAGCAGTTGCAAGTACAGGTGGACAAATTATGCCTCCTTTAATGGGAGCTGGTGCTTTTATTATGGCAGAGCTTCTAAATGTACAATATTCAAAAATTATGGCATCTGCAATATTTCCAGCAATACTATTTTTCTTTACTGTATGGATTGGAATTGATGTTTTTGCAAAAAGATATAAACTTGTAGCCATGGCAAATGAAGATATTCCAAAAATAGATTTAGTTTTAAAACTAAGTCCTTTTTTTGCTATACCTTTTGGGATTTTACTTTATGCTCTTTTAGTAATAGGTAAAACTCCTCAATTCTCTGCAGCATTAGCTATTTTTGCATCAATATTTCTACTTTTAGTTGATAGAAATTGGAGTATTTCAATAAAAGAGTTTGTTTATAAGTTTTTATCAGCTTGTATTACAGCTTCTAAACAAATTGCGATGATTGCTTCTGTTATTATTTGTGCTGGTATTATAATAGGAGTTTTAAATATTACTGGAGTTGGAGTAAAAATAACATCAGCAATACTGTATTTATCAAATGGAGAATTATATATAGCTTTAATCTTAACAGCTTTAGCATGTCTTATATTAGGTATGGAAGTTCCTACAACAGCAGCTTATATTATTTGTGTATCAGTAGCTGGACCAATACTGCAAGAGTTTGGATTAAGTGCAATTCAAGCTCATTTATTTATTTTTTGGTTTGCTTTACTATCTACTATTACTCCGCCAGTTTGTGGAACGGTTTTTATTGCCTCAGGAATTGCACAATCAAATTGGTTACATGTAGTAGCAAAAGCTATGAAACTTGGAATTGGACTTTATGTCGTGCCTATTGCATTTATTTTAAATCCATATTTAATAAAACCAGATGAGTTTTTTACTTTAGCTTTTATATCTTTTATAAAAGTAGCTTTAGGATTATGGATACTTTCAAATGCATTAGTAAATGATAAATACAAACTATATCTTAGAGCGGTTATGATATTACTAGCATTACTTGTAATACTGTACCCATTATAAAAAAGGAGAAAAATGTCAGATATTATTTTAAGAGATGCAACTATAAAAGATGCACAAACAATATATAATTTTATTAAAGAGTTAGCTATTTATGAAAAAGCAGAACACGAAGTTAAAACGGATGTTGAAACAATAAAAAAGAGTGTTTTTGGAAATAATAGTGTAACTTCTGTTATTTTATGTGAATATAAAAATGAACCTATTGGTATGGCTTTATATTTTTTTAATTATTCAACTTGGCTTGGTAAAAATGGAATCTATTTAGAAGATTTATATGTAACTCCACAATATAGAGGAATAGGTGCAGGAAAAGCACTATTAAAAAGACTTGCACAAATAGCAGTTGAAAATGATTGTGGTAGAGTAGAGTGGCAAGTTTTAGATTGGAATAAACCATCAATTGATTTTTATGATAGTATTGGTGCTAAAGGACAAACAGAATGGATACCTTATAGGCTAACAGGTAATGCTTTAGAAGAGTTTGCAAGAAACTAGTTTTTAGTTTCTAACTCTTTTAAGGATTGAAGGATTGCAGTTGCTAATTCATCTGTAATTACTTCACCCCATTTTTTTAACTGTTTATCTTGATTTTGTTCACAAATTTCTATCATTGTTCTATTGAAAAAATTACCATCATTTATGTCATTAATTATAGGTTCTATTTTTATTTTTTCATCTTTTACTAACTGCATATTATTGTTTATAAAGTTTTGTATTGCATCCATAGCAGCTTGATTTCTTAATTCGTCTTCAAAAAGTTCTTGAGCATTCTCAAGCTTTTGTAAATCCTTAAGTAGTTCATAAATAGAGCCAAGTGCATATTGAAACTCTATATTTGTATCAATATCTTTTGTATTTGTTATATTTATCAATTTTCCCGTTGAAATTTGATAATACATATCATATTTTGCAAGATTATTTATAATATTTTTTTTTGAAAAGTGTCTTTGTAAATCCATATATCTTCCTAAAAAATTAAGTTTTAAGTATAACCAACATTAGCCAAAAATTAGATAATATCTTACATATTGTAATATATAAGATAAGTTAAAAAAAAATATAGTATGATTCCACAAAAAATTTAATGGGGAGTTTTTAAATGTTTGAGATAGTTATATCTTTATTTATCTTATTTACTTTAATATCTATACTCTATTTTAAAGAGAAATCAAAACAGAAAGATAAAATACCTTTTAGTATTAGAAAAAAGATAAATATTAATAAAAACTGACACATTACATAAAATCTACATAAAAATTATGAAATAAGAACTATCGTACTCTTGAAAAAATTTTATTTATATGTTAAAGTACATTTCTTAATATTAAATAAAAGGAAAAAATTATGGGATTTTTTAGGAATCTTTTAAAAACAATTATAAAAGTTTCAAGACCAGTTTTTTCCATAGAAGCAAATGAGCTACATTTTAAACTTAGTTCAGATTTATTTTATACATACACTTTAGAAAATTTTGATATTAAAACAAGACATGACCCATATACTTTAGATGCTTTTACACTAAAAACACCATCTTTTTATCTTGAACATATAAAAGTAGATGAAGACACAATCTGGCAAGGTCAAGCTCTTAGTTTATATGAAGAGTTTTTAAAAGAGCAACTAAAAATTAATAAATTTCAGTTATTAGAAGATAAAAATTTTGAAAATTATGAGTTTAAAATATATAGAGTTGATGATGAGTTTTTACTTCATTTAGTTTATATATGGGAGCTAAATAAAGATGTTTTTATCTTAGATTTTGATACTTCATTATTTAAAACATTAATTACAAATCTTGATGAAAATTATATCTATAAATATGAAAATGAAAAAAGATTAAATATTGATTTTGATAGTAGTTTAGTAAAGTTAAATGCATTTAAAGGCTATTTTAATTCTAGTATGTAAAAGTATAGTTGTGTTTCTTAAGTTTTGATACTAAAAATTTTAAGTTTTTAACTTTTTTTTTGGTTATTTTTTTATTAAAATTGATTTTTATTTTTTTGATTTATATATAAAGTTCTCAATAAATAGGAGTTTTCCTAATTTTATATTATTTAAAATTATAATTTTTATAATAATAATCTAAATTATTAGCTCTGTTTTGTCAAATTTTCTTGAATTTGATATAATTATGCAAAATTTTTAAAGGATCTATTATAGATTTAATCATCACACAAGTAACAGATTTTTTTTATCAATTTAAAAATAGAGTTGTTGAAACAGATGAAATTGTAACTGAACATCAAGAAGCAATTAAAGAGTATGCAACTGTATTAACTGAAGAGAATATACATAAAGAGTATGAAGAAAACTACCTAACAATTTTAGGATATGCATTTAGACTTGAAAATGTAAATGATAGAATTTTCTATACCTTTCAAGAAGCTATTTATGCAATAGATTTAGCAAAACAGATGAAAGATAAGAATGCAATTGTTTTAAACTCTATTGTTTATATTCTTGTTTTAAACAGTTTTATTGATGAATATTTTGGAAAAGAACTTGACGAACAAACAAAACAAAAAGCTTTAGAAACATATAAAAATATAGAACAAAAACAAGCAAAAGAGAATCAAAAATATCACGTTTATCAGTAAGTCTTAAATAAACTCACTTAATACTCACTATGCTTAAATAAGATTACTTAATTTAAACTAGGAAAATATAAAAATGTTTAGTGAAAAAAATATTTCAAAGTTAATTGTATTAACTCCTATAATTACAGTACTTCTTATTGCATTTTTTACTATATATTTCTTTATTCAAAATCAGTATAAATATTTTGAAAGTGAGAGTATAAGAGAAGAAGCAAACTATATTTTAAAACAAAAAAATATATTAAAAAAAGAGATAAACTCTGTAATATCTTATTTAGATTACCATGAAAAGAAAGCTAAACAAGAAGTAGAAAATAGAGTAAAAAATAGAGTAGAGATTTTATATAATCAACTTTCAATATTGACAAAAGATAAAAATATTACAAATACAAAAAAGAGTGAATTAATGAATCAATTAATTGATTCAAAAGCTATTGAAAGAAGTGACTATTTTTTTGCATACGATGTTCAAAATGACAGCTTCATCCAACCTTTTAATAGAAACGTTCAAAAAGAGTTTGAAGTTGATGATAAATTTATAAAAAACTATTTATATCCTGACACAGGAAAATTTATTGAATTAAAGGATAGATTAGTTTATATTAAATATATACCAAAACTTGATTGGATTATAGGAACAGTAGAAAACAGTCAAGAAAATATTAAAAAAATCAAAAAAGATTTAATAAAATATATTGAAACAATTCGTTATGAAAATAATGGATATATTTGGATACATGATACAACATATCATCTAATTGCACACCCTTTTAGACAAGAAAGTATTGGAAAATATGATATAGATTTAAAAGATGCAAGTGGTGATTATATTACTAAAAAATTTATTGATGAAACAAAGAAAAAACCAAATGGTGTCTTTGTTGAGTATAACTGGCAAAAACCAAATCATAAAAAATTTTCTAAAAAACTTGGTTATTTTAAACTCTATAAAAAATGGAATTGGGTTGTTGGTGCTGGGCTTTATATGGATGATATAGAAAACTCTATTTTAAAAAATAAAAAACTATTAGAAAAAAGAGTTGATAAATATATTGAAACTGTTGTTGTAATCTCTTTTTTTGTTATTTTTATAATTGGTATTTTATCTGTTTTTATCTCAAATAGGATAAATCAAGCTTTCAATGAGTATAGAAAAAGTGTTATAAAAAAAGAGCAAGAATTACAAGATTTAAATAAAAATTTAGAATTAAAAGTTGAGAAAGCTATTAGCGATGTAAAGAAAAAAGATAGAGCAATGCTTCATCAGTCAAGACTTGCAAGAATGGGTGCAATGCTTAGTATGATAGCTCATCAGTGGAGACAACCTTTAAGTGAACTTTCTGGTGTATTAATGGAGTTAGAAACAGCAAATAAGTTTAAAAAAGTTGATGAAAAGATGATTCAAGATTCAGTAAATGAATCAAATAAATTAATTGAATTTATGTCAAATACAATAGAAGATTTTAGAAACTTCTTTAAACCAGATAAGAAAAAAGTCTATTTTTACTTAGATGATGCTTGTAATGAAGCTTTAACTTTAGTTGACGCTTCAATTAAAAATTTCAATATTAATCTTGTAAAAAAAGTAAAATGCAATAGTATTATATATGGGTATGAAAGAGAGTTTGCACAAGTAATGTTAAATCTTATTTCTAATGCAAAAGATATTTTAGTTCAAAGAGATATAAAAAACCCAAATATTTATATAGAAGTTGATGCTATTGGTTCAAATGCAATTGTTAAAGTTTTAGATAATGCAGGTGGAGTTGAAGATGAATATATAGATTTGATTTTTGAACCATATTTTACTACAAAAAGTAGTTCAAAAGGTACAGGTCTTGGACTTTATATGGCTAAAATGATTGTTGAAAAAAATATGGAAGGTGAAATTAGTGTAGAAAATACTAATAAGGGTGCTCTTTTTTTAGTAACACTTCCTTTTAAAAGTGGACAAGAGTAAAAGAGCTTAAAAGCTCTCCCACTCATCATCTTTATCACT
>NZ_NXIF01000029.1 GCF_002837275.1 Malaciobacter halophilus | reverse complement strand
TACACTATTGCTACTGTTACATATTATACTTCTTCATGTGATAAGAAAAATTAATGTTTCTTGATTGTTGCATATAAATTTCATGTTTTGAAATAAATTGAAATTTTATAGCTTAATTGTTTAAGTAGCAAGGGGTTGCCATATGAAAAACAGTAAGGTTGTTAAGAAAAGTAGTGAGGTTAAAGAGTCTTCCAGAAGAGACTTCTTTAAAAAAAGTATTTTATACTCAGCAAGTGCAATAGGTGCAAGCTCTTTTTTAGCTCCAACATCGCTTAAAGCTAATGAAAAAGAGATTATGCATGAGGCACCTTGGGGAACAAAACTTGGTGATCCTGTAAATAAAAATTTATATGGTTTACCTTCTGTTTATGAACACAATAATATAAGAAGAACACATGACTTATTATCTTCAGGTGATGCATATGCATCTATATCTATGTGTCCTATTCATGAATCAGAAGGAATAATTACACCAAATGGACTCTTTTTTACAAGAAATCATGGAGGTACTGCACAAGTTGACCCTAATAAGTGGAGATTGATGATTCATGGAAAAGTAAAAAAGCCAATTGTATTAACTTTAGATGAGTTAAAAAAATATCCAAGTGAAACAAGAATTCATTTTATTGAGTGTCCAGCAAATGGAAGTCCAGAGTGGAGAGGTCCTCAATTTAATAGTTTACAGTTTATGAAAGGAATGATGAGTTCTGCTCAATGGACTGGGGTGATGTTAAAAACAATATTAAAAGATATTGGACTTGAAAAAGATGCAGTTTGGATGTTGGCAGAAGGTAGTGATAATGCAAGTAATCCAAGAACAATACCTGTTGAAAAAGCACTTGATGATGTGATGATTGTTTGGGCTCAAAATGGAGAGGCTTTGCGTCCAGAACAAGGTTATCCTGTAAGACTTATTGTTCCTGGTTGGGAAGGAAATTTAAATACAAAGTGGTTAAGAAGATTAGAGTTCTCAAATAAACCATGGCACTCAAAAGAAGAGACTTCAAAATATACAATGCTTCAAGAATCAGGTAAAGCTATTCGATATTTTTGGGTTAATGAAGTTAACTCAGTAATTACATCTCCTTGTCCAGAAAAACCATGGACACATCTAAAAAAAGGTGAACTAGTTGAAATTGAAGGACTTGCTTGGTCAGGAAGAGGAACAATAAAACATGTTGATATATCTTTAGATGGTGGAGATAATTGGGTTGAAGCTGAATTAAAAGGTTTAGTATTACCAAAATCATGGACTAGATTTAGCTATATCATAAAATGGGAAGGGAAACCTTTATTATTAGCTAGTAGAGCAACTGATGATGTGGGACACACACAACCAACAATAGACGAAGAGACATCTAAAGTAGGAGTAGAATCTGTTTATCATAGAAATGCAATAGTAACATGGGAAATTACAAAAAAAGGGGAGTGTAACAATGTACAAATTAGAAAACACAAAAAAGCATAAAACTACGCTTCTAGGTCTTGTTTTTACCATGCTTACAGCTAGTAGTTTAGCTTTTGCAAAAAATGATGTAGCAGTTGATGGAGGAAAAATATATCCTGTAAAAGATGGAAAATATACTCTTTATCATGTAAATACGCAAAAATTTAAAGAGTTTGGCTTTGGAAGAGAAGCTACAAAAGATGAAATTAATGCTTGGAATGTAGATGTTATGCCAGATGGAACAGGACTTCCAAAATATGATACAAAGAGTGGAAAACCTATATTAGATGAAGATGGAAATCCTAAAGTTGCACAAGGTAGTGTAGAGTGGGGTGAAGAGATTTATGATGATAAATGTGCAAGCTGTCATGGTGAGTTTGGAGCTGGAGGTAAAGGCTATCCTACTTTAGCTGGTGGTTCAAAAGAATCATTAAAACTTCAAAGGTTAAATCCTGCACATATGAATCCAAATCCACAAGGACCTTTTAGAACTATTGGTTCTTATTGGCCATATGCAAGTACTCTTTTTTGGTATGTTCAAGACTCTATGCCTTATACAAATCCAAAAAGTTTATCAAATAGTGAAACATATGCATTAGTAGCATATTTATTATCAGTTAATGGAATAAAAATAGATGGTAAAGAGCTTGATTATGAGTTTGTTTTAAATAAAGATAACTTTACAAAAATCAAAATGCCAAATGAAGATGGTTTTTATCCTAAAGTTGATACACCAAATAATCCTAAAAAAGGTGTAGAAAATATGAAGAAGTTTTTTATTGATGCAAAAGCTTATGGTATTGGGAAAAGATGTATGAGTGATTGTATTAAACAAGATGTTAGTAGTCTTATTATGAAAGTAAAAAATGACTTATCACAAGATGCAAATCAACCTTTATCAACAAAACGGGATTTACCAAAGACAAAACAGAATAGTAGCAGTATAGGTAAAACAATTTATGAGTCTAAATGTGCAGTTTGTCATAACAATGATGCTATTGGAGCACCTATGCTAGGAGATAAACAAGCTTGGGCTGAGGTTATGAAAAAAGGGATTGAAGCTGTATATAAAAATGCACTTACAGGTATAAATGCTATGCCTGCAAAAGGTGGACATATGGATGTATCTGATGAAAATATTAAAAAAACAGTTGATTATATGATTGACTCAAGTAAATAAGAAAGGAGAGCGGTATTATGAGATTAAGTAAAAGTTTTTTAGTTGTTTTAGCTACTTGCACTATTTTTTCAGTAAGTGGCTTTGCTTCTAATAGTGAACTAATAAAAGAGGGAGAGAAGATTTTTAATACTAAAAATCTAGGAAATTGCTTAGCATGTCATGCAGTAAATGGTAAACAAATTGATGGACCTGGAAGTATGGGACCAAAACTTCAGTATCTTTCTGCTTGGCCAGATGATGCGTTGTATGACAAAATATATGATCCATACACAACAAATCCAATTTCAGCAATGCCTGCATTTGGTAAAAATGGGTGGTTAAGTCATAAACAAATAAAAGCCTTAGTTGCTTATTTAAAAACAATAAATTAAAAAGGAATGAAGATGTTAAATAGAAGAGATTTTTTAGGATTAGGTGTATTAGCATTTGGTGTTGCAGCAGCTCCTATTAATTTAAGCGCAGTGAACTTTAGAGAAACAAAACCTAAAGCTTGGACTGCAAAAAGTGTTGATAATGCAATGAAAGAGTTATTTGGTACGACAAATGCAACAGAAGGCAAAATAAAATTAAAAGCTCCTGATATTGCAGAAAATGGTGCAGTTATTCCTGTATCTTTTGAAACTGATTTAAAAGCTTCAAAAGTAGCAGTTTTTCAAGATGCAAATCCTGAAAGTACAGTAGCAGTATTTGATATACATGAAAATGCAATAATTGATTATGCAATTAGAATCAAGATGGCAAAAACAGGAACAGTAACTGTGGTTGCACAAGAAGAGAGTGGAAAACTATTCAAAGTTTCAAAATTAGTAAAAGTAACAATTGGTGGATGTGGTGGTTAATTTTTAATCACTAAACTAATATATAAAGATAATACTATAAGGAATTTAAAATGGCAAAAACAAGAATTAAAGCAAAAGAAAAAAAAGGTGTTGTAACTGTAAAAACTCTTTCAAAACACCCAATGTTAAGTTATGTAGAGGCAAAAAGAGCAAATAAAGAGGTTAATTTTATTACACACTTTATGGCTGAAGTTAATGGAAAAGTAGTTTATGAAGTGTCAACTTCTCAATTTTTATCAAAAGACCCTTATTTAAAGTTTAAATTTACTGGTGCAAAAAAAGGTGATGAAGTTACTATTACTTGGGTTGATTTAAAAGGTAAAAAAGAAGTTAGTACTAAAAAAATTAGATAGTTCTAAAAAAAGTTTATAAAAACAAGGAGAGGGCATGTTAACTAGACTACTAAAGGCTTCTGTATTTACATCTCTTGCATTTTTTTCACTAAATGCAGGAGGGTTTGATGCTCAAGCTCAAAAAGATAAAAAAGAGTTAGTTAAGTATTTTGAGGCTAAGTTTCAAAATCCTTATGAAAATAAAAATAGGTTTTTCCCTTACTCAACAGATGAAGAGTTAAAAGATGGTTATGCAAAAGGGCTAAAACATATGGATTTTGGTATAGGAAGTTACTCTTATGCAAAAGATGCAAAACAGCAGTATGAAGCAATAAAAGAGTTTCCTCCTTATGAAGATAAAATAGAAGAAGGAGAAGAACTTTATACTAAGAAATTTGCAAATGGTAAATCGCTTAAAACTTGTTTTCCTAATCCTGCAATAGTAGGAGAATACCCATATTTTGATACTAAAACTCAAGAAGTTATCTCTTTAACAACGGCAATAAATAAGTGTTTAGAGGCAAATAATGAGAAAAAATGGAATACAAAAAAAGGGCAAATGGCAAAATTTCAAGCATTTTTAGCGTATTCAACTGCTGAAGCAGAAAAAAATATGGATATTAAAATACCTACAAAAAAAGCACAAGAGGCTTATGAAAGAGGTAAAGAGTACTACTATACTCAAAGAGGTTATTTAAAACTTTCATGTGCAACTTGTCATATACAAGGTGCGGGACAAAGAGTTAGAAATGAAAAACTTTCTCCTTTATTGGGACAAATCACACATTTCCCTGTATATAGATTAAAATGGGGTAGTTTAGGAACACTTGAAAGAAGAATGTCTGGTTGTATAAAAGACCAAGGGCAAGTACCACCTAAAGATGATAGTAAAAAGATGCATGAATTACTATATTTTATGGCTTATATGTCAAATGGTATGCCAATAGATGGCCCAGATGTTAGAAAGTAAGGAGAGTATTATGAATAGATTAGTAAATATTTCACTTGTATCAATAACAGCAATAGCCTTTAGTGCTTGTGCATCTTCTTCTGCAAATCTATCATCAGTAAAGGGTATTGATGTGGAAAAAGTTTGTAGTGTTCAAAATAATGGCATAGAAAATGTTATTCAAACAGCAGAAAAATACAATGAAATTGCAAAAAGAAATGAGCTAGAGTTTAGAAGATTAGGTGTTAATAATAGTGATTTAATTATCTCTGTAAAAGAGGCAATAAAAACAGGTGCAAATGAAGTTAATCCAAAAGATTTTAAATCAAAGGCTTCAAAAACAAAACTTCCTGTTGAATTTGCTGCACATAGGGCTTGTAAATTTGCCATTTCTGCATTAACTCAAGCAAATGAAGCTAAAACAACATGGAGATTGGCAGTTCCAGGTGATGGATACGAATATTAATTAAAAGTAAATACTTATAATAAAAGGGGAAGGTATGTGTATATTTAAAAAAGTTGCAAAAATATTAATTGTAGCAGCATTATGTATCTCTTATGGTAAAGCAGAAGGTAACAACTATGTACCAATTGCACCAGGTGTAAAATCTATTGAGATTACATTAAATAATCAAACTTTTACATTAAGTAGAGTTCAAGATAAAAAAAACAAAATAAGTGAATTGTATGCTTACACAAGTTTAGGAGTTCCTCAACCAATGATTTTAGCAAAAGGGGTTGAAACAATTGCAGAGTTAGAATTAATTGACTATATGAAAAAAGCTCAAACAGACTCTAGTATTGCTATTATTGATACAAGAACTCCAGGGTGGTTTGCAAGATTAAGAATTCCAGGTGCAGTAAATGTACCATACACAAACTTTAAATATAGAGATGATGCAGTTGATATGATGGAAGATTATATGGGTGTTGTAATTAATGATGATGATACTTTAGATTTTTCAAAAGCTAAAACTGTTGTTCTTTATTGTAATGGATATTGGTGTGGACAAACACCTGCAATGGTTAAAAATACAAAGTATTCACTACTAAATCTTGGGTTTCCTGCAGAAAAAATAAAATACTACAGAGGTGGTATGCAAGCATGGACTTCATTAGGATTTACTGTTGTTGGTGATGCAGCAAAATAGTAAGGATAATTTAAATGAGTAAGTTTAGTAGAAGAGAGTTTATTTATATGATGGCAATGCTTGGGGCATCTCCCATTTTTGCCAACTCTCATACAAGAATGACAAATACAAGTAATTTGGAAGATTATTATAAGCTAAAGCCATTTGGAAATGTAAGATTAATGCACATGACTGATTCCCATGCGCAATTATTACCTGTATATTTTAGAGAGCCAAGTGTTAATCTTGGTTTTTATGATAATTTTGGAAAGCCTCCTCATATTGTTGGGGAAAAACTATTGGATTATTATGGAATTAAAGGTAATAAAAGACTTGAGTATGCTTACTCTTGTGTTGATTTTGAAAAGTATGCAAAATTAATTGGACGAACTGGTGGTTATTCACAAATTAAAACAGTTGTAGATTTCTTGAAAAGTAGTTTTGGAGAAGATAAAACACTTTTATTAGATGGTGGAGATACTTGGCAAGGAAGTGCTACTGCATTATGGACAAGGGGTAAAGACATGGTAGGAGCTATGAATTTACTTGGTGTAGATGTTGCAGTTGGACATTGGGAATTTACATATAAAGCACAAGAAGTTCTTGATAATGTAAAAGAGTTAAATGCTGAATTCTTAGCGCAAAATATAAAAGTTAAAGAAGATGCACTTTTTGAAGAAACTGAAATAGCAATGCAAGCTTATGACCAAGATAGTGGTCATGCTTTTAAGCCATATACTATTAAGAAAATGGGCAATGCAAGAGTTGCTATTATTGGACAAGCTTTTCCTTATACTACTATTGCAAACCCTCAAAGATTTATTCCAGATTGGAGTTTTTCTATTAATGATGAAGGAATGCAAGAGTTAGTAAATAAAATAAGAAAAAGTGAAAAACCAGATGCAGTTATTGTTCTTTCTCATAATGGTTTTGATACTGATAAAAAAATGGCAAATGTTGTAACAGGTATTGATTTTATTATGGGTGGGCATACTCATGATGGAGTACCTGAGGCTGTTCCTGTAAAAAATGATAAAGGTGTTACTTATGTGTGTAATGCAGGTTCTAATGGTAAGTTTTTAAATGTATTGGATTTAAATATTCAAAATGGAAAAATTAAAGACTTTAAATTTACTCTTCTTCCAATATTTTCTGATTTGATAAAAGAAGATAAGAAAATGAAAGAGTATATTAAAAGTGTAAGAAAGCCATATTTGCAAGATTTAAATAGACCAATTGCTACAACTGATGTAACTTTGTTTAGAAGAGGTAATTTTAATGGTTCATGGGATCAAATAATATGTGATTCTTTACTTGAAGTAAAAGATGCGCAAATCTCTTTATCTCCTGGATTTAGATGGGGAACTTCTATTCTACCTGGGCAAACAATTACATTTGATGATTTGATGACTCAAACTGCTATGACATATCCTGAAACATATGCAAGAGATATGAAAGGAAGTGATATAAAATTAATACTTGAAGATGTTGCTGATAATCTATTTAATAAAGACCCATTTTATCAACAAGGTGGAGATATGGTAAGAACAGGTGGAATCTCTTATAAAATAGAACCAACAGCAAAAATTGGGAATAGAATATCAGATATTACACTTACAAGTACAGGTCAGAAAATTGAAGCAAGTAAGTTATATAAAGTTTCAGGATGGTCAACTGTTGGAGCAAAATCAGATGGTGAACCAATTTGGGAAACCGTAGAAACATATTTGAAAAGTATGAAGCATATTAAGAAATTAAATGTTGATACTCCAGATATTGTAGGTGTAAAAGGTAATCCTGGAATTATTTAAATTGAAGAGGTATAAAGGTTATACTTTATACTTTTTCAAATTTATAAGTTTTATATTTAAAGTTTATAAATTTGAAAAGAGGTGAAAAATGAGAAAAATAATTTTATCTATACTGTTTGTAAAGCTATTTTTATTCGCTTCATATAATGAAGGAAAATTAGTTTTTGAAAATAAGTGTTCTTCTTGTCACTTACCTTTTGTTCAAATGCAAACACTAAAAAAGAACTTTTTTGAAAAGAGTAATAAGCTTTTAAAATTAAAAGCACCTACTGTAAATATGTTAGCTTATGCAATTATGCATAGTCCTAAAAAAGTAGGTGACCCAAATGATGAAGAGATGAGAGAAATAGAGATAGAAGAGTATTTAAAATCATATCTTGTAAAACCAGATAGATTTAATAGTATATGTGATGAACATATTTTGAAATATTATGACAAAAAGCCTAGTATGAAAGGCGAATTAAGTGATGATGATTATGTAAACTTAGCGATTTTTTTTATGCAGTATGATAAATATAATAAGAGTAAGAAAGCCGTAAAAATAAATAGTGATTTTGATGAAGATGAGATTATATTAAAAGCAAAACAGAATGAAAAATTAATCTTAGTTTATGCTACTTCAAAAACATGTTATTACTGTAAAAAAATGGATAAGGAAGTCTTTAGTAAAAATGAGGTTCAAAAACTTTTAAATAAAAACTATATTCTTCTTGAAGTAGATATGGATAAAAACAAACTTCCTTTTAATCTTACAAAATATTATAAAAGAGTGACTCCTACTTTTTTTGTTTTAGATAATAATGCAAACTATTTAAAAACATATGTTGGAAGTTGGAGTAAAAAAGATTTCATAGATATTTTAAAAGAGAATTTAAAATGATTAGTATAGGAAAAGTCTTAGGTACTTTTAGTGCAAAAAAAGATTTACAAAGTTCACCAAGACCAAGAGTTAAAAGTTTAAATTTGATTACAGGATATGGGATTGCTTTTGATAAGTTTGCAGGAAAAGAGCTTGATAAAACTGTAATGATTGTTGGAATAAAAGCTTATGAAATAGCAAAAGAGAATGGGATTGATTTAGTGTATGGAAGTTTAGGAGAGAATATTCTTTTAGATTTTGACCCCCATAAATATAAAATAGGAGATGTCTTTTATATAAATAGTTGTGCAATACAAATTACTGAAAGTTGTACAGTATGTAAACATTTAAGTAAGTTTGATAATAAGTTACCAAAACTTCTTAAAGATAATAGAGGCTTATATTGTAAGATATTAAGTGATGGTGAAATAAAAGAACAAATGCAAGTAGAGATAAAAAAGGATAAGTAATGAGAGTGTTAATTATAATTTTATTAGTAAGTATTGTATGTTTTGCAAGGGATTTTTCAAATCCTCAACCAACATTTGACAACCCAAGAAAAGTTGTTTACTCTTTGCATGTGGGAGATATGCAAACAATAAATCATACATTAAGTTCTATGTATAATATTTTAAAGGAGTATCCAAGTCAAAGTTTGAAAATTGTAGTTGTTGCTTATGGTAAAGGTTTAAGAGCATTAAAAAAAGATTACGATAAGGCTACTCTTACAAGAATTAGCTCTTTAATGCAATATGATGTGGAGTTTATTGCTTGTAAAAATACTATGGAAACAATGAATTGGAAAGAGAAAGATTTTTTAGATGAAGTAGAGTTTACTCAAGCAGGTATAGTTGAGGTAATTGAGCGACAAATTGATGGATATATAGGTATAACAGCATACTAAAAGGAGAAAAAATGATATTTGAAAAAACTATTTTCTTTATATTTTTGAGTTTAACTTTAAATGCTCAAAATATAACAAAACAGATGTGTGAAAAAAAAGGTGAAGATTATATTTTTACAAGTAAAGAGTGTATAAATCTAAAAAAATATAATGGAGAAACAAAAGGTAAATTAAATATAGTTGTGCATGGAAATTGGGATGAAGGAACAAATATTTTAGGAAGATATGCTCCTTTTGCTGAAAACTTATCTTTTGAAACAGATATTACTACAGTTGCAATTGCTTTGCCTGGATATTCAAACTCTTCAACAAATAGTTTAAAATCACTTGCAAGCGGCAAAAATCTAGCTTTTAGTAAGGGTTATGTGAATTTTTTAAGTGATTTAGTCTCTAAACTAAAAGTAAAATACAATGCAAATAAAGTTACTTACATAGGACATAGTGCAGGTTGTACAATGGGAATTAATTTATTAGGTACAAAACCTTTTTTAATTGATTCTTTACTTTGTGCTGGAGGAAGTTACTCTCTTGATAAAAAAGATAAAAGTAGCGATAAAATATCTGCAATGGATATTATAAATAATATTAGTAGACAAGCAAAAATTGCAATTGTTTATGGAACAGAAGATAAAATCTCTCCTGCTAAAAAAAATATAGAGTTTTATAACTTTGCTAAAAATGAGGGCTTAAATATAAAGCTTGTAGAAGCAACTGGTGCAAATCATTTGGATTTAGATATGACTGATGCTTCAGTAGAGGCAATAGTTGAATTAGTGGAGTAAATATGAATAAAAAAAGAGAACTGGTTTTTAATTTAAATAATTTTTTGATTTCGACATCAACAGTTTTGGATTATGTACAAAAACAAAAAAAAGCAACTAGTTTGGGACATTTAAAAAGAGCAACATATGTAGCTTTAAGTTTGGGAATTGTATTAAAATTGACAAATAGACAATTAAGTGATTTATGTTCATATACTCTTTGCTCAAATCTTGCTTTAAATCAAAGTACTGATAATAAATCTTTATGTGAATTATCAAACGAATTAGTAAAACAGTTTCCTTTTTTAGATAAATATGAAGATATTTTGCTTTATGAAAAAGAGCATTATGATGGTACAGGTATCTTTGGATTAAAAAATGAACAAATACCTCTTTTTTCGCAAATAATATTTTTTGCTACTACACTTGATGAAGAGTTTGATTTATTAAATTTTAGTTCCTTAAAAAAAGAGCAAATATTAAACTATATTAAACAAAATGAAGAAGTATTATTCTCAAAACAATTAGTAGAAGCATTTTTTGAAGTAAGTAAATCTTTGAATTTTTGGTTAGATTTGCAAAGCAATGAAGATATTTTACTTTTTATTTATACTCTTTTAGAGGATTTTTCTGCACCCTTGGAGTTTGAGAAGATTTTAGAGATTTCAAGAGTTTTTGCATATATTCAAAATCCTAAAAGCAATCTTATTACTCATGTGGCAAGTTTATGTAAATACTATAATTTTGAACATAAAGATAATATTACTTTACAAATTGCAGCAGGGTTTTGTAATCTTGGAAAATTGACAGTTTCAAGAGAGTTACTTGATAAAGTTGAGCCTTTAAATACTTATGAAATGGAGCAAATACATACATATCCTTACTATACTAAAAAAGTTCTTTCTAATATTATGGGATTTAATGATATTAGTTCATGGGCAATTAAGGTTCAAGAAAGATTAGATGCAAGTGGTTATATTTTTGGTTTTGATGGAACTAATTTAAGTTTTAAAGATAGAATTTTGATAAATCTAAATGTTTTTGATGCCTTACTTCAAGAAAAACCTTATAGAAAAGCATATAGTAAAGATGATGCAATAAAAATAATGAAAGCAGAAGATAAAAAATTAGATTTATCCATAACAAATGATATATCTTTAGTTTTTTAAATCTGTCTTAAAATATCTTATCAAATATCATACTAAGTAAAATATAGATATAATCGCGAATATTTAATTGATAGGAATTTTAATGAGTGAAAAATACGAACCGTCAAAAATAGAAGATAAATTTTATAAAATATGGGAAGATAGAGGATATTTTGAAATAGATGGAAATAAGTCTATTCAAGAAAAAGATAAAAATTTTGCAATTATGATGCCACCACCAAATGTAACAGGAAGTTTACATATAGGTCATGCACTTACATTTACATTACAAGATATCATTACAAGATATAAAAGAATGGATGGCTTTAAAACTTTATGGCAACCTGGAACTGACCATGCTGGAATTGCTACACAAAATGTTGTTGAAAAACAGATTTTAGCAGAGGGGAAAACAAAAGAAGAGATAGGAAGAGAAGCTTTTTTAAATAGAGTTTGGGAATGGAAAGAGTATAGCGGTGGAACAATAGTTCATCAAATGAGAAAACTAGGAATTACTCCTGCTTGGTCAAGACAGAGATTTACTATGGATGAAGGATTAAAAGAGGCTGTAAAAGAGGCTTTTGTTCATCTTTATAATGAAGGTATGATTGTACAAAATAATTATATGGTAAATTGGTGTACTCATGATGGTGCTCTTTCAGATATTGAAGTTGAGCATGATGAAGTTAAGGGTAACTTTTATCATATGAATTATCATTTTGCAGATGAAGAAGGGTATGTAACAGTTGCTACAACAAGACCTGAAACATATTTTGGTGATACAGCAATTATGGTTCATCCAGATGATAATAGATATAAAGATATTGTAGGAAAAGAAGTACTTCTTCCTTTAACTAATAGAAAAATTAAAATTATTACTGATGAACATGTAGATATGGAGTTTGGAACAGGAGTTGTAAAAGTTACTCCAGCACATGACCAAAATGACTATGAAGTTGGTAAAAGACATGATTTAGAGTTTATTACATGTTTTGATGAAAAAGGTATTTTAAATGATTATTGTGGCGAATTTGCAGGACTTGAGAGATTAGAAGCAAGGGAACAAATTGTAAAAAAACTTCAAGATGAGGGTTATATTGTTAAGATTGAAGAGCATACTCATCAAGTAGGGCACTGTTATAGATGTAAAAATATTGTTGAACCATATATTTCTAAACAGTGGTTTGTTAGAAATGAAGTTGCAAAAGGAAGTATTGAAAAAACTTATGCTGGACTTACAGAGTTTTTCCCAAGTCATTGGATAAACTCTTATAGAGCATGGATGGATGAGTTAAGAGACTGGTGTATCTCAAGACAATTGTGGTGGGGACATAGGATTCCAGTTTTTACTTGTAATGATTGTAACCATCAATGGGCTGATAAAGCAGATGAGCCAGAAGCTTGTCCTCATTGTGCTAGTAAAAACTATACACAAGACCCAGATGTTTTAGATACTTGGTTTTCATCTGCATTATGGGCTTTCTCTCCACTTGGATGGGGAAATAATGGTAAAATGGAAAATAGTTTTAATGCAACAGATTTAAAAGACTTTTATCCAAATAGTTTATTAATTACAGGTTTTGATATTATGTTCTTTTGGGTTGCAAGAATGATGATGATGGGAGAACACTTTAAAGGTGAATTGCCATTTAAACATATCTATATGCATGCACTTGTAAGAGATGAAAATGGTGCTAAGATGTCTAAATCAAAAGGTAATGTAATTGATCCACTTGATATGGTTGAAGAGTTTAGTGCTGATATTGTTAGATTTTCACTTGCATATTTAGCAGTTCAAGGAAGAGATATTAAGCTTGGTAAAAAGCACCTTGAGCTATATAGAAACTTTACAAATAAGTTTTATAATGCAGCAAATTTCTTACAATTAAATGTAGAAACATTCCCAGAACTAGAAGAGATTGAAGTTAAAACAGCTCTTGGAAAATATATGCTTTCTAAACTTTCAACAGCAGTTGATGAAGTAAGAGAAAATCTTGATATATATAAATTTAATGAAGCAGCAGCAAGTCTTTATAGATTTGTTTGGAATGAGTTTTGTGATTGGGGTATTGAATACTCAAAAGCTAGCAAAGATTCAATTGTTGAACTTGGTGCAATTTTTAAAGAGGCTTTAAAACTAACTTCTCCATTTATGCCATTTATTTCAGAGTATTTATATCAAAGACTAAGTGGAAAAGAGCTTGAAGAGAATAATTCAATTATGGTTATGAATTATCCAAAGAATCTTGCAAAAGATGAAGAAACTGAAGCAATGTTTGCTATAATTGAAGAAGCTATTACTGCAATAAGAAGAGCAAAAGTTGTTATAGATATGGGTAATAGTAAAATTTCAAAAGCCTATGTTAAACTTGATAAATCAATTGATAAAGAGTTAGCTAAGCCATTTATTGAAAAACTTGCAAAAGTTGAAAATATTGAGTTTGTTGATTCAAAAGTACAAAATGCGATTACTGATGTTTCTAATAATTTAGAAGTTTATATTCCAACTGCTGAAATTGATATGAGTGCTATTATAGATAAATTAACAAAACAACAACAAAAAGCTCAAAAAGAGTTTGATAAATTAAATGGTATGTTATCAAATGAGAAATTTGTAGCAAATGCTCCAGAACATGTAGTTGAAGAGAATAAAAAAGCACTTGAAGAAGTAAAAACAAAATTAGAGAAAATTGAAAATGAATTAAAAGCTATATCTTAGTAGCTTAGAAAAGAGGTAAAAAGTGAATAAAAATTTTTTATTATTGATTATTTTTATTACATTTTTTACTGGATGTATCTCTCAAAATAGGGTAAAAGAGGTATTTCAAACAAATAAAGCCATTGAAATCTCAAATGATTATAAGAAAATTTTGAGTTTTTTAAATGAGTATAAAATAAAATTAGATAAAAGAAATCCAAAACACTATAATAAAGTTTTAGAAAAAGCAATATATAATCAAATAAATAGTGGTAAAACCTCAGTTGTCTTAAAAGATTTTCAAGGAAAAAAGTTAAAGAATTTTAAGCAGTATTTAGATTTGGCTTTTGACAAAAAAGGAGTTGTTTATAGAAATGACTACTTAATACTAGGGATTTTTTATATGATTTATGATGCTTATTTGATGGATGGGCATCATAAATTTTCTGCACTTAATTATGATAAAGACCTTTTAACTAAACTTTACAAAAACTTACATATATTAAGATGGAAAGTAAGAACTACAAAAGATATAAATGGTAACTACTTATTTTTAACTTGGCAAAATAATTGGCAAGTTGAGTACATGAAAAAAGGATTAAGCAATTTAAATGAATTAAAAAATTTAGAAGCAATAAAAAATAATAAAGAGAGTTTACTCTCTCACTCAAATTTTTCTTTTGAGGTATTGCTATCTTTAATGATTAATAGAGTTGAAAATACTTTAAATGATATTGGTGCAGAGCCTTCTGAAATAACTTTTGATACCATCGCTTCTTTGGTATTTATAATATAAAGTATTTAAAATGAAGAGTTTAATTTTTTTATTTTTATTTATTTGTAGCTTTTTAAATGCTCAAACTTTGGTTATTTCAAAAGATAGTTCTCAAATAAAAAATGTACATAAATATTTAAGTTACAATAAAAACAACTTCTCTATTCAAACAGTTATTTATGAAGATTTTAAAACACTTAAAACTTATAATAATTTAAACTTTAAATATTCAAAAAATAGCTATTGGTTGAAGCTAGAAATTGAAAACAACTCTTTAAAAAAGCAGATTTTAAAGATTGATAATTTTTTAATTGATGAGTTAAAACTCTATTTTTATAGGGGAAATGTTTTAATTAAGAAGTATCAAAATGGAGTTAAATATAAGCACTCTTTTGATTTTTCAGATTATAGTAAATATGCTTATGAAATACCAAAAGGAAAAACTACATTATATATGAAAATTAATTCCTCTTTTTCATTGCTTGTACCTATGCAAATAGTATCAATTAGTAAGTTTTATAAGCAAAGAGATATGGATAATATTTTTAATAGTTCCTTCTATGCTGCACTTTTATTGATGTTTTTTTATAACTTTTTTATTTACTTAGTATCAAAAGTTAAAATATATAAATACTATTTAGGGTATATTATAGGTACTTTTGGATTCTTGTTTTTTTATGATGGATATTTATCTTATTTATTATTGCCAAATACACCAACTTTTAATGAGTTTATTTCTTGTATATTTTTTATAGTCACATTCTTTTCAATTGCAAAATTCTCTTCAAATCTTTTTCAAAGCAGAAGGAACGCATTTATTTTATATAAGATTTTAATGCTTAGTTCAATTTATATATTACCAATAATTTCAATTGTAGGTATCTTTGTTGCTTTTATTGATACTTCAATTTTATATTTAGTTCAAAAATATTTACTTGTTTGTACTATGCTAATAATCTTATTAATAATATCTATTACTATTAGATATTTGATAATAAGTAAAGAGAAAATATCTAAAATCTATGCATTTATTTGGGCTATATTTATGATAGTAACTCTAACCTTTATTATAAATATTGTTTTAGGATTTATAGATACTGAGATAATGACTAAAATATTAAAAGTAAATATTTTACTAGAAATTATGATGATGTCTTTACTAATTGCTTATAGATTAAAAGTAAGTAATGAAAAAAATTTAAAACTTAAAATCAAAAATAAAGAGCAAGAGTTATATATTTTAAGACAGACTAGATTAGCCTCTTTTGGTGAAGTTTTAAACTCAATTGTTCATGAATGGAAGCAACCACTTCATAGAATAAATATGATATCTTTAAATTTAGAAACAACATATAATAAAAATAGTTTAACAAAAGAGTATTTATCTGAGCAATTAAATGAAATAGAGCAACAAACAACTTATATGAATGATACTGTTACTCAGTTTTTAGATTACTTTAGTCCACAAAAGAATAAAGAGGAGTTTTTCTTAATTGATTGTGCTAAAGAAGCCATTCAACTATTAGATATAAAATTTAATAAAAATTCAGTAAATCATTTGATAAACTGTGATAATCAAAAAATTAAAACAGTTGGATATAAAAAAGAGTATATACAAGTTATAATTATACTATTAAACAACTCTATTGATGCTATAATTAAAAATAGAGTAAAAAATCCAACTATTACAATGGATATTTCCTTGCAAAAGGATAAACCTATTTTTTCTGTAATTGATAATGCAGGTGGAATAAAAGTTAAGCCAATTGATAAGATATTTGAAGCAAATGTTTCAACTAAAGATGAAAAAGTAAATTCAGGAATTGGGTTATTTATTGCAAAAAGAATTATTGAAGATAATATGAATAAAAAATTAATTTGTAAGAATCATAGTAATGGAGCAAAATTTAGTATTATAGGATAGAAAAATGAAACTTTTATTTGTTGAAGATGATGCACTTTTAAGGAAAAGTTATAGCATCTATTTAGAAGAGTTATTTGATGAGATAATTGAAGCAGAAGATGGTAAAGAAGGCTTAGAGATGTATTATAAACATAAGCCAGATATTATTATGCTTGATATTAGTATGCCATATATAAATGGTATGGATGTTGTAAAAGAGATTAGAAAAGATGATAAAGATGTAACTATTATTATTCTTTCTGCTCATAGTGATAAGGCTTATTTATTTGATGCTATTGAGTTAAATATATTTAAATATTTAGTAAAACCTTTACCTAGAAGTCTTTTTAAAGAGTCTATTTTAAAAGCAATAGAGAGTAGAAAAGGTAATGTTCAAGATAGTGTACTTATATTAGAAGATGGTTTTACTTGGGATGCATATAATAAAGTTCTTAAAAAAGATAATAAAGAGGTTGATTTAACAAAAAATGAGTATAAGATGTTAGGTGAGTTTTGTAAAGATGATATTCATTACTTTACACTTATGGATTTATTTAAATCAATTTATGATAATGATGAAGAGTACAGTGAAAATAAAATAATGATGATTTTAAAAAGATTTAGAAAGAAAACATCTACAAAAATTATCAAGAATATATATGGAATGGGATACAAATTTAATATAATAAAATAAATTGAAGTATTAAAATAGATACTATTTAGTATCTACTTTAATTTATGTGAAATAGTATATAAAACTGGTAAATATACTAAATTAAGTA
Organism: Malaciobacter halophilus; assembly: GCF_002837275.1. Classification (GTDB taxonomy): domain Bacteria; phylum Campylobacterota; class Campylobacteria; order Campylobacterales; family Arcobacteraceae; genus Malaciobacter; species Malaciobacter halophilus. Next base: position 3,098 of record NZ_NXIF01000029.1, on the reverse strand, counting down.
TAGTTCCCCAAGCAAGACCAAAACCTAAAGCAATAGCAATTGGTTGGAAAATTACTGCTTGTCCTGTTGGGAAGAAAATAAGTGAACTCATTCCAATTAGTGTTGTAATTGTAGTAAGAATAATTGGTCTAAACCTTTTTGAAGCTCTATAAAAAATCTCTTCAATATTTTTTGCTTTTTTCAAGTAAGTCATCATAATTATTCCATCATTAATAACAACCCCAGCTAATCCAAGTGCTCCAATCATTGAAGGCATTGAAAGATTTAATCCCATTAGCTTATGTCCTATTAAAACCCCTAAAATAGAAAAAGGAATAATACTCATAAGTATAAATGTATCTCTAAATGAATTAAATAAATAAAGCATAGCAAGCATAATAAGAAGTAAAGCTAAACCTGTTGCATATAGCATATCATGTTGTAAATTTTTTCTTTTTTCTGCTTCCCCTTTAAAAATAAGTCTAACTCCATCTTCTTCAATCTGTTTTAATGTAGGTTGAACTTTCTGTATTGTTTCTGAAGCTGTTATAATATCTGCATTAACATTTGCATATACATAAAAGTTCTTTTGAGCATTATCTTTTATTAGTTGTTCAAATGATCTAATTATATCAAATCTTGCAACTTCATAAAGTCTTACAAACTTTCCATTTGCTAAAGGAATCTCAATATTCTTAAAATTTTCATAAATATCTTTATTTATACTTTTTACTTTAATATCAAGCATCTCTTTTTCATCAAAAGATACACCTTTTTTCTTCTCTAAATAAAGATTTGAAAGATATGAACCAATAAAACTCTCAGTAAGTCCAAGCTTTTGTCCATATTCATTAACTTTTAATTTTATTTCATCAATACCAAATTTTAAGGAGTTTGAAGCAGAAAGTACACCTTCTATTTCTTGAAGTTTTTTAGTTAAAAGTTCTACATTTTTAATAATCTTTTGATTGTCATTTGAAACTAGACCAATTTTTATATCAGATTTTACTGGACCTACTTTTTTTTCTAATACAACAAGTTCATTTAGATTAAATTTCTCTTTATACTTATTTTGTTCTAAAAATTTTTTTAATTTTTGTGCTATTTGTTTAGATTTTAATGTCCTAACTCTTCCTTCTTCATCATAATAAAAAGTTAAATAAGGAGTAATATATTTATCTAAAAAATTCATCTGTTTTAACTTTTTTAACTCAACTGTCATATACATTACATATGGAAATCTTTCTGTATTATTACCTGTATCTCTTCTAAATCCTGCTACTGAATCAATACTTCTAATAAAAAATTCATCTTCTTTTTTTATTAAATCTGCTTCAATTTTTTGAACTATTGCAAAAGCTTCTTCTAATGTAGTGTTCTCATTTGCTTTAATAGATATTTTTACATCAGTTGCATCAAATTTAGGGAACATTTGAAATTTTGAACTTTTTATAGCCATAAAAGTAGCAATAGGAACTAAGATAATAAAAAGTACTAAAAAAGTTTTTTTCCATCTCATAAAAAAGTGAATTAGTTCACTATATATTTTATTTGGCTTCTCCCAAGAAGTAACTTTTGCTCCACTTTTAAGTGTATGTGCTGCGTGTATTGGTAAGAAAATAAATGACTCTATTAATGAAGCTACAAGTAAAGCACTTAAAGCAATAGGAATTAATCTCATTACCTCTCCCATTGTTCCACTAATCATTAGAATGGGTAAAAAAGAGAATAGTGTTGTAATAGAAGCAATAGTTACTGGTTTTACCATCTCTTTTGCTCCCATTACAGCAGCTTCTTTAGGTTCATAACCCTCTTCGATATGCTGTTGTATATTTTCACTTACTACAATTGCATCATCAACGACAATACCAATAGCTATTAATACTCCTACAAGAGAAATCATATTAATTGTATAACCAAAAAAATACATATAAATAGCAGCAATCACAAAAGATGTAGGAATACCAATAGCAATAATAGCTGACATTCTAAAGTTTATTAATAATGCAACTAAAAGAGTAATTAGCATAATTCCAAGTAAAATATTTGATATAACAATATTTAGTCTATCTCTAATCTTTTCACTATTATCATCACTAATAGAGATATGAATATCTTTATCTTGATTATTTATTTTTTGAAGTAGTTCTTTCATATCTTTTGATATTTTTAAAGCATCAGATGTTTCTGATTGTTCAACTGCTAAAGATAAAGCGTGTTCTCCATTAAAAGAGAATAAAGTAGAAGAGTCTTCATATTTTTTTTCAATCTTTGCAATATCTTTTAAATATAATGATTTGCCACCAATTTTAATAAGTAGGTTTTCAAAATTCTTGCCAGTTTTTGCACCATTATATGTAGATAAATAAAAATGTTTTTTGCTTCCTTCTATTTTCCCTATTGGAAAAATATAAGATAAATTAGAGATGACATTAAACACATCACTTTTGTTTAGTCCTAAAGCTTCAATTTTTCTATCATTTAATAAAACTTCAAAATATTTATCTGAATCACCATATATAGTTACATCACTTACTCCTTCAACTGCTAAAATTTTACTTTTTAGTTCTGTTGCAAAGGGTTTAAGTTCATCAGTAGTGTATTTTGTTGAAGTTAAGGAGACATCAATTAGTTTTTTATAACGTTCAATTACATTAACACTTGGTTCATCCATATCAGAAGGTAAGTTTGATTTAGTAAGAGTAATAGTATCTTTTACTTTATCTGCAATATTATATTTATTTTCGCCTTTGTTTAATTCTAAAATAATAGAGAATCTACTTGGACTAATAACTGTTGTAATCTCTTTTATACCTGTAATGTTTTTTAAATTATCTTCTATTTCTGTAACAGCCATTTTATCAAGTATATCTACACTAGCTCCACTATAAGAACCACTTATAGAAATCATATCTAATTCAAAATTTGGGAATATCTCTTTTGCTGTTTTGTTATACGACCATATACCTATTGCGAAGATTAAAAAAAACAAGGTATAGTTCATTCTTGAGTTTTCTACAAAAAATCTTAAAAATCTTTCAAACATTAGTAACCTTTATTAAAAACAGTATTATATTTTATCTTTATTAATAAAGAATTAATGTTTAGGCAAAATAATT
>NZ_NXIF01000028.1 GCF_002837275.1 Malaciobacter halophilus | reverse complement strand
CTTTTTAATAAGAAGTCATATAATTGAAGGGTTTTAAATAAATTAAAAAATTATTATTAAGTTAATTTTTTTTTGAAATTTTTTAGAAAATCAAAAAAACTATATGAAAATTAATTAAACTTTAGTAAAATATTTGAAAATTTAAGGATTTGTATATATGAAATTATTAGTAATTGTAGCTCATGGAAGCAGAGTGAAAACTTCAAATGATGAAATAATAAATTTAACAAAAAAACTAAATAGTGAATGTAAAGATAAAAGTTTAAAAATTATCCCTGCATTTTTAGAACTATGTGAACCCTCAATTTATAATGCAATAAAAAATCAGATTAATAATGGTTATAACCAAATAAAAGTTTTTCCTTATTTTTTAGCAGAAGGTAAACATGTAAAGCAAGATATTCCTCAAGAAATTGAAAATTTAAAAAAAGAGTTTAAAAAAGTAGATATTGAATTACTTCCTCATTTAGGTAATTATAAAGAAATAGTGTCATTGATTTTATCTATTGTATAGTTTATAGACATTAAAAATTTACTTTTTTCTGTTATAATAGATTTTTACAATAAAAGGTAAGTTTTGAAAACAATAAAAAAGAATATTTGGACACTTTTCTATTTGGTCTGTTTTTTAAGTACAGTTAGTTTTATCTCTATAACTTATTTTTTTTATCATATAGAAAAAAAAGAGTTTACAACTAAACAAAAAAATATAGTAAAAATTAAAGCAAATGCAATAAACTCTATTTTTTTACAATATGAAATATTACTTGATATATTGGGTTTTCAAATATTAAATAGCAAAGATGAAAAATTTATAGAAAAAGCGAAATATGCAACACAATCTTTATTAAAATATGAAAGTTCAATTTTAGGTTTTTCTTTAGCTTCTCCTGATGGTAAAATATTCTTATTAAATACTATATTAAATGAAAAAGAAGATTCATATAAAAATCTTCTAAATGACAATCAAACAAAATCAAGTTTTATTGAAGCTTTACACTGTAATAAGATGATTGTAGGAAAAAGCTATTTTCATGAAAAACTTCAAAAATATATAATACCTCTTAGAAAAGCCATAAAAATAAATAATAATGTAGTTGCAGTGATTTCAAGTGCAATTGACCTTAATTATACTTTTAGAAATATTCTTTTAACAAATAGTAAATTTAAGCAATCTTTTCTTTTTAAACAAAATAACTATTTTTTAGAAATATCAGAAGATAAAGCTTTTAAAAAACCAATTATAAAAGATGAACAAAAAGAGTTTAAAGAAGCTATTTTAGACAAAGCAGATTTAACCCTAGAGCAATTAAAAGATAAAGAGAAGATTATTACTATTGAAAATAGAGAAAATAGTAGTTTTTCAACAATTAAATATTTAAAAAGATTTGACCTTTGGATTGTAATACAAAGCTCGAAAAAAGAGTTATATACACCAATTTTAAAAACTTTTATTTTTATGCTTATTATCGTTATAGCTATTCAAATGCTTGTTTATTATCTTGTAAGACATATTTACAAGATTGAAAAAAGTAAACAACAACATTTATATGAAAAAGCAATAAAAGATGATTTAACAGGACTATTTAATAGATTCTATTTAACAAAAAAATTAGAAAAAAATAGACCTTATAGTTTACTTTTTTTAGATATAGATAATTTTAAAACATTAAATGATACTTTTGGGCATTTTTATGGAGACAAGATATTAAAAATAATTAGTATTAGATTACAACGCTTTATAAAAGAAGATGATTTTATAGTAAGATATAGTGGTGATGAATTTATATTAATAACATATAATACAAATAAAGAAGAGATTGAGATTTTAGCAAAAAATATTTTGACAGATTTTTCATCTATTAATAATATCGGAAAAATTAAATTTACACTAAGTTTAAGTATAGGTATTGTTCAATATCCTATTAATGGAAGAGATCAAGAAGAGATAAAAAAATATGCAGATATAGCTATGTATGAAGCTAAAAAAATTAAAAATACTTTTGTATTTTTTGAAAATTCATTAAAAGATAAGTATTTAAGACAATCTTTAATAGAACAAGAACTAAGAAAAGCCATTACAAATGATGAAATATATATGATGTATCAACCTCAATTTGATTCAAACTTAAATTTTCATGGAGTTGAAGCATTGGTTAGATGGGAAAACAGTAAGTTAGGTTTTGTTACGCCAGATGAGTTTATAAAAATAGCAGAAAACTCTGGAATCATGGCTAGTTTAGGAAATCATATTATAAGTAAATCCTTAAAAGATATTAAAAATATCCAAGATAGCTTAAAAAAACAGTTTCATCTTTCAATAAATATCTCCATGAAGCAGTTTATTGAAAAAGAGTTTTTTAACGATTTACTACATCAAATAAAAAAAGTAAAATTTAAAAAAGAGTATATAACATTAGAAGTTACAGAAAATGTTTTTATTGAAGATATTGAATTTATTGTAAATCTTTTAAATCGTTTGAAAAAACAAAATCTAAAAATCTCTCTTGATGATTTTGGTACAGGTTACTCATCTTTAAGTCTATTAAAAAAAGTTCCAATTGATGAATTAAAAATTGATAAAAGCTTTATAGATGATATTATAAATGATGTAAACTCATTAAATATGGCAAAATCTATTATAACAATTGGAAAACAGTTAAATATGTCAATATTAGCAGAAGGTATAGAAACAAAAGAACAAAAAGATTTACTTGATACATTAAATTGTGATTTATATCAAGGATACTACTATTCAAAACCTCTTAGAAAAGAGCAGTTAAAAGAGTTTTTAAAAACAACAAGTAGTTAAAAAAAACTACTTGTTAATGTATCTTCTGTAAACTCAACTTCTAAATAGATATTTTCACTATAATCTAAATAGATATTATATTCACCAAAATTTACAGACTTTTCAATATCTCTTTTATTTAAATATATTTCATTTTCCATATCATCTAAACTATTTAAATGATACTCAACAATTGAAGGAGGCATACTATTTATAACCTCCTCCAATGAGTTAAAATTATCTATTCCAAAAGTATTAAAAAGAGTATTTTTATTAATCTGTTTTGTCATAGCTATCTTTATCTTTAGTTATTAAATCCATTTAATAAAGAAGCCATTCTATTTAGATCAATTTTATTTTCACTATTACTATTAGAACTTTCTTTAAAATTTGCAGATGTATTATCTAACTCTTCTTCTAAAATTTCATCTAAACTTCCATTTTTAGAGGATGAGTTATCCTCATGTTTAATAAAACTATTTTTCTCTTTGTCATTAAAAGTTTTATTGTCATCTTTATTATTATGCGTTGAGTTTTTCTTGTTACCTAGAAGACTCTCGATTTTTCCTAACATAGAGTTAATATTGTTATTTTGTTTTTCTGTAGAGTCATTTAACTCATTAACATTATCCTCTAAGTTTCTTTTAGTATCTTCTAGGTCTCTTACTTTTCCCTCAAGCGCTTTTTTATCTTCTTCAAGCTTTTCTATTTTTTCTTCTAATAATGTATTCTCATTTTGTAATTCTTCATATGCTTTTATTAATGTATTTAAAGCTTCATTTAACTTTGTAATAGTTTCTTGATTAGTCATCTTTATTAAATCCTCTTTAGGTTTGTAATTAAAAAAGTAATTATTACAAAAGTTAGCTAATAATTCCATCAATTTTTAATAAAGAATCAACACTTGGTTCTCTTTGTGCAAAATTGTAGAACAATTTATCCATATTTTCACTACCACCTTTTTGTAAAATATGTTCTTTATACTTCATTGCTAAATCTTTATTAAATAAATTTTCTGAATCTATAAACATATAAAAAGCATCGGCACTTAAAACTTCTGCCCATTTATAAGAGTAATATCCAGCTGCATATCCACCTGCAAATATATGAGCAAAACCGTGTTGAAATTTATTGTATGCAGGTGGCAATATTGGGCTATACTCTTGTCTTATACTATCTAATAGCCCTTGTATTTCATCTGCATTTTTGTATAATTTTTGATGTAGTTTAAAATCAAACAAAGCAAATTCAACTTGTCTAATCATTGCTAATGAAGATTGGAAATTTCTTGCATCGATTAATCTTTGAATAGCTTCATCATCTAAAACTTCTTTTGTTTCATAATGTTTTGCAAAAACTTTTAAAACATCTTTTGCATATGCAAAATATTCTAAAAATTGTGAAGGAAATTCAACTGTATCCCAAGCAACACCAGAGATACCACTAACATAAGGCTCTTCAACTTTGCTTAGAAGATGATGTAATGCATGACCCATTTCATGAAAAAGAGTAACAACATCATCATGTCTTAATAGTGAAGGAGTAGTTTGCTTAGAAGGAGGAAAGTTACAAACTACATATGCAGTAGGTAAATGCTCTTTTTTATTAGAATCTATAAAATGAGTATGCCAATTATTCATCCAAGCACCACCTCTTTTATCTTCTCTTGCTTCTAAATCAAGATAGATTCTAGCAATAACTTTTTTATTTTCAAGAATATTAAATACTTTTACTTTTTCATCCCATGTTTTTGCTTGTGTTTCTTGAAACTCTATTTCAAAAATATCATTTAAAAAACTAAAAAAACCATTTAATACTGAACTTTGCTCAAAATATGGTCTGTAATACTCTTGGTCTAAATCATATTTAGCTTTTTTAACTTTTTCACTATAATAACTTAAATCAAAGCTTTTAATATCTTCAATACCATCTTTTTTTGCAAACTCTTTTATCTGTTCTAATTCTTCTTTTGCTCTGTTCTTACCTTTGCTTGCAAGCTCTTGTAAAAAAGATACAACCTCTTCTTCACTGTTAGCCATTTTTCTACTTAAAGAGTATTGTGAATAGTTACTAAATCCAAGAAGTTTAACTTTTTCATCTCTTAATTTAAGTATTTCATTAATAACATCTTCATTTTCAGGGGCTCTTGTACAATAAGCTTTATAAATCTCTTCTCTTTTTTCTCTATTTGAACCATAAGTAATATATGCTAAATAAGAAGGCATTTGAAGTGTGAACTTATATTTTATTTTTTTATCATTTTCATCTTCAAATTTTGCTAACTCTAAATCTGATTTAGGCAACTCTTTTACATCTTCAAAATTTTCACATATCATTTCAAAACTATTTGTTGCATTTAATAAGTTTTGAGAAAACTTTTGAGATAGTTCGCTTAGTTTTAAATTTAATTCTTTTAATCGATTTTTCTTATCTTTATTTAAGTGACATCCACTTAATTCAAAGTCTTTTATCTCATTTTCTAAAACTTTTTTTTGTATACTATTTAAAGATGTATAACTCTTATCTTGTATATCTTTTAAAGCTCTATATATATTATCATTTTGCGACATCTCAGTTTCATAAATTGATATTAAAGGAATGCACTCCTCTAAAACTTTTTGTGTAATATTTGAATTCTTAACAGAATCAATATGAAAAATTGGTGTAATAAAATCACTTAAGTTCTCCCCTACTTCTTGATAAGGCATTACAAAATTTTCATATGTTTTATTTTCAATTTCTAAAAGCTTTTCTATTTTACTTTTACTCTCTTTAATTCTTTTTTCTAATAAACTTTTACTATCTTCAAAATTATCTAAACTAAACTCTTTAAACATCTATTTATCTCCTTTTTTAAATTTAATACTAAAACCTCTATCAAAGCCTGAGTAGTCTTTATAAAACTCATATTTCTCAATCTCAAAATTTTGAAAGTAGCTTATTAAAGGTTTTCTTTGATCATATCCCATTTCACATAATAAATATGGTATTTTACTTTTATATGTATCATCAATTATCTTTTTTAAAATTTCATCTCCTATTTCGCCTCCAAATAGTGCATTTCTTGGTTCAAACTCAACATTTAAGGGTAGTTTATAATCATCTGCAATATATGGAGGATTTGAAATAGTCATATCAAATTTATTATTTTTAATATTTTCATATAAATCACTTTTTATAAACTCTATTTTATGTTCCACTTGATGTTTTTTTGCATTTCTTTTTGCTAAAGCTAATGCATCATCATTAATATCAACTGCAACTATTTTTATATTTTCAACTAGTTTTGCTAGCATAATTGAGATTATTCCTGAACCTGTACCAATTTCTAAAACATTTGTATTAGATTTATCTTTTAAAATTTCAATAGCATTTTCAACTAAAAGCTCTGTTTCTGGCCTTGGAATAAGAACATTTTCTGCCACTTCAAAAAGTTCTCCATAAAATGAAGCTTTTTTTGTAATATACTCCATAGGGTAGTTTGTAGCTCTTTTTTTTATTAGTTTTTCTAAGATATTCTCTTCTAAAAACTCTTTATTGTAATTTAAATGCAACCATATTACATTTTTTTGTAAAATATGCAATATTAAAATTTCAACCTCTTTATTGGGTATATGTGTTACTTCTCTTAATTGTTTTGAATATTTTTTTATACAATCTTTTATTGTCAAATATAATACCTTTATTAAATATTTTGCCTATTTTATAAGAAATTTACTCTAATATATATAAAGCCAATTCATCTGCTAATAAAAAGTTTTGATTATAAACTCTATTATTTCTTAATATTACTTTTTTTTCATCTATTAAATCTTGTAATTTTATTAGTTCATTATCGTTAAAAATATCTATTTGTACGCCAGTAGAACACCTAAAACCAAGTAAAATTTTCTCAACTTTAATATCTTCTTTTGTTAAATTTTCAAATTCATAATCTAATGGCTGCTCTATATAACTTTGTATATCTTTTTTGGGATAATATCTTTGCATATTTTTATATCCAACAGCACCAGCACCAATACCCAAATACTCTTTATGTTCCCAATAACCATAATTATGTTTTGATTCAAACTCTTTTGCTTTTGTAAAGTTTGATATTTCATATTGGGTAAAACCACATCTATTTATATAATCAAATATTTCATAAGATAATGCTTCATCATCAATTTTTATTTTTGGTTTTTTATAAAATTTTGTATCCTTTTCAATTGTTAAACTATATGCGCTTAAATGTGTAATTGGTAGAGAAAAAGCAGTATCAAAATCTTTTTTTAAAGTTTCAAAACTATCTCCTTGAACTCCATAAATTATATCACAGTTAATACCATTAAAACCTATACAATTGGCTTTTTGTATAGCACTTATAGCACTTTTACTGTTATGCGCTCTTCCTAGTTTTTTTAACTTTATATCATCAAAACTCTGCACACCAAAGCTTACTCTAGTCACTCCTAGATTTTTCATTCTTAAAAGCCATTTTTCACTTGCAGAGTTTGGATTTGCTTCTGTTGTTATTTCACAGTTTTGTTTTAAGTATGGTTGTATTAATTTAAATATTTCTTCATACTCTTCATATTTTATAGAACTAGGTGTTCCTCCTCCAATAAAAACTGTTTCAAGTTTTTCATCTTTATTTTTAATATACTGTAATTCAAACTTTAGTTGTTTTGCTAAGGCTTTCATATAGTTATGTTTTAAATGAAATTTATCTGTGTAAGAATTGAACGCACAATAGTGACATTTACTATCACAGAAGGGAATATGTATATATAAAAGCAATTTTTAATCCTAATTTAAATATAATTTTCGGCTAATTATAAGGGAAAATATATTTATGACTGATAAAAAAGAGACAATACCTAAAAAAGATGGTAAAAATTACAGACCGAATGTTGCGGCAATAGTACTATCAGCAAAATATCCTGAAAAATGTGAAGTTTTTATTGCTTCACGTACTGATGTAGAAAATGCTTGGCAGTTTCCACAAGGTGGAATTGATGAGGGAGAATCATCTAAAGAAGCACTTTTTAGAGAACTTGAAGAAGAGATTGGTACAAAGGATATTGAGATTATTGCTGAGTATCCGCAGTGGGTAAGCTATGAGTTTCCTCCTGCTATTGCAAAAAAAATGCAACCATATGATGGACAAATTCAAAGATACTATTTAGTAAAACTAAAAAAAGGTGCGAAGATCAATATTAATACAGAAGTGCCTGAGTTTAGTGAATACAAGTTTGTAGCAACAAAAAATATATATGACTATATTACTTTTTTTAAAAGAACAGTATACAAACAAGTATTGAAATATTTTAGAAAAGAAGGTTATATTTAAAAGGTAATAGAAAAAATGTTAAAAGTTTTAAAATTTGGTGGAACAAGTGTTGGTAATTTAGAAAGAATCCAAAATGTAGCCAACATTATAAAAAAAATTCGCGATGAAGGGCATGATGTTATTGCTGTTGTATCTGCAATGAGTGGAGAAACAAATAAACTTATAGAGTATGCAGAATATTTTTCAGATACTCCAAATAGGTCTGAAATGGATATGCTTTTAAGTTCTGGAGAAAGAGTTACTTCAGCACTACTATCAATTGCTTTAAATGAACAAGGATATAAAGCAACTTCAATGAGTGGTAGAGAAGCTGGCATAACAACTGATTCTTATCATACAAAAGCAAGAATTGAATATATTGATACAAAAGCTATGAAAACTGCTATTAAAGAAGGTAAAACTGTTATTGTTGCTGGTTTTCAAGGGGTAAGTGAAGAAGGAAGAGTAACTACTCTTGGAAGAGGAGGAAGTGACTTAACTGCTGTTGCAATTGCTGGTGCAATAGATGCAGATGTATGTGAAATTTATACAGATGTAGATGGTATTTATACAACTGATCCAAGAATAGAGCCAAAAGCAAAAAAGTTAGATAAAATATCATATGATGAAATGTTAGAGCTTGCAAGTCTTGGAGCAAAGGTATTACAAAATAGATCTGTAGAAATGGCGAAAAAATTAAATGTAAATTTAGTATCAAGAAGTAGCTTTACGCCAGAAGTTGAAGGTACATTAATAACTAAGGAAGAGAATATTATGGAAAAACCTGTAGTAAGTGGTATTGCATTAGATAGAAATCAAATAAGAGTTGGTATGTATGGTGTAAGTGATAGACCAGGTATTGCTGCATCAATTTTTACATCATTAGCAGATGAAAACATAAATGTTGATATGATAGTTCAAACTGTTGGTGTTGATGGAAAAGCTGATTTAGATTTTACAATTCCAACTACAGACTTTGAATCTTGTAAAAAAGTTATGGAAAAATTTAAAGATGATACTAGAAATATTGATTATAATGATTCAATCTGTAAAGTATCAATTGTAGGTGTAGGTATGAAATCTCATACAGGTGTTGCTTCAAAAGCTTTCTCTACATTAGCTCAAGAGAATATAAATCTAAGAATTATTTCTACAAGTGAGATTAAAATTTCAATGGTTATTGAAGAGAAATATGCAGAGTTGGCTGTAAGAGCTTTACACGAAGTTTATAATTTGGATAAATAGTAGTGCAAGAATTTTTAAATTGGACAGTAGACACGATAAGAGAGGATAAACTTCTCTCTCCATGGCTTGAAGAAAAAAAATACGAATGGACACCTTTAGTATCTAAATCAGTAGTAAATATACTAGAAAAAGGTTGTTCTGTAATTATTGTTACAGATAAACAAAGAGATTGGTTTTTAGAGTATATATTTACAAATATCAACTCTCAAGGCTTAAATAGACCATTTTTACCTTTTTATGATGCAAAAGGCTTTTATAAATATTTAGATGAAGTAAAATCTGAAGATGATATTAATTATATAAAAGATATGTTAAATATATCTTTTCCAAATGGATACTGTTTTTGGTATATTGGTAGAAGTCAAAGTGTTAGAGCAATTATTCCTAAAGTTTCTAAAAACTCTTTTTTATGGTTATTTGATGAAGAGATGCAAGATGCTTTTAACTTAAGAAGTAAGGATGATGCACTTGATATGAAACTTTTACAAATGTTTAGACTTTATAATAAAACTTTAAGTGCTGCACTATTTGCAGAGATAAATGTAGAGAACTAATGACAAACTTTAACGATATTAAAGTAGATACATCAACTATATTAATAGTAAATAGTATAGAAGATACTCTTTCATATCTTTTATCAACGCTACCAGCTCACTCATGTAGAATTATTAAAAATGAGCAAAAAGATGAGTTTTTGTTAGCACAAGCAAATGCAGCTATAAAAGAAGCATATATTGCTTCAAATAATAAAAAATATCTAATTTTATGTGGAACAACTTTTAGAAGTGAAGCACAAAACTCTCTTTTAAAAGCTTTAGAAGAACCACCAAAGAATATTGTATTTATTATTGTAACAACAACAAAATCAACTATTTTACCAACAATTTTTTCAAGAATGCCTCATAAATACTTAAAAACTTCACAAACAATTAACTCTTGTGAATTAGACTTGCTAAGGCTAGATTTAAAAGATATATACTCTTTTTTAAAACAGAATCAAAAGATTTCAAAAGGTGAAGCTATAAATTTAGTTGAATCAATGCTTCTAAAAGTAAAAGAACAAAATATTAAATTAACACAAAAAGAGTTAGAGATGTTTTCAAACTCTATAAAATTAATAGATTTAAATTCTCGGCCAATTAATGTGTTAACTACCCTACTTTTAACATTAAGTAATAGAAAAAATAGGTTTTAATAATGGAAATATTTAAACTAAAAATAGATGATGCAAAATCATTATATAACAAACTAGGTTGTGATAAGACAGGTTCTTTAATTTTATCAAAAAAATCTAATTTACATACTTTATATATTAAGAGTTTGCATGTAGGTGCTGCAAATATTCTAAAACAAGATGCTTTATCTATTGGTGCAGACCTAGCAGTACCAACAGGAGTTATTACTGCAAAACAAAAGTATGTTGATGCTATATTAATTGGTACTTCAAAACATTTTGAAACTTTAAGCAAAAAAGAGTTAGCTCAACCTTTTGATTTAAAAACACTTGCAAAAAAACTAAACTCTTTTATAAATAATAAAATATATAAAACTAAGATAATGGGTGTTTTAAATGCAAATGAAGACTCTTTTTTTAAAGATAGTAGATTTAATGAGTCTCAAGCAATATCTAAAATTGAAACCTTAATAACTGATGGTGCAGATATTATCGATATTGGAGCAGTATCAAGTAGACCAGGAAGTAGTCCTGTAAAACCAGAAATTGAATTAAAAAGAGTGAAAAATATTGTTGATTCAATTTATGAACAAAAACTATATGAAAAAGCAGCTTTTTCAATAGATTCATATGAACCTTTAGTAATTGATTATGTTTTAAATAGAGGTTTTAAAATAGTAAATGATATTACAGGTTTACAAAATGAAGAAGTAATAAAATTAACTGCAAAATATAATGCAACTGCAGTTATTATGCATATGCAAAATAATCCGACAAATATGCAAGAAAGTCCTACTTATGAAAATGTTATTTTAGAAGTAGAAGAGTTTTTAAAAAAACAAGCACAAAAAGCGCAAAGCTTTGGTGTTGAAGATATTATTTTAGATGTAGGAATTGGTTTTGGTAAAACTTTAGAACACAATTTATTACTTTTAAGAAATTTAGAACACTTTAGACATTTAGGTTTTGAGTTACTAATTGGAGCAAGTAGAAAATCTATGATAGATAAAATTGTATCTTCATCAATTGAACAAAGATTACCTGGTACATTGGCTATTCATTTAGAAGCAATAAATAATAAAGCATCAATTATAAGATGTCATGATGTAAAAGAGCATTATCAAGCAATAAAAGTTCAAGAAGCAATAAATAAGCAAGAGATACTTTAAAGTATCTCATGTAATGTATTAGCTTTTGCCATCCATTCCTCTAACTCTTCATATTTTTCCTCTTCAACCATTTTTCTAACTTTTTTCATATGCTCTTCAAATAAATCTATTGAAGTTAAAAGATTTTTTCTATTTTGCTTAAAAATATCAGTCCACATTCTAGGACTTGATTTAGCTATTCTACTCATATCTTTAAAACCACCTGCTGCTAATGCAATAATAGATTTTGGATCTTCATGTCCCATAACTGTATTTGCTAAAGAAAAAGATATTACATGGGGTAAATGAGACATAAAACAAGCATGAATATCATGTTCATCAGAATCCATTACTACAATTCTCATTCCTATACCTTGGAATATTCGAAATGCTTTATTTACATGCATATTTCCATTTTTTTCTAAATTACATAAAACAACTGTTTTACCTTCATACAAATCATCAATTGCAGCTTTTGGACCTGATTTTTCTGTTCCTGTCATAGGGTGAGCTGGTACAAAATTTTCTCTTATTTGTTCTGGAATATTTTTTACAATATACTCTTTTGTAGAACCCATATCAATTATTGTAGTTTTTTCGTCAATATCTAAAAATGATGGAAACATCTTAATTATTGCATCAACAGGAATTGCTAATATAATAATATCTGACTCTTCTTTTAGTGTTTTTAAATCTACAATTTCATCAACAAGTTTTAACTCTAATACATCTTTTTTATTTTTTTCACTATTAATGTATCCTAGAACCTTCTTTGCAATGCCGTATCGTTTTACAGCCTTTGCTAAAGAACCTCCCATTAGTCCTAATCCTACTACACCTATATTCAAAATTTTCACCTTCTAAAATAATTATTTAAACAATTATATCTTAAACATGCTATAAAGTTTATTTAGATATATTAACTACTTTAATTATAAATGTAATAAGGATTAATGTGAAAAAGAGACTTACCTTACTATCTATGGCGTTAGCTTCAATACTTCATGCAGAACAAATCGATTCAATTGAATATGTTAATTTAACAAAAATTTCATCTAAAATTGCAAGTGAAACACTTGCTTTAAAAGTTGGTGACGAGCTAGATATAAACAAAATAAATAATGCAATTAAAGAGTTTTATAAGTTTGGTTATTTTGATGATATCTCAGTAAAAGAAGATAATGGAAAGCTTCAATTTATTTTTAAAGAGAAGCCATCAATAGCAAACTTAGATATATATGGTTATAAAACAAGAGAAGAGGATATTGATAGTTTAAAAGTTCTTATGGGACTTAGAAAAGGTAGTATGTATTCTGCTCAAAGAGCAAAAAATGCAAAAGAGATATTACTTAAAGAGCTAGAAAAAGAGGGGTACATTAATTCAATTGTAGAGATTGAAGTTGAGCCTATTACTGCTGGTTCTGTTTCACTTACATTTAATGTAAATAAAGGTGATGAAATAATTATCAAAGATGTTAATTATGTTGGAGCTAGTAATCTTGATGATTCTGACTTTGAAAATGTAACAGCAAATAAACAAGAAGAGTTTGCTTCATGGTGGTTTGGACAAAATGATGGTGAGTTAAAATTAGACCAATTACCATATGAGAGTCCAAGAATTAATGAATTATATTTTCAAAATGGATATTTAGATGCAAAAGTAAAAGATCCATTTTTAAAAGTTGATTTTGCATCAAATCAAGCAAGACTTGACTTTTTTATTGAAGAGGGTCAACAATATACAACAAACTCAATTACAATTTATATTGATGAATCAATATTAAAATCTAAAGAGTTATACCCAGAATTAAAACTTAAAAAAGAGAGAACTTTTAATATTTCAAAATTAAGAGATGATGTTGAATATATTAAAACTCAAGTTGCAAATCTTGGATATGCTTTTGCACAAGTAAAATATGATATTAAAAAAGATGAAAAAAATGCAACTGCAGATATTATATTTAATGTAATACCAGGTAAAAAAGTTTATATAAATGATGTTAAAATTTCTGGAAATTCAAGAACATTAGATAGAGTTATAAGAAGAAATGTATATTTAGCTCCTGGAGATAAATTTAATCTTACAGATTATAATGATTCTGTTTCAAAACTAAAAAGAACAGGATATTTTGATGATGTACAAATTCAACAAAGAAGAGTTTCTGAAGATAAAATGGATTTAATGGTTAAAGTAGTTGAAGCAAGAACAGGAAACTTAATCCTTGGTGGTGGTTATGGTTCTTATGATAAAATGATGGTAAATGCTTCAATTAATGATAACAATATTTTTGGTTCAGGACTTAGTCTTGGATTATCAACTGAATTATCTGCAAGAAAATCAAAATTTCAATTTAGTTTAAAAAATCCAGCTATTGCTGATAGCAAATATAATGGTGATATTGAAATACATAATACTGATACTGAGATTGATAGAGATGAGTATGAACTAGATAAAAATGCTAAAGGTTTCTCAGTAGGTGCAGGAAAAGAGTTCTTTAGAAACTTTTACGCAGGTGCTAGATATAGACTTGATTTTATTGAAGAGAATTATGATTATGATGATGAATTTGTAAAACAAAGTGGTAAAAAATATTATGAAGACACTGATTATGTTACAAGTTCTATTACTCCTTATGTAAACTTTAATAATACAGATGATTTTTATCTTCCAAGAAATGGTATTAAAGCTGGTTCTTCTTTAGAGTTTGCAGGTGTTGGAGGTGACTCTAAATATCTTAAATCAAGTTCATATTTTAAATATTTTTACTCATTAGAAGATAAATTTGATTTAGATTGGATTTTTAGATATAAAGCAAATTTAAGAGTTTTAATTGATAATGGACAAATTAATCAAGGTGACTCTTTATATTTAGGTGGTCCTAAAACATTAAGAGGATTTAAATCATATGCATTTGGTCCAGATAATGATAATGGAACATATGAAGACCCATATAAAAGAATGTTTGCAAACTCTTTAGAGTTAAGTTTCCCTCTTGTTGATAGTGCAAAAATGAGATGGGGAGTATTCTATGATTATGGGATGATTGGTGAAGAGAACTTCAATGATGTAAGTAGATCTTCAACAGGTGCAGTTTTTGAGTGGGTATCACCAGTTGGTCCTCTTCAATTAATTTTTGCACAACCAATTGATGATGAATCTGGTGATGATACATCATCATTTGAATTTTCATTAGGAAGTAGTTTTTAATGGTTAAACCAATTAACTTAGATAAAAGATTATCAAAAGAAGAAGCCTTAGATTTAATTCAAAATGCTTCTTTAAATGAGTTAGGAAGATTAGCAAGCCAAAAGAAAGCACAACTTCATCCAGATAAAATCACAACATTTGTAGTTGATAGAAATATCAACTATACAAATGTATGTTGGGTTGATTGTAAATTTTGTGCTTTTTATAGACACAAAAGAGATGAAGATTCTTATGTTTTATCATATGAACAAATAGATGAAAAAATTGAAGAATTGCTTGCTATTGGTGGTACACAGATACTTATGCAAGGTGGTGTTCATCCAAATTTAAAAATTGATTATTATGAAGATTTAGTAGAACACATACATACAAAATTTCCGCAAATTACACTTCATAGTTTTTCTGCTATTGAAATTACTTATATTGCAAAAGTATCTAAGATATCTAAATTAGAAGTTTTAAAAAGACTTCAAGCAAAAGGTTTAAGTTCTATTCCAGGAGCAGGAGCAGAAATTTTAAGTGATAAAGTAAGAGATATTATCGCTCCTAAAAAAATTGATGTTGAAGATTGGCTTGAAGTTCATAGACTTGCACACTCAATTGGAATGAAAACAACTGCTACAATGATGTTTGGTACTATTGAAAGTGATGAAGATATAATAGAACATTGGGACTTAGTTAGAAGATTGCAAGATGAAACAAATGGATTTAGAGCTTTTATTATGTGGTCATTTCAAAGTGCAAACACAAAACTAAAAGAAGAGATTCCAGATTTAAAACCTCAATCTTCAAATAGATACTTAAGATTGTTAGCAGTATCAAGACTTTTTTTGGATAATGTTCCAAATATTCAAAGTTCATGGGTTACACAAGGTTCTTATATTGGTCAACTTGCTTTAAAATTTGGAGCAAACGATTTAGGAAGTACAATGATGGAAGAGAATGTTGTAGCAGCAGCAGGAGCTAGTAACTGTATGAATCAAGATGAAATGATTACTCTAATTAAAGATGTAGGAGAAAATCCTGCTAAAAGAAATACAGCTTATGAAATCATGGAGAGGTATTAAACCAAATTATGAAAGCAATAAAACTATTTAAAGGTGTTATTACACTACTTAGTTTACAAGGAATTTTAATGAGTGCACAAATAAAACATATTGATATTAATAATACAAAAATTCCTGTAATATTTGAAAAACAGACAAGTTTACCAATTTTAAATATGCAGTTAGTTTTTCAAAATTCAGGTTCTGTACAAGATAAAGATTTAAATGGTATTGCTTCATTTTCAGCAAAATTATTAAATGAAGGTACAAAAACACTAGGTTCTACAAAGTTTGCATCAAAATTAGAGAGTAATGCTATTTCTTTAAATGTTGCAAATGGTTTTGAGACTTTTGTTATTGAACTATCAACACTAAAAGAGGTAAATAATAAAGCTTTTAAATTATTAAAAAAATTATTAGAAGACCCAAACTATGATAAAGATGTGGTAGAAAAGATAAAAACTATTCAAATTGGTTCTTTAAAAAGAAAACAAAATGATTATGATTATGTTGCTAGAAACCAATTAAAAGAGATTTTATTTAAAGGTACTGCATTACAGCATCCAACTTCAGGTACTATTGAATCTATTTCTAAGATTAAATTAAAAAATATAAAAGAGTTTATAAATAATACATTTAATTTATCAAATCTTATTATAGTTGCAGGTGGAGATATAGAGTTTAAAGAGCTTGAACAAAGATTGAAAATCCTATTAGACTCAATTCCAACGAAAGGGAAAAAAGAGTTAAAAAGAGTTGAAATTTTAGCAAAACCTACAACAAAAGAGTTAGTAAAACCTACGGAACAAGCGTATATCTATTTTGGAAGTAAATTCAATGCACAAACACAAGATGAAGATAATTATAAAGCAAAAGTAGCTTCATTTATTTTAGGTGGTTCTGGATTTGGTTCAAGACTTATGGAAGAGATTCGTGTAAAAAGAGGTTTAGCTTATAGTGCTTATGGTTATGTATCGATAAACAAATCTCATTCATACTTTACAGGATATTTACAAACAAAACTTGAAAGTGCAAAAGAGGCACAAGAATTAGTATCAAAGATTGTAAAAGATTTTGTTAAAAAAGGTGTTACACAAGAAGAGCTTGATGCAGCTAAAAACTTTTTAACAGGAAGTGAGCCTTTAAGAACTGAAACTTTATCTCAAAGATTAAATAGAGCTTTTAACCTTTATTATAAAGGATTAAAACAAGATTATCCTCAAAAAGAGTTAGAAAAAATACAAAATTTAAAACTTGAAGAGTTAAACGACTATATTAAATCTCATGAAGAGATAGTTGATTTATCATTTTCAATTGTAAGGAAGTAAATTGTTAAGATATGCACCAAGTCCAACAAAAGACATGGATATACAAAGCCTTAGAATAGCTTTATTTAACTATATTATGTCAAAAAAGTTGAATGAAGAGCTTATAGTAAGAATAGAAGATACTGATAAAAAAAATGTTCTTGAAGGAAAAGATAAAGAGATTTTAGAACTTTTAAATCTCTTTTCTGTCGAACATTCAAGGGTAATATATCAAAGTGACAATATTAAATATCATCAAAAATTAGCAATGCAACTAATGACACAAAAAAAAGCTTTTGCTTGTTTTTGCAGCGATGAAAAACTTAATGAGTTAAAACAAAATGCAAAAAATGAAGGAAAAGTTTATACATATGATGACTTTTGTGCAAATCTTTCAGATGAAACAGTTTTAGAAGTAAACTCTTCTTTTACTGTTAGAATAAAAAGACCAACTAAAGATATCGAGTTTGATGATTTACTAAATAACAAACAAAAGTTTACTCCAACAGATGTAGATTCTTTTATTATTTTAAATCATGATAAAACTCCTACTTATAATTATGCATGTGCAGTTGATGATATGCTTCACGATGTTACAACTATATTTAAAAGTGAAAAAGAACTTTCAAATACACCTAAACAGATTCATATTAGAAACTCTTTAGGATATACAAAACAAATAAATTATATTCATCTACCAGCTATTACAAATGAAAAAAAGAGCTCTACTTCAGTAAAATATTTAATTGAACAAGGATTTTTACCTGTTGCAATTGCTAATTATCTTGTGCTTTTAGGTAATAAAACTCCAACAGAAATCTTTACTTTAGAAGAAGCAATTGAGTGGTTTGAGATTGAAAATATCTCTACAAATGAAGTAAAGTTTGATTTAGAAGAATTAAAAACTATTAATAAAAAGCATTTAGAATTAATTGATGATTTAAGATTATCAAAACTTTTAGGCTTTGCAGATGCAGATATTGGAAAATTAGGAAAACTATTTTTAAATGAAGCAAGTACATTAAATGAAATCAAAGAAAATCTAAATTTGATTTTTAGTAAAAAAGAGCTTTGTAAAGGATATGAACAAGAGAGTGAAATAATTATTCAGTGTTTAAAAAATGCTCCTTTTATGGAAAATTTTGATGAATTAAAAGCTTATTTATTAAATGAAACAAAACTAAAAGAAGATAGTTTATCTAAAGCATTAAAATATCTATTAACAAAAAGAGAGAATGGACCAAGTTTAAATGAAATTTATCCATTTATTAAAAACTATTTAGGAGAAATTGTAAAATGTTAGATGCATTATTAAGTTCAGTTTTTACAGTTATTTTAGGAATAATATTTTTATATAAGTGGGTTATTATTATCTCAGCAATTTTATCTTGGGTTCGACCAGATCCTTATAATCCAATTGTTCAGATGTTATATAGATTAACAGAACCTGCTTATGCATTAATAAGAAAATATATTCCAACTGTATTTGGGGGTATGGATTTAGCCCCTTTAATTCTTATTTTTATTCTTATATTCCTAGAAACTTTTTTAGGAAAACTATTTATGGGAATGATGTAAGATGAAAAAGAGGTTTTTTTATCTAATTTTTGCATCTACACTTATGTATGCAAATCCTGTACAAATTGATAAAAAACCTCTTATTCAAGACTCTTTTTCAAACCAAGAAGAATTTAAAGTAACACTTGAATGGTTAAAAAATAAACCAAAAACAATCACAAAAGATTTTTATATTTTACAGTACTTAAAACAAGATATAAATGAGAGTGAAGCTTTAGAAGCTTTAAGTATGGTTAAATACGTATCTAATCAAATTTTTTATGCATTTGCAAAAAAATTTAAACATGATGAAACAACTGCTGTTGCACAATGTATGCAAGCAAGTGCAAAAGAGCTTATAAATACTTATGATGATTGTATTAAAGCTGGTTTGACTTTATATAAAGCAACCAAATTATCACAAGTAGAGTTAAACGAAGCTATTTTAAAAGTAAAAAAGAAGTACCCAACTTTTGCAAAACATTTAAATATCTTAGCCTCATCAATACCTTTTACAAAAGTTATTTCATCTTCAAAAGATGATTTTTATGAAGTTTATTTAAATACTGGAAGTCAATTTAAAATTGATTATTTAAATTATAAGCTTCCTAAAAGTACTCTAAATAAAATAGTAGCTGATAAAAGAATAGAAACTTTAATTAAATATGCTATTACAAATCCAAAACTTGATCTTTTAAGTAGCTCTTTTTTAGAGATTAACGATGAAAAATTCTCTTCTGAAACATCATTTTATTTAGCACTAAATGAGATAAAAAATGAGAATTTAAAACAAGCTTTAATCTATTTAACAAATTCATACCATAAATCACATAATAAATATCATAAAGATAAGGTAACTTTTTGGAAATATTTAATAACTTACGATAAAAAATATTTAGACAAGTTATCAAACTCTAAAAATTTGAATATCTATTCAATATACGCAAAAGAACTTTTAAATAAAAAAATTGAAAATATAATATATGATATTTCGTTACAACATAATAAAAGTGTAAACTCTTTTGATGTAAATAACCCTTTTTCATGGGTAAATTTAATATTAGACTCAAAAAATTTAGATGAGGAAAAAGTAAATAAATATAAAGCTATATTTACAACTGAAGAGACAAAACCTTATTTGGTATATATTTTAAATAAGTATAATAAATACAGTAAAAACTATTTTATTACTCCTTATAAAAATCTTTTAAAAGAGTATTCTATTAATAGACAGGCTTTAGTTTATTCCATTGCAAGACAAGAGAGTGGTTTTATTCCAGCTTCAATTTCAACTGCTTTTGCTCAAGGAGTAATGCAAATAATGCCTTTTTTAAGTAAACATATCGCGAAAAAACTAGATGAAAACTATAATATATATAAACTTTTTGAAGTACAAACAAATTTAAAATATGCAAATTTTCATCTAAATAACTTAGAAAAGAGTCTAAATAATCCTCTTTTTATAGCATACTCATATAATGGAGGTTATGGCTATTTTAGATATTTAAAAAGATTAGGTTTGTTTACACAAAAAGGTGACTTTGAACCTTTTATGAGTATGGAACTTATATCTTATGATGAAACTAGAGAGTATGGAAAAAAAGTTTTAACAAACTACTATATTTATAAAAACTATTTAGATAAGAAGAGTAGTTTTAAACTCTCTTCTATTTTTGAAAATTTAATTGAGTCTGACCAAAAGTAGGTTTTTCAAGTTTTAATATCAAACTACCTTCTTCTTGTTTTTCAAACTTAACTTTATAGTATTTTCCCCATGGGTTTTTTATTGGTAAAGCTTTGATTTCTTCAGATTTTCCATCTAACTCAACTTTTGATAATAAATTTGTACCATTTAATGTTAAAGTAAAGCCCTCTTTTAAAAAATCTTGTGTTTTACTATTTATTAAATAAACGCCTATGATAAACTCTTCATTACTGTTTTTAAAATCTCTATTTATCTTATTTAAATAACTAGCAAAAAATTGAACTTTAGGTTCGTTGTTTATTTTAATATCATTTTTTTTAGTAAACTGAAGTGCATTTGAGTTTCTAGTATTATCTTTTTTAAAGTTTAGTAGTGCATGATTTGTAGAACAACCACTAATAAGTAAGCTAGAAGCAAAAAGGCTAGATATTAAAAGTTTTTTCATATATTTTCTCTCCAAATTTATTTAAGAAAGTTATTTTACACTAAAGATACTTTAACCATCATTTGGATAAAATCCAGCCTATGAATAATAAGAAATTTAAAAAATTAGCTGTTGCTTTTTCAGGCCCATCAAATAGCGGAAAAACAACTTTAATAGTAAAAGTATCAAACATACTTCAAGATAGAGGAAATAAAGTATGTATTGTAAAACATGATCCAAAAGATAAAGCTAGGTTTGATACTCCAGGAAAAGATAGTGATAAGTTTTCCCAAACAGGCGCAGATGTTGCAGTAGTTTCACCAAACAGAACAACTCTATTTAAAAAACAAAGTTCATCTATTGATGAACTAATTGAACTTTTTGGTGATTTTGATTATTTATTAGTAGAGGGTCTTAAAACCCTACCCCTTCCTAGAATATCAATATTTAGAAACTCTTTAGATGAAAAATATTTTGATGTTACAGATGCAATAGCTTTTGATGATACTATCAATGGTGATGACATTCCTTCAAATATTGATAAACTTGATTTAAATAACCCAGACGAAGTTATACAATGGGTAGAAAAACATTCAAAGAGAGTATAAAATGACAGAGATTTTTGATGCTATAAAAAAATCAGCAATAGATATAAAAAATTTAATTGAAACTGGAGATACTAGCAAAAGTTCAAATGAAAACTCAACTGGTGATACTCAATTAAAACTAGATATTGCAAGTGATGAGATTATAGAAGCAATTTTTAAAAATGTTTCTTGTATTAAAGCTATTGTTAGTGAAGAACAAGAGAAGATTGTTCCTTTAAATGAAAATGGAAAATATTTAATAGCATATGACCCACTAGATGGTTCATCACTGGTTGATGTAAATCTTTCAGTTGGTTCAATTTTTGGTATTTACGAAAAAGAGTTTACAGCAAATAATTTAGTTGCAGCTGCATATGTTGTTTATGGACCAAGAGTGGAACTTGTAATAGCAACTGAAGATGTAAAAATGTATAGACTAATAAACAATGAATTTAAATTTATGCAAGAGCTTAAATTAAATGAAAAAGGTAAATTAAATGCGCCTGGTTCTACACAAAATTGCTGGTCTTCTTTTCATAAGCAATTAATTGATGATATTTTTGAAGATGGTTATAGATTAAGATATTCAGGCGGAATGGTTCCTGATTTACACCAAATTTTATTAAAAGGTGGTGGATTATTCTCTTATCCAGGAACAACTGATAGACCAAAAGGTAAATTAAGACAGCTTTTTGAAGTTTTTCCATTTGCTTACATATATGAAAAAGCAAATGGACAAGCAGTTGATGGTTTTAAAAGAGCCTTAGAAGTGGAAACTACTCATATTCATGATACAACTCCTTGTTTTTTTGGTTCTAATGAAGAGATTAATAGAGTTTTAAAAGTATATAAAGAAAATGCAAAATAGTAATCCTACGGAAATCGTAATTGATGAATGGGACTTAAAGCTTGAAGAAGCTTTAAAAGAGTTAAAACAGTGCCAAAATTCAAAAGAGCTTGAATCTTGCAAACCTTGTTCTTTGTTTTTTGAGTGCGAATTAAGAAAAAAATATGTATTAGCTGTTTATGAGTCTATGAATAAAGGCTCAGGCGGTGGATTTGAATTTTAATTAAGAGGTAAAAAATGGAAGAAACTTGTAAAAATGTATATATCACAACACCAATTTATTATGTAAATGATGTGGCTCATATAGGTCATGCATATACAACAATTATTGCAGATATGTTAGCAAGATACTCTAGACTTACAGGTCACAATACTTACTTTTTAACTGGTACAGATGAGCATGGACAAAAAATTGCTCAAAGTGCTCAAGCAAAAGGTAAGACACCAAAAGAGTATGCAGATGAAGTATCTGGTAAATTTAAACAGTTATGGGATGATTTTGATATTACTTATGATAAGTTTATTAGAACAACAGACGAAGAACATAAATTGGGTGCTCAAAAAGCATTTGAAAAAATGTATGAAAAAGGTGATATATATAAAGGTGAATATGAAGGCTTTTATTGTGTATCTTGTGAAACATTTTTTACAGAAAAGCAGTTGATTGATGAACAATTTTGTCCAGATTGTGGTAAACCAACATCAATAGTAAAAGAAGAGAGTTTCTTTTTTAAACTATCAGCTTATGAAGATAGACTTTTAAAATGGTATGAAGAGAATGAAGATTGTATTCTACCAAGAGCAAAAAAGAATGAAATTGTTAATTTTGTTAAAGGTGGATTAAGAGACTTATCTATTTCTAGAACATCATTTGAATGGGGAGTTAAACTTCCTGACTCAATTAATGAACCAAAACATGTTATGTATGTTTGGCTTGATGCTTTAATTAACTATATCTCTGCATTAGGATATGGTAGCGATGAAAAAGAGTTTAACTTTTGGCCTGCAAGTGTACATTTAGTAGGAAAAGATATACTAAGATTTCACTCTATTTATTGGCCAGCTTTCTTAATGAGCTTAGAATTACCTCTTCCAAAACATATTGCAGCTCATGGTTGGTGGACAAGAGATGGTGAAAAAATGTCTAAATCTAAAGGTAATGTTGTAAATCCAAAAGAGGTAGCAGATGCTTATGGTTTAGATGCTTTTAGATATTTTATGTTAAGAGAAGTTCCTTTTGGACAAGATGGAGATTTTTCTCAAAAAGCATTAATTGATAGAATAAACTCTGATTTGGGGAATGATTTAGGTAATTTATTAAATAGAATTTCAGGTATGAGTGGAAAATATTTTGATTTTAAAATTGATTCAAAAGATGTTCAAAAATATCATCAAAAAGAGTTAGATGAAGTTAATGAGATTTTAGAAAATGTTGAAGATTTAATTTTTAATATGCAAATCAATAGATACCTAGAAGAGATTTGGAAAGTATTAACTATTGCAAATAGAGCAATTGGTGATTATGAGCCTTGGACAAAGATGAAAGAAGGCAAAAATGATGAAGCTATGGCTTTAGTAGCATTAATTACAAATATAATGGCAAAATGTTCAATTTTACTTCAAGCAGTAATGCCTGAAAAAATCTCTATGATTGCTAAATCTTTAGGTATTAATATAGATACAAAACTTTATAATGAACTAATTGTAGATAAAGGATTAATTCAAAATACAATAATTACAAAAGTTGAACAACTATTTCCAAGAATTGAAGAGCCTTTATTACAAACAGCTCCAGAAGTAAAAAAAGACAAAAATGAAGTAGAACAAAAAGAAGAAGAACCAGATAATTTAATTACTATTGATAAATTTTTTGAAACTACACTTAAAATTGGAACTATTGTAGAAGCAGTTGAAGTTCCAAAATCAAAAAAACTACTAAAACTTCAAGTTGATGTAGGAGAGAATAAATATAGACAAGTATTAGCAGGAATTAAAGAGTTTTATAAAGCAGAAGACTTAGTTGGAACTCAAGCTTGTATTGTTGCAAATTTAAAACCAGCTAAATTAATGGGAATGTTAAGTGAAGGTATGCTTCTAGCAGCAAAAGATGAAAATGGTTTATGTTTGATTAGACCTGAAAAAACAAAAATCTCGGGAACAAAAATAAGCTAGTGAAAGTATCATCAATTATTGATATTGTTGATGGAGTAAAATTAAACTCTCCATCAATATCTTTTATTTATAGTATTAAACTTGAAGCAAAAAGAGTAAAAGAAGGAGATTTATTTGTTGCAAAAAATCTAGGAGATATAGATTTAGCAATTGAAAATGGGGCTTTTTTAATTCTTGTTGATTCAAATGTTACTATTACTGATTTTGAAATAGCTTGGATTAAAGTTGATAATTTAGATGAAGCTTTAATAAAATTAATTAGATTTAAACTTTCAAACTATGACTTAAGTGCTTTTAATTGTAAAAATACGGTTTTTAGTTTTATTCATTGTTTAAAAAACTCTTCTAATAGTAGCTTAAAACTTATTAGAAATATCAATGATGCTCTTAAAATTTTAGATAATATTGAAGATGAGGATAGACTTGTTTTTTGTGATAATAGTTTCATGAATAAGTTATATCCAAAAAATCATCAACTTAAAACAGTTGATAAAAATCAAATAAAAAATATCATAGAACACACTATATTTGAGACTTCATTTACATATAAAGATATATATTTTTCTAAAATAAGAGTTTCAAAATTGTATATAAGTGATTTTCTTACAGCATGGGAGTTTATTGAAGAAGAAGTTGATTTTGCTAAATTGAAAAATTCAATACTTTTAAGACCTATTTTTGTAGATAGATTTATAAATCAAGTAGAATTTGGTAAAAGTAATAAATTTTTAATAATTCAAGAAAATATTGACTTTATAGAAAAAGAGATTAATTATTTAAAAAGAAGCTACAAATTTGGAACAAAACTTTTCATTACAAATAGATATATAAATAATTTTTATGCAAAACAGATAATTATTGAAGATATAAATGAAGTAAAAGAGTATTTAAAACAAAATCAGTTCAATGCTGCATATTTAATAGGTTTTAAATATGAGCAAATTATTGAACTTCTAAACTCTAAACAGATGCAAACTACTCTACTTTTTTAATATACTGTTCCAAAAGAACCTACAACTTTTCCTAAAATTTTAACTTCTGTTGGTGACAATACTTGCTTAGGGTAATCTTTATTATCAGAAATAATATCAAGGTTACCATCAACTCTTTGCTGAACTCTTTTTACAAAAAGTCCATGAACTGTTGTAAATGCATAAATACCTTCTCTTCTTGAGTCAGTTTTTGTTTTATCTAAAAAAATAATATTTTCAGAGTTTAATGTAGGTTCCATAGAATCCCCTATTACATTAATGGCATCTATATTTTTCAAATTCTCTTCTCCCCCTAACATATTAATAAAATATTCAGGTACTTCAAGTTTTTCTGAACTCTCATCATCTTCATAGGCACCACCTCCTGCACTAACTCTAATATCAGGATAATATTTTATCCAATATTTATCAGTAGAATCCAATAAAGAGTTTGGATTTTGATTATAAAGTAACCAGTTAATTGAAATTCTTTTTTTTGCACAAAAATCAAGAATATTTTGAAAAGGAATCTTCCCTCTATTTTTCATAGTAGCAAAATTTGCTTGACTTAGTTCAAGTTCATTTGCAACATCTTTATCAAAAACTTTGCCTTTTTTTCCGTCAGCACTGATTACATCTTTTAATTTTTCAATGATTTCATTTACAAATAGCATCTAAATAGCTCCAAACATAGATTTTACATAATTATATTACAAAATGAAATATTTTTCAAGGGTTTTGATAAAAAATATTATAATTTGGCATAAAATTTCAAAAAGGATTAAAAATGGGAGAAAAATTCTTAACTTTTACTGATTATGTAATAGAAATTGTGTATAAATTAGATTTAATTATTTATAAAATAGGAGAAAAAATTCTGTAAATATCAAAAAGTTCAAAAAAATCTCAAACTTTACTCAAAATGTGGCTATTTATAAATTTTAATAAAGCTACTTTAATATAAAATTGTACTTACAAATTACAGTGGTAACCACGGAGAGTAATATGGAAGAAAATTTAATCGTTGAAGCACTCAAATTTATGGTTTTAGGAATGGGAGTTGTTTTCTCATTTTTAATAATTTTAATTTTCGTGCTAAAGGGGCAAGCCGCCTTACTTAGTAAGTATTTTCCTGAAAAGGAAAAACAACCCGCAAAAAAACCGCAAGCACCTGCTGCTTCTAATTCTGCAAAAGTAGCTGCAATAATAGCAGCTGTTCAACATCACAAAAATCTTAAAGGTTAACATAAATGGCGAAGAAATATATAGATGTCATGGATACTACTTTTAGAGATGGATTTCAATCTGTCTTTGGTGGTAGAGTTCTAATGGAAGACTTCTTTCCAGCTGTTGAAGCTGCGAAAGATGCTGGTATAACTCATTTTGAGTTTGGTGGAGGAGCGAGATTTCAATCTCTATTCTTTTATTTAAGAGAAAATGCTTTTGATATGATGGACAAATTTAGAGAAATTGTTGGTCCAGAAGCAAACTTACAAACTCTAGCAAGAGGAATAAACACTGTTATGTTAGATACAGGTTCAAGAGAACTTGTTGAAATGCATGCAAAAATGTTTGCAAAACACGGTGTTTCTACAATTAGAAATTTTGACGCTTTAAATGATGTACAAAACTTAGAATACAGTGCAGAGTGCATCAAGAAATATGGTTTAAATCATGAAGTTGTTGTAACACTTATGGATTTACCTCCAGGGTGTGTTGGAGCTCATGATGTTGCTTTTTATGAAAAAACCTTAAGAAACATATTAGATAGTGGCGTACCTTTTGATTCAATCTGTTTTAAAGATGCATCAGGTACTAGTTCTCCTCAAAAAGTATTTGATACTATCAAAATGGCAAGAAAATTAGTTGGAGAAGATACTCATATTAGACTTCATACGCATGAAACAGCTGGTGTATCAATTGCTTGTTATTTAGCTGCATTAGAAGCAGGCGCAGATGGAATTGATTTAGCTGCAAGTCCAGTTAGTGGTGGTACATCACAACCTGATATTTTAACAATGCTACACGCAGTTAAAGGTAAAAACTATGATTTAGGTGGTCTTGATGTTGAAAAAATATTAAAATATCAAGAAGTTTTAAATAGTTGTTTAAAAGACTATTTTATACCACCTGAAGCTACTCAAGTATCACCTTTAATACCTTTTTCACCAATGCCTGGTGGAGCTTTAACTGCAAACACTCAAATGATGAGAGATAATGGTACTTTAGATAAATTTCCTGAAGTTATTAAAGCAATGAGAGAAGTTGTTGAGAAAGGTGGATATGGAACATCTGTAACTCCTGTTTCACAATTTTATTGGCAACAAGCATATGCAAATGTTATGTTTGGACCATGGAAACAAATTGCTCCTGGTTATGGAAAAATGGTACTTGGTTATTTTGGAAAAACTCCAACACAACCTGATGAAGAAGTTGTTAAATTAGCTTCTGAAAAATTAAAATTAGAACCAACTACTGAAAATCCTTTAGATATTGCAGATAGAGATGAAAGAAAAACTATGTCTTTTTGGGAAAATAGATTAAAAGAAGAAGGTATAGAAACAACTGAAGAAAATATTTTTATTGCAGCAGCTTGTGATGAAAAAGGAATTACATTTTTAAAAGGTGATGGACCTTTAAATGTAAGAAAAAATGAAGAAGTTTGTGAAAATGATAAAGTTTGTGAACAAGGAGAAAATAAAAAAATGAATAACGCAAGTGGAAACTACACAGTAGTAGTAGATGGACAAAAATTCAATGTATCTGTTGCTGAAGGTGATGCAGATATTCAAATTACACCAGCAACTGAAGCTTCTACTTCAGCTACTGAAGTTTCTGGAGATGCACAAGAAGTTCCAGCAGCAGTAAATGGAAACGTTTGGAAAATTTTAGTTAAAGAGGGTGAAAAGGTTGAAAAAGATCAGAAAATAATGATTTTAGAAGCGATGAAAATGGAAATTGATATTAATGCACCAGCAGCAGGTACAATTTCAAAAATTTTAGTATCTCAAAATGAAGCAGTTGATGAGGGACAACCTTTAGCTATAATTGGCTAATAATTGGAGAAATGATGAAGAAAAATTTAATTATATCAATTTTTGTTTTTCTAATGAGCATCTGCAGTGTTAACGCATTTGCAGCTGCTCCTGCACACGATAATACTGCGCAAGTTGAAAAAACAGAATATGAATCAAGAACTCTTACAGAACTAATTAAATCATTCTATCACACTACTGGTCTAAATGCAATTGTTAATCCTAAAGAGGGAGTAAAAGACTCTCACGGTCAAGATATGACAATTTTTGCACAAAGCTTTGGTAGAGTTATTATGATTATAATTTGTTTCATTCTATTTTATTTAGCAATAAAAAAAGGCTTTGAACCTCTACTATTAATTCCTATTGGTTTTGGTGGAATTTTGGCAAATATTCCAATTGCAAATATTGCAGGGGATCATGGTATGCTTGGTATTATTTATAATATGGGTATTGCAAATGAATTCTTTCCTTTACTAATATTTATGGGTGTTGGAGCAATGACTGACTTTGGTCCACTACTTGCAAATCCAAAAACTGCCCTACTTGGTGGAGCTGCTCAATTTGGTATTTTTGGTTCACTAGTAGGTGCAGTTGTACTTTCTCAATACATACCTGGTATAGAGTTTAGTTTACAACAAGCTGCTGCTATATCTATTATTGGTGGGGCTGATGGACCAACATCTATTTTTATAGCTTCTGCATTAGCTCCTGAATTACTAGGTGCAATTGCCGTTGCAGCTTACTCTTATATGGCATTAGTTCCTGTTATTCAACCTCCAATTATGAGAGCTTTAACAAATGATGCAGAAAGAAAAATCAAAATGACTTCAATGAGAAAAGTTTCTAAACTTGAAAAAATTGTTTTTCCAATTGTTGTTTTAGTTCTTACTCTACTAATTTTACCAGATGCTTCTCCATTAATTGGTGCACTTTGTTTTGGTAATTTTGCTAAGGAATCAGGAGTTGTTGAGAGACTTTCTGATACAATGCAAAACGCATTAATTAACATAGTTACAATTTTCCTTGGATTGGGAGTTGGTTCTAAATTAGCTGCTGAACAATTTTTAGTTGCTGAGACTATGGGAATTATGGTTATTGGACTAGTTGCATTTGCTGCAGGTACTGCAGCAGGCCTTATCATGGCAAAAACTATGAATAAGTTTAGTTCTAAAGAGAATCAAATTAACCCTCTAATTGGTGCAGCTGGTGTTTCAGCAGTTCCAATGGCAGCTAGAGTTGTAAGTAAAGAGGGACAAAAATATGACCCTTCAAATGTTATGCTTATGCATGCAATGGGTCCAAATGTTGCTGGTGTTATCGGTTCTGCCGTAGCTGCCGGTGTACTTTTATCAATTTTTAAATAATAATATAATAGTAGGAAAGAGTATAAATGCCTGATATAGAAAACTCACTTGGACTTGAAAACGTAGGAAAAGTGTACAGAAACCTTGATGTAGATACATTAATTGCACATGCCGTAGAGAATGAAGGTGCTAAAGTATCATCAACTGGTGCACTTATGATTGATACTGGTATCTTTACAGGAAGAAGCCCTAAAGATAAATTTTTCGTGAATCAAGACCCTTCAAACAAATATATTGCTTGGGGGGATATTAATCATGCTGTTTCAAAAGATGTGTATGAAGATTTATTAGCTAACTCAAAGAAGCAGTTAAGTAACAAAGACTTGTATGTAACAGATGTATATTGTGGTGCTAGTTTAGATAGTAGAAAATCTGTAAGATTTATCACAGAAGTTGCTTGGCAAGCACATTTTATTCAAAATATGTTTATTGTTCCTCAAACTCAAGAAGAATTAGACAACTTTAAACCTGAGTTTACAATTTACAACTCTTGTAAAACAATAGATAAATCTTATGTAAGTCATAACTTGCACTCTGAAGTATATGTAGTATTTAATGTAGAAGAAAACTGTGCAATCATCGGTGGTACTTGGTATGCAGGTGAAATGAAAAAAGGTGTTTTTTCTATGATGAACTATTGGCTTCCTTTAGAAGGGAAACTTTCTATGCATTGTTCAGCTAATATTGGAAAAGACGGTGATACTGCTTTATTCTTTGGTCTTTCTGGAACAGGAAAAACAACACTATCAACAGATCCAAATAGAGCATTAATTGGTGATGATGAACATGGTTGGGATGATAATGGAATCTTCAATTTTGAAGGTGGTTGTTATGCAAAAGTTATCAACTTAGACAAAGACTCTGAGCCTGAAATTTTTAATGCTATTAAAAAAGGTGCAATATTAGAAAATGTTGTATGTGATGAAAATGGTGTAGTTGATTATACTGATGCTAGTAAAACTGAAAATACTAGAGTTTCATATCCATTAGACCACATTAAAAATCACACTCCTGATATGAGAGGTGGACATCCACAAAATATCATTTTCTTATGTGCTGATGCATTTGGTGTATTACCTCCAGTTGCAAAACTTACAAGAGACCAAGCAATGTATTACTTTTTAAGTGGATATACAGCAAAAGTTGCTGGAACAGAAAGAGGTATTACTGAGCCTGTTGCTACTTTCTCTTCTTGCTTTGGAGAAGCATTCTTGCCTTTAAACCCTACAGTTTATGCAGAGTTATTAGGTAAAAAAATAGACAAACATAATGTTAATGTATTTTTAGTAAATACAGGTTGGACTGGTGGTCCATATGGTATTGGTTCAAGGATGAGTATTAAAAATACTAGAGCTTGTATTGATGCTATTTTAGATGGTTCAATTAATTCTTCAGATTTTGAAACACTTCCATATTTTAATTTATCTATTCCAAAAACATTAAGTGGGGTTGATACAGAAGTATTAAATCCAAGAAATACATGGGAAGATAAAGAAGCATATGATGAAACAGCTAAAAAACTTGCTGGAATGTATATAGAAAACTTTAAAAAGTATCTTACATTAGAAAGTGAATTTGATTTTACAGCTGCAGGTCCACAGCTTTAAAATAAAAAGAAGTAGTAAAATAAACTTTACTACTTCTTTAAACTCTTACTACAAACTATCTTGTTGATATAAAATTCTTTTTAAAAGAGTTTATCAATAAAAAACAATTGATAAAATTTAAGGCATTAGGAAAAATCCTAATTAACCCTCTATTTGAATCTCTTCTGAGATTTCTAATCCAAAACCTTGAAGTCCAACAAATGAGTGTTTACCACCACTTGTCATTAACTTAATCTTTTTAATATCTAAACTATTTAAAATTTGTGCTCCAATACCATAATCTTTTTGTGACTCTTTATTTGCTCTTTTATCACTTAAAAAGATTAATATTCCACCTTTTGATTCTAAAAAATTAATTGTTTTTAACATTGAATTGATTTTATCACTATTTAAAAACAACTCAATATCAGGAATAATTGTATGGAATTTAACATGAGAAATATCACTTAATTCTTTAAATATTATTGCAGTATGAATATTACCTAAATGGTCTTTGAACTCTTTTTTTATAGTTTTTGAACCAAAGAATTCAACTTCATTACTAGAAATCTCTTCTACAAGTTTTTCATGTGATAATCTATACTCTACTAAGTCAGAAATATAAATTTGTTTTAAATTATGTTTTTGTGCAAAAATATCTAAATCATCTCTTCTTGCCATTGTCCCATCATCTTTCATGATTTCACAAATAACAGCTTCTCCATTAAACCCAGCAAGCTTACATAAATCTACACTTCCTTCTGTGTGTCCAGTTCTTACTAATACTCCTCCATCTTTTGCAATAAGTGGGAAAATATGTCCTGGTCTTACTAACTCTTGTGGCTTAGAAACAGGATTTGCTAAAATTTTAATTGTATCATCTCTCTCCCCTGCACTAATACCTGTTGCTGCATCAACGGCATCAACTGAAACAGTAAAAGCAGTTTCATAAGATGATGTATTAGATTCAACCATAGGATTTAGTTCTAATTTATTTGCTGTCTCTTTTGTAACAGAAACACATATTAGTCCTTTCGCATGAGAAGCCATAAAGTTAACTTTATCAGCAGTACTTAATGCTGCTGCATATACTAAGTCTCCTTCATTTTCTCTATCCTCATCATCTAACATAATAACCATATTACCTTTTCTTATCTCTTCAATAGCTTCTTGTACTCTTTTTATTGCTGACATTATTTACTCTTTTTATATAAAATTTTTGTATTAATCTTGATTATATCGTAAAAATTAAAAAAAAACATAAAATTATCTTGACAATTATAATTTTTTTTACTATAATTTCGGCACTTAAAAATTGGGGTATCGCCAAGTGGTAAGGCAACGGTTTTTGGTACCGTCATTCGCAGGTTCGAATCCTGCTATCCCATCCATTATGACGCGGAATAGAGCAGCCAGGTAGCTCGTCGGGCTCATAACCCGAAGGTCACAAGTTCAAATCTTGTTTCCGCAACCAATTAAAATACTTCATTAATATTTCAAATCGAACATAACGAAATGAAATAAATCAAATCGTTTGTTTCTTAAAATTTA